>DATDGX010000068.1:0-13387 GCA_036521875.1 Binataceae bacterium (SeqCode)
GCGCGCGCCGGGTTCAAAGCCAAGCCGCCGATCGCCGGATGCTGGGTCTATTGCGCCAAGACCGAGCGCGAGGCGACGGAAGCCGGGCGTAAGTGGACCATGAACTATGCCGAGAGTGCGCTGACTCACTACGAATATCACGAGCCCGAGCATTTCAAAGCGGCCAAGGGCTACGAGTATCACGCGCAGATGGCGCAGGCAGTGAAGGCGGCTGGTGGTTTCACCCAGATGTTCGCCGATACCCAGGTGATCGGAACGCCGGAGCGATGCATCGAAGTGTTGCGCAATATCCAGAACACGATGGGCGCGTCGGAGTTCGTCGGGGTGTTCAAATACGGCGGCATGCCATACGAAGAGGCGGAGCGAAATCTGAAGCTGTTCGCGTCGGAAGTGATGCCGGTGATCAAAACGGCGGGACGCGACGAATCGCAAACCGCCGCAGCAGGATCATAGAGGCGCTTCCGTCCGCCATTCGCCGCAGCAGGATCATAGAGGCGCTTCCGTCCGCCACTAAGGACGGCATCGACTCTTCAACGTCCTTTCGGCGGGGCTCATTCCGGCCGAATCGAGTCGGCCTTCAAAATCCCTGATCCGCACCTTGTACTCGATTACGGGCTGCGCAACGTTCACGACGACCGCTGCGGGATCGCGATCTCGCTCTGCGCGCCAGTCGATATCGCGGAACTCACAGAGCGCCCGCGCGACGGCTTCGTTGAGACTCGGCGCGGTGACTTCGATTCTGTGCTCAGTACCTCGCGAGTCGCGGCATCTGACGCTGTATGTTCGGAAAAGCATCCGGCAATCCTAGCATTTCGCCTTTTGTTCGCCAAGACTATTTTTCCTGTGCGGTCACACGCTCGAAACCGCGCTTTCAGCGTCGCGGCGCCGGAGTTGGCGGAGAACCTGATGCGAAGGTCGCTGCAGCCGAGCTCTGGATAGATCGCCGCGAGGCTTCGCGGACCGCGTCAATCCAGATCCTTCAGATCGACCCATCCCTCCTTTTCGGCGCGCTCATAAGCCGCGTCGAAAATCCGCCAGAAGCGCTTGTTCTGGGAAAGAGCAAGGGCCTCGAGATCGGTGTCCTCGGTAATCGGCATCAGCTCCGCACACGCTTTACCGTTCTTCGTTATTACGACCGATCCCGTTTTCGGGAGTTCCTTTATCATACGGTTGAGCTAAGGAGGGTGGCCGAAGCGGAACGCTAGGGCACTGGTGTTACGTACACCTCCATGTGATGCTCCCGAAATCCAAGCTGCATTTGATTGAAGAAGTCGCGCCCCAGAAGGTTGCGTCGGATGTCATCAGTACTGAACCGGAGATCCATTGGGAAGCTCCCAAGATCCGGATGGTAGATGATCGCGCGCAGGATTATAGCGTTTATCGAGGACCGGTTCGTCGCTTCGAACCTGAATTCCTCTCCATCTGCCAGATCGAGGCCGATTGCTTTTGCGAGTTTTCCGTTAAACAGCGAGTACTCGGCCCCCGAATCGAGCTCGGCCACTATCTCCACTACATTGGCGGAATAAGACGGATTCTGTACCTGAACTATCAGTCCTGGATATCGTCCGCCATTTGCATGCCAGAGATATGGAATCTGAACCTGATAGACGACCGTCGTCACAGCCTAGAGACCGATGTTTCCTTCGTTTTTTCCTTGCTTCGATTCCACTCGTAGAAGGAAAGGAATTTTGATCCCTTTCTCCCTAGCCTTTTCAACTACATCTGCCGGATCATTCCCGTGCGCAACTATGGTTTCGCCTTCCAGCGCGACCCACTCGCCAACGAACTCTGCGAACCTGTCAGGATGTCCTCTGTAAAAGTTCATTTCGCGAACCCGGACCGACGACCTCCGAAGCTGCTCTATCTTTGGCATGGCCAGATCAAGGGATCGCTTGAGTTCCTGCGCAGCGGAGAAGGTCAGAATGACCCTGGCGATCGGTTCCCGCGCCAACACATCTTCGTCGCTTTCCACAGGAACATTCGTGATCACGGGTCCCTTTTGACCCGATCCCTTATCAGGCTTGGCGAAGCAATTGAGTTCCATCGTCATCTCATTCACATTTAGCTTCGAGATGACGATGTTCGCGTAAATTGTCGGGGCTTCCTTCCCGTTGGAGCCATCGGCCATATTCACACCTCCCGACGGAACCGAGTAAAACTTCAGCTTAGTATAGCGATTGAGGAGAGCGCGATCCTACTCCACAAATCCGCTCACCCAATACGAACAGAGCCAGAACATCCGCCCTTCCCGGAGAGCCACAACAATTATGAAAACCGTGCCCGCGCCTGCCGGTGCGACTCGCCGGAGTCAGCGTTGCCCTTGATCCGATAAGTGTGCTGTTGGTGTTCGGCGATCGTGCCAGCCATCAAAGCGACTTCATCGTGAGCGAAGGCTGTCGGGGTCCCATTCGGCAGGCGCGGATACTGAGGTTTCAGGCTTTCCTTCCGGCTAACATGCGTGCTTCACGCTGTTAGAACATAAAACGGACTGCTGGGGTCTTCACCTTTCTCCGCCGGCGACAACGGAGCCGGCTTCCTGCGTGCTGGTGGGCGCACGGGTCAGCCCCTGCCGACAGCGGAGCCGGCTCCTGGACTTGGTTGCAGGGGCTGCCCCTGCAACCAACAGGAAGCACGAAACCCGTTAGGGGTTTCGCAAGTCAGTTCTGTTGACCTGAGCCTGGCCGGGCGGCGCTGGTTCCGCGAAACCGCGCGAGCCTTGCAACACGCACCCGCTCGGCATCGTCAATTGCGCCTTCACGAGGATTTAGCGGAAAATAGTAGCGAAGGAGCCTGCATGCCAACATACATCATCGGCGCCAGATTGACCGGGAACACTACCAAGGGAGACCGCGACTTCGCACAGCAGATGAAGACCATCGCTGAGGTGCGGCGGCAGCACGGCGGTCGTCTGATCTCGGCCTACGTGACGTTCGGCCGTTACGACCTGTTGTTCATCGTTGAATACCCGGACCAAAAATCCGCGCTGGCCGCGGTCGAGACCAATCTGGCTAAGGGCCTGTTTACTCTGGAAGTCGAGGAAGCCCTTACGGTCGAGGATTTCCTGAAGCCGAAAAACGACTGACACACTGAAACCTAACCGAGGTTTCAGGCTTCCCTTTCGGCTAAGATGCGCGCTTCGCGCTGTTAGAACACCAACGGACTGGCACGGGTCTACACCTTTCTCCGCTGGCGACAACGGAGCCGGCTTCCTGCGTGCTGGTGGGCGCAGGGGTCAGCCCCTGCCGACAGCGGAGCCTCTTTTGGCCTTGGGTGCAGGGGCTGCCCCTGCACCCAACAGGAAGGGCGAAACCCGTAAGGGGTTCCGCAAGTTCGTTCTGCGTGGGCGGCGCGGCGCGGTTACGCGCGGCGGCGGGTTGGCGGAGAACCGGCGGCGAGGTCGCCGCGGCCGAGTTCGGGATAGACCGCCGCGAGGCTTCGCCACATCCGCGCGAACCCCGCGCGGTCGAACGGCTCGACGATACAGTCCAGCGCGCCTTCGCGCAGAAACGAGCGGCTGGTCTCGGCGGCGTCGGCCGCACTCAGCATGAGGACCGCGGTCGCAGGCGCCTCCTGGTGAATCGCGCGGAACAGCGCCAACCCATCGAGCTCGGCGTCGTCGGCGGCGGCGCGCGGCAATTCCGCTTCCAGCGCGACCACGTCGGGCCGCACGGTCCGGAACAGGTTCAGTGCGTGCAACGCCGTCGCGGCCTCGGCGACCACCGCGCATCCCAGGCATTGCAGATGCTGGCGGATGATGTCGCGGCGCAAACCGGAGCTATCGGCGATCAGTACTCGGACGGACATCCGCGCGGCCTCCATTCGGGTTGGCGAGTTTGTCTCGAGCCGTCGATCGCGTCGGCCTGGCGATTTTGGCGGTTCGCGTTCGCGATTAAAGTTGATATTTGGATTTGGATTGTCACAACTGTCATCACTGGCTCGACTGCCACAACTTTCATTGAACTGCACTGGCAGGGCTGCCACGACCGTCATTGCACGCACGGCTGACATGACGGCGCGACTCGCACGCCGGCTCGGCTCGCCACAAGGCCCGAATTCCCGGCTCTCGCGGCGACAGCGGAGCCGGCTCCTCGCCTTGGGTGCAGGGACTGGCTCCTGTCGGGGAGCCGTGGTGCATAACTTACCAAGCAAGCGTCAGGCCAAGTCTGTGGCGCGCTACCCGCACATATTGTCGCGGCGCTGAGCCCTCTAAGGCCCATCGTGAGTCAACGCTGCGAAGTATTGGTCGCAATCCGGGACACATCATAAGGCGCTTTCGGCCACTTCGCCCCGCGATGCGGGTCGATCAGCGGAATCTCTGCGCGCAAAATCGGGATTGTGTGTTACACGGGAAGACCCGCATGCGGGCGCGGAGCCGAGCTTCGCGAAAATTCCGCTCGCACGATGTAACCCTGGTGCAACAAATCACCGCGCTGCAACGCTCGATGCAACTGAAAGTCACGGCGCCGACGGAACGAAAAAGAGCGAACCAAAAAAGAGAAGAGCGGCCGGGCCGCGAGGCCCAGCCGCTCTCCATCCAATCGAATCGCGGATCGTGTCTTTGCTCGCCCGCGCGCGAACGCCCGGGCACTGACACAGACGCGCTCTCGCGCGCCATCAAATCGACCTTACATCATGCCGCCCGGAGGCATTCCGGCGCCGGCGCCCTTGCTCTCGTCGGGCTTCTCGGCGACCATGCATTCGGTCGTGAGCAGCAGGCTCGCCACTGACGACGCGTTCTGCAGGGCGCTGCGGACCACCTTGGTCGGGTCCATGATTCCGGCCTTGGCGAGATCCTCGAACTCCTCGGTCCGGGCGTTGAAGCCGAACGGCCCCTTGTTGTTTTTGATTTTGTCGACCACCACCGAGCCTTCCCATCCGGCGTTGCTGGCGATCCACCAGGCGGGACCCTCGAGGGCCTTCCTGACGATATTGATGCCGACCTTCTCGGCCTCGTTGGCGCGCAGGCTTTCCAGCGCGACCGAGGACCGAATCAGCGCGACGCCGCCGCCCGGGACCATCCCCTCTTCGACCGCGGCGCGGCCGGCGTGCAGGGCGTCCTCGACGCGCGCCTTCTTCTCCTTCATCTCCACTTCAGTCGCCGCACCGACCCGGATAACCGCGACGCCGCCGACCAGCTTGGCGAGCCGCTCCTGGAGCTTCTCGCGATCGTAGTCGGAAGTGGTCTCGTCGATCTGCGCGCGAATCTGCTTGATGCGTGCCTCGATGTCGGACTTCTTGCCGGCCCCGTCGATGATCGTGGTGTTGTCCTTGTCGACCACGAGCCGCTTGGCGCGGCCGAGATCCTGTATCGTCACGTTCTCGAGCTTGACGCCGAGTTCCTCGGAGATGTTCTTGCCGCCGGTCAGCGTCGCGATATCGTCGAGCATCGCCTTGCGTCGATCGCCGAAGCCGGGCGCCTTGACCGCAACGCACGACAGCGTGCCGCGGATCTTGTTGACCACCAGGGTCGCGAGCGCCTCGCCCTCGATATCCTCGGCGATGATCAGGAACGGCTTGCCGGTCTTCGCGATAGTCTCGAGGATCGGCAGCAGGTCCTTCATCGAGGAAATTTTCTTCTCGTTGATCAGGATGTAAACGTCCTCGAGCTTGGCCTCCATCCGCTCCGGATCGGTCACGAAGTACGGCGACAGGTAGCCGCGGTCGAACTGCATCCCCTCGACCACTTCCAGCGTGGTCTCCAGGCCGCGCGCTTCCTCGACGGTGATGACGCCTTCCTTGCCGACCTTCTCCATCGCCTCGGCAATGATGTCGCCGATGGTGGAATCGTTGTTGGCCGAGATAGTGCAGACCTGCGCGATCTCCTTGCGATCCTTGGTCGGCTTGGACAGCGACTTGAGCTCGGCGGTGACGGCCTCGACCGCGCGCTCGATACCGCGCTTGAGCGACATCGGATCGTGGCCCGCGGCAACCATCTTGATGCCCTCGGTGTAGAGAGCGCGCGCGAGCACGGTCGCGGTGGTGGTGCCGTCGCCGGCGATGTCGGAAGTCTTGGAAGCGACTTCCTTGACCATCTGCGCGCCCATGTTTTCGAACCTGTCTTCGAGCTCGATTTCCTTGGCCACGGTCACGCCGTCCTTGGTGACGGTCGGCGAGCCGAAGCTCTTCTCGAGCACCACGTTACGGCCCTTGGGGCCAAGCGTGACGGTCACGGCGTCGGCGAGCACGTTGACCCCTTTGAGGATCTTCTCGCGTGCTTCCTGTGCAAAACGAATTACTTTAGCTGGCATGGTCTTGTGGATCTCCTCGGTTCAATTGACAGTCGTTTGGGGATGGAAGAACAAACGCCACGACGCGGGCTTATTCCAGGATCCCCAGGATATCGTCCTCGCGCAGAATCAGATGCTCGTCGCCGAGGAACTTGACTTCCGAGCCCGCATACTTGCCGAACAGGATCGAGTCGCCGGCCCTGACCTCGAGCGGAATGAGCTTGCCGTCGTCGTTGTACTTGCCCTTGCCGACCGCGATGACCTTGCCTTCCTGCGGTTTTTCCTTGGCGGTGTCGGGGATGATGATGCCGCCCTTGGTGCGTTCTTCTTCTTTGATCCGTTTGACGAGAATGTGATCTCCCAGTGGTCGAATTTTGCTCATGAGGAACCCGCTGCCTCCTATGGGTTGCGCTTTGTGCTTCGGTCCGGCCGGTGAGATCCGGCCGTTCAGAAACTAGTTACGAGTGGCCAAAAGTCAGTTGGCACTCAGAGGTCCCGAGTGCTAACCGCAGTCTACTAGAACGGGTGGTGAATGCAAGGGCCGGAGAGCGACAAAAATCGCGACGATAGCGGAGTGCAGGTAAGTCGCGATAACGTCGAAAAACGTAACAAATTCAGCTACTTACACTCGAACGCGAAGGAGCGATGCGGCCGGCGCGCGAGAGCGTCAACCTGGTCGCCCTACCTGGAAAGTCACCGGATGCCCAACTTTCTCGCCGACGACCTCGGCCAGCCGCGAGTAGAGCTCGTGGCCGTCCTTGTCGTCGCGCCACTGATGCCGGGCAGCGTCCCAGGTGTAGTGCCATCCGTGCGCGTCAGCCGCCAGCCAGATCTGATCGGTCGCGGACTGCCGGCTCAGGATGAATCGCGAGCCGTCGGGGAACTCGATCGTGACCACGCCGTCGGCGGTCGAGTAATCGACCTCGTCGGGATCCAGCTCCTCGAGCCACTTCGCCACCAGGCCCAGGCACTGGTCGGTAAGCGTCGCGAATTCAGCGGCGTCCATGGGCGCGCTAACCTTGCGGACCCTTCTTGCGCAGTTCCTCGTCGCGGTAGCGGCGGTAGAGCAGCGTCCATTCGTTGCTGCCCTCGACGATGCCGCGCTTGATCGATGCGATCTTGCGCCGCACCACCGCGTCGACTTCATCGCCCTCCTCGACCCACTCCGCGACCAGCTCGCGCGCCTGGCGCAGCGCGAGCGGGAAGTTCGCGACCTCGGCCAGGCCCTCGTCACGCAAGCGCGCGACCGATTCGCGGGCGAGATACAAGATCCTGGCGTCGGTGAGTTTCATCGCTCGCTCACAAGGTGAAGTTTTTCTTCTCGGCCAGCCGCTGCCGGATCATGCCGCGCAGCCGGTTGACGTCGAGACGCGAGTCCTTGCGCGCCTCCACTTCCGCCATCCGGTCCGCCTCGTTGTCGATCTCCTGCTCGGTCTCGAAATTCGCCGACATCAGCTCGACTACGCACGCGACGAGATCCTTCACGTCGGCCTTGGGCTTGATGATGCCGCGCTTGATGAGCCCCTGCACGAGATGGTTCGCGAGCGCGTCGATTTGAGCTTCGCGTATCATCTGCTCTCAACCGTAATCATATCGCGCACCGTCGCCGATGAGTAAATCTCACGGACGCGGTTTCTTCGCATTCTCCTGATCCTGCTGCTCCTTATAGACCTCGTCCATCTTCGGCTCGAGCGCTTCGGAGAACTGCTTGATATGGGCGAGATTGGCGCCCAGGTCGCCGGGAAAAAACCGCATCAGCGAACTCGAGTCGGGCGTTCCTGCTTCGGAGCGTGAACATATGTCGACCTCGGCATTGGGCATGACGGTGATTCGAACGTCATCGACCAATCCCAGGATTCGCGACGTATACGTGCAATCGAGGCTGAACGAACGTGGATCGGCCTTCACGATTTTCCATCCGCCCAGAGAGTTGACCGTCGCTTGCGCCAGCTCGAAAAGTTTCTGGCGCGGAATTCCCGGATAGCCGGCGCGAATCAATTCCGGGTAGACGTCTTCTTCCGATGAGGTGGAGGATTTCGTCGATACCGCGCCAGTGGTGGTTTCGGCCGCAGCCGGCTCCTTCTCCGGCTTGCCCTTGCCGCCGTTTTTGTTGTGACGATGTGAGCCGCCGCTCTCCGTGGGCGGCGCCTGCGCCTGAACATTCTGCTGCCGCTCATCGCCCCAGACGCAGGTCGCGGAGCCAAGTCCCTTCTCGCTGGTGGCGGCGGATTTCACGGTGAGGAACCGGATCACACGCGGCTTCCATCCGGGCTTTTCGAAGATGGTTTCATTGTTCATCAGAAGCGCGAGTCCGCCGACCGCAACGAACACCGCAGCGAAAAAGATCGCGAGCCGAAGCACCAGCATCACGATGAAGCGGAGGATACGAACGAAGATGAGCAGGAGCACGACTGCGACGATCGCAGCGACGATGAGGATCTGTGGGGTGCCCATAGAGATGCTGGATCATGTGCCTAGCCGCTTCGACACGATCCGCGCAAGCTCCGGCACGCAAGCTCAGGTCAGAAACTCGGTTGCGATCGTGGCCGACAGCGTTGCCCGTACCTCGCGGCGAGAACCCTTGGGCCAGAACTCTTCTAACGACAGATGGATTCGCTGAAAGCAGCGCCGGCGCAAGCCCCGGAAGGGAATTGCGCCGGCGCTGTGTGGACCGGGGCGACCGCTACGCGCGCGTCAGGCGGGCGCGGCTGCGAAGCCGCCGCCGTCGCCGCGCAGGATCGCGTCGAAGCGCATCCCGCCGAGATAGTAGCGGCGTGCCTCGTCGTCGGTTACGACGGCGCGGCGCACGTCGCGGCGGCGAATCGGCCAGATTCCGCCGACCATCGGATGCCGTCCCTGCCGATAGCTGAAGAAGTAGTACATGAACTGGCGCAGCGCCGAGCGGCGCGATTCCGCCGAGAGGTTGCGGCCCGCGCATACTGTGAGCACGGAGTGCAGCATCCTGGGCACCGAGTAGAAGCCCATGAACGCGTCTCGGTACGCCTGCAGCCAGCTCTGGGTGTCCATCTTGTCGTGCTTGAGCGTCACGTGCTGAGAGTCGAGCTGGTTGAAATCCCAATCGATGATCTCGCCGGCCTTGGCGTAGCGAACCTGGTCCTCGGTGCCGGGCAGCGGCGTCATGATGAAGAACGATACGATGTCGAAGGCGATTTTCTTGAGCGTCTCCGCTGCTACGCGACCGCAATCTGGCCCGTCGAACGGGAAGCCCAGCATGTAGCCCGCGTGCACGGAGACTCCGACCTTGTGCCAGTTCTCGACCACGCGCCGATACTTCCCGATCACATGCGCGCGCGCCTCTTCGAGCTTCTGCTTGTGCTGGCGATCGTCGGTGTTCTGATACTTGGTCGCGAAGTTGAGATTGTCCGGGTTCAGCGATTCGATTCCGACGAACGCCTGGTAGCATCCTGCCGCCGCCGCCAGCTCGACGAAGCGCTTGCTGCGCCGATGCTTGGCGGTCTCGGTCTCGCCTTGCGCCAGATTGGCGTAGCACGACGCGTCGACGTCGACCTGCATCATGAACGATAGTTTCGGGAACTCTTTTTTGACCTCGACCAGGCCGGTCAGAATTTCTTCCCATCGCGGCGAGCGGAAGAAGTCGTCATCGACCAGGAACAGCGACTCGATCCCGTGACGCAGCATCGCGTCGCGCACCCAGCTGACCACCGCGTCGGGTTCGCGCGAGCGCATCGTGCGGCCCATCACGTTTTTCACGCTGCAGTAGGAGCAGGTGAACGGACACCCGCGTGAGGTGTCGAGCGTGGTCATCGTGGTGTTGAAAAACCGCGTGAGGTAGCGGTCGTCGAGCACCGGCAGCAGCGACTCGGTGATCAATGGAACGATGATATCGTCCTGGCCGGTCTTGGCGCGGATTCCCTGGGTGACGTTGTAGTGGAGCTGCAGTTCGCCGCGCAGAAAATCTTCGACGATCCCGCCCCACAGGTTTTCCGCCTCGCCGACAATCGTCGTGACGCCGCACGCGTTGAGAAACTTGACCGAGTCCGGATAGCCGGAGACATGGAAGCCGCCCATCATCGTGGGCACACCCTGCGCCACGAACTGGAGCGCGAGATCGCGGCCGCGCGGATACTGATTGGATTGCACGCCCGCCATTCCGATCAAAAGCTCGACGCCGTCCTCGCGCGCCTTCTCCTTGATCGCCTTGATAGTGTCGGCGCTGACCAGGCCGTCGCAGATCTCATCCCAGATGACGGTCTCGAGATAAACATTGCGCTCGGTCGCATAGCGTTTGTTGAACGCCTCGTTGAGCGCGGTGAGTACGGTGAGCGTGTTGTTGGGCTGGACACCGAAACGGAAAAACTGGACGTAGCCGTCCTCGTCGTAGCGCGAGGGCTTGATGAAATACACTCGCACCGTCCGGCACGGCTCGGGCTTCAGCGCCGCGTTCTGGAGCGCCCCTTCGCTTGCGGTTAGCTGAAGCGGAACCGCCGGCTGATCACCGCCGTAACGATGGCGGCCCAGCAGCAAGTACAGGATGATTCCTGCAACAACCAGAAAGCCAGCAAATATGCTGAAAAGTACCATCTATAAGCTCCCGTCCTGCCCCATCCTACCGGCAAGTTTCAACCCAAGTCTAACCGACTGGTCAGTGTTATCCAATGCCGAATATAAAAGTCAATGTTTTTGGTTCCGCTCGCGACCAAAAAATCCTTCACTGCGGGGGCGAATACCGCCTTCACGGGTCTTACATTACCTGTACATTTCGACCAGGTTCATCAGGCCCAAGTCGCGATAGCGCTCGACCAGGTAGCCCTTAATTTCCTGGACGCTGGTCATTTGCAGCGTCTCGCGAGCGACCAGCCGCGCGGTCTGGTAATCGACCGCGCGAACGACCTTTCGCACCACGGGGATGAACAGCGGGCTCAGGCTCAATTCGTCGAGGCCTATCCCCACCAGCAGCAGCGCCGCGAGCGGGTCGCTCGCCATCTCGCCGCAGAGACAGACTTCCTTGTCTGCGCCGCGGGCCACGTTTACGACTTCGGCAATCGCGGAAATCACCGCGGGATGAAACGCCTCGTAGAGATGCGCGACCTTGGGATTGTTGCGGTCGGCGGCAAGCAGGTACTGGATCAGATCGTTGGTGCCGATCGAGAAGAAGTCCACCTCGCGCGCGAGGCGCGGCGCGAGCCACACCGCCGACGGCACCTCGACCATGATGCCGACTTCGATATCGGGATTGTGCTCGAGGCCTTCTTTGTAGAGTTCGGCCTGCGCCTCGGCGAGCAGCTCCTTGGCGCGGCGCAATTCCTCAAGACTCGAGATCATCGGAAACAGAACGCGAACGTTGTACCGCGCGGCCGCGCGCAGGATCGCGCGGAGCTGTACCTTGAACAGACCCGGCATCTCGAGCGAAATGCGGATCGAGCGCCAGCCGAGGAACGGATTGTCCTCGCGCGGCACGCGCAGATACGGCGGGTACTTGTCGGCGCCGATATCGAGCGTGCGGATAGTAACCGGGCGGCGCCCCGCCACCTCGAGCATCTGGGTGTAAAGCGCGAGCTGCTGATTCTCGTCGGGAAAATCTTCGTAGGTAAGAAACGAGAACTCGGAGCGCAGCAGCCCGATGCCCTCCGCGCCGTAGCGCATCGCGAGATGGACGTCCGCGAGCAGCGCGATATTCGCGAGCATCGCAACCCGATGGCCGTCGCGGGTGGCGGTCGGCTCGGCGCTCTCCTCCATCAGTTCTTTCTTAAACGCCTCGTAGCGACGCGTGAGGCTCTGGTAGTCGCGTTCGATATCGGGCGCCGGATTCACGTAGACCACGCCGGAGTTGCCGTCGAGCACCAGATGGTCGCCTTCCACCACCGATTCCATCAGATGCTCGATGCCGACCACGGTCGGAATCTCGAAGGCACGCGCCAGAATAGCGGCGTGCGAGGTCACGCCGCCGGATTGCAGCGCGATGCCGGCGAGCTTCTCGTGTGAGACCAGCGTGAGCTGCGAGAGTGTCATCTCCTCTCCAACGATGATCGTCGAACGGGCGAACGCGCCCTTGCGTTCTTCCTGGCGCAGATGGCGCAGTACGCGATGGCCCACGTCGCGGAAGTCGGTCGCGCGCTCGCGCAGATAACCGTCGGCCACCGCGAGCATCGAGGCGCTGAGCTCCTCGATCACGCGGAACAGGGCGCTCTCAGCCGAGTAGCCGGCGCTGATGGTATCGCGGATGCGGCGCAGGAACTCGTCATCCTCCAGGATCAGCCGATGGCCGTCGAAAATCTCGAGGTCGGACTCCGGCATCAGCGGCGACATCCGCGTTTTCAGCACCCCGAGCTCGTTCCTGGAGCGGACCAGCGCTTCTTCGAGCCGCTTGAGCTCGGCCTTGGAATCGCGCGCGCGCTGGTTGCGATCAACCGTGCTGAGGAACAACCCGACCACGTGCGCGACGCCCTGCGCGAAGCCGGGGGCGGCGGGCAGGCCGACCAACCGCGGGCGGCGGATTTTCACCGGCGCGGCAACCCGGGTCTTGCCGCCGACCTTCTCGTAATCCTTGAGCTGGCGATTCGCCTCGACCATCCGGCGCTTGTATTCGAGCCGCTCCTTCTCCTTGGTCGCGAGCGTCTCGCGCAGTTGGAAGTGCGACATGATTTGCGCCACCTGGTTGGCGGCGGTGCTGAGGAGGCGAATTTCGGTCTTGCTGAACTTGCGGCGCTCGAGGGTTTGCGCGACGAGCACGCCTATCTGCTTGTGGCGGCCGTCGAGGACCGGCACGCCGAGAAAAGTATGGTAGCGCTCCTCGCCGGTCTCGGGAAAATATTTGTAGCGCGGATGGCTGATCGCGTCGGGGACGCTGACCGGTTCGCCGCTTTCGATCACCATCCCGACCAGTCCCTCGTTTACGCGCATCGAGACCTTGCCGACCGAGTCGCGATCGAGGCCGACGGTAGCGCGGAGCACGAGGCGCTCGCGCTGCGGGTCGAATATATACAGCGAGCACACCTCGGCATTCATTCCGTTCGCGATCGCCGCGACCACACGATCGAGCGTCTCGCGTAGATCGTCCGATGCTTCGCCGCCGATCGAGGAGAGATGCTCGATAAGCGCGAGGCGGTCCCTGTTCTGTGCCATGAGTTAGTGTGCGCGCTGGTGCGAATGAAGTTTATCGCAGGCGTATGATGGGTCAC
>DATDGX010000069.1:0-1845 GCA_036521875.1 Binataceae bacterium (SeqCode)
CACCCCGGAGAAACCTGAGCAATCAGCCGACCCGGCGGAAATTACCCGGCGCGTGATTGAAGACCTGGAAGCGGCGAACTTTGTCGAGCGCGCCAGAATAATCGCTTTCGACTGGCGCGTCCTCAGGCTCGCCAGGCAAGCCAGACCGGAGATTCAGACCGCGCATCTGAACGTGCCGAAGATTCTCGAAGCGCGCGTCAAGCTTCTCGCATCCGGAGACTCTCCGTGGGTCGATGGACATGACCCGCGTCATCACGGCGGCTCGGTACCATCCGCAATCGCAGCGACGGGCGGATCACATTGGAGCGCGTACTTCGCCGACCTCACGACTGACAACGTGGCCGAGGCGCGAACTCTCGGGCTCAGCGTCGCGGCGTGGGGTCTGGATGAAACGGTGGATATCCGCCGGATGCTGGCGCTGGACGTCGCGAGCGTCACCGTATCGCGACCGGACACGGCCGGCGCAGCTCGGTTCGCGCAGCACTAATTGGCGGGACTCGGCTCTTGCGCCGAGTGCGGCGAGGTGAACAGCAGCACCACGATCGCTCTTCCAAATTTGCGTCGCTGGACCTCTCGATAACCGCGATCCAGCGCCTGCCGCAACATAGTCCAGTCGGGCGCGATTTTCAGTGCATCCGGATTCTCGAGGCGCAGCTCGATCACCCAGTGTCGCGGATCGCGGCAGCAGTCGCGCTCGTACGATCGCTGTCGCGCTTCCAATGCCGCGGCGTCCATCGGCAGGAGTCGCAGATTCGCCAAACTCTGAAGGTCGACTCCGGCCTGCTTATTCGCCCGGCCATAGTAGTATTCGAACTGCCGATGGATTCGGTAGTCGGGAGTGAGCGCATCTCCGGATTGCATATTTGAGACGACGAACTGTACCGCGGCTCTCACGTTTGCTTTATGAAAGTGGCGGTAGTACGCAATTGTACCCCAGCCTTCGAACATCAGCACGATGACGGTGACCATAGTGAGTATTCGCACCGGCCGGATTTGGCACACTCCGGCCGCAACCAGGATTACCAGAAGCGGAAGAAACAGGATGAAGTATCTAATCACTACTATCGGTTGAATCAGCGAGCCGGCAAAGACCAGTCCAACGGGAAGAAAGGTGCAAATTGCCAGGAAGAGGTAGCCTTCCGCCTGCTCTCGAGAGCGGCGCCATGCTTTCCCGCACGCAATCAGTGCGGCCACGATAGCGGCGAAATAAGCTGCCGTTAATGCTTGCGCCGCCAATCCCGTGACGCCGGCCGACCATCCTGACAGGATGAAAACTACGTGAGAAGTGTTGGAGAGGGAGTTGGCGGGAATGTATCGCCAATGATGCCGCAGGTGGGAGGCCAACGAGATCAGCATCGCGACTGGCGCGGAGAGGACCGCGACGCTAATCGCGATCAGGATCACCCGTTTCGACAACAAAGTCCGTGGGCGCACTACTAACAGGAATAGCCACTGTGCCGTCAATACGAAGATCGTAAAAAAATGTGCGTAGACCGCAAATACACTGACGACCAGGTATCCCAGCCAGTCGCCAGCGCGGTCACGCTCGATGGCTCTCAGGAAGTACAGACATGATATTACAATCAGTAGTCCAGTGAGACTGTAGCTGCGAGCTTCCTGAGCATATCTGATCGCGGATGCATGAAATGCGAATAGCACGGCGGCGACAATGCCGACTCGCGACGAGATCAACCGCCTTCCCAAGAAGTAGATCATCGGCACCGTGGCAGCCGAGAAAACCAGCGACGGAACTCGCAGCATCACCTCGCTGGTTCCCAGAGCCATCCACAGGTGCAGGAACGTATAGTACGAGGTCATGACCGGTTCGCCGGGTATCGAGTGAAT
>DATDGX010000070.1:0-3522 GCA_036521875.1 Binataceae bacterium (SeqCode)
GATACGCAGCGGGGCTGATGTAACTCTCGTTGGGCTGGTCCCAATTTTTCCGCTCCCACTGCAACACCTTGTAGCCTGGCACGCCCATCGCGGTGAGCGATTCGCGCACCCAGGGCGGCACCGTGCCGAGGTCCTCCGCGACTACTTCGGTGGCGCCCACCTCTTCTTTGATCGCACGCATTACTTCCTCACCCTGCGTGCGCTGGGCGTCCTCATTCACTGGTGCGAATTCGCCGGGCGCGTCGGCCTCGGCGTCGACGCCGAAGTTGAAAGTGCGATACAGCCCGACCACGTGATCGATGCGGATCAGATCGTACAGCGCGCTCGCACGGCGCGCGCGGGCGCGCCAGAAACGAAACCCCTGCGCACGCATCCGCGCCCAGTTCGGCATCGGCAGACCCCATCGCTGGCCGCGCAGATTGAACGCGTCGGGCGGCGCACCGACCGTGCGCGTGAGATCGAAGATTGACTGGTTCGCCCACACTTCGGCGCTGTCGTGTCCGGGCGAGAACGCGAGATCGCCGCCGAGCGTCACGCCGCGTGCGGTGGCGTACGCGCGCATCGCAGTCCACTGCTGATGCGCGAGAAACTGCCAGTAGGTGTACATCGCGATCGCGCTTGCGAGGTCGCGGCGCGCGGCCTTGAGCGCATCGGTATCGCGGCGCGCGATTTCCGCGCGCCACTCCTCCCACGGCTTCCATGCGAAGCGCTCTTTGAGCGCGCGGAACAGCGCGTAATCGTAGAGCCAGTCGCGATTTGCCTCGACGAAAGCATCGAAGGCCGGCGCATCGGGTCCGTTCGATTCTGGGCCGCGTCGCGAAGCGCGGAAGGCGCGTTCCAGGAGCTTCAGCTTTTCGTTGCGTGCGATCGCACGCGGGACGACGCGCGATGGACCCACCGCCTTGCGCGCTCGCCTCATCACGACCGGGCCGACGCCGTCGATCGAATGGACCGAAATGTAGATCGGATCGATCGCGAAAATGCTGAGCGCGCTATACGGACTGAGCTCCTCCGCCGAGGTTTCGTCGATGGGCAGCAATTGAATCACCCGATGGCCCATCGCGAGCGCGAAATCGATCATCGATTTCAGATCGAGGATTTCTCCGCGTCCGAGGTCCTCGCGAGTGCGAAGTGAGAAGAGCGGGATCAGGATGCCGGCGGAGCGCGGAAGAGCCATGCCCGAAATTGTGTCGGTTCCCGCTCCCAATGGGAAATGTTACCACGGCGAGCCGGCTCAAGAGTTGGAGAAAACTCGCGGTCGCGAGCCGTGGAATCAGCGCGAGGTCGCTCCGCCGTCAGACTTCGACGCGCGCGTCGAGGCGCCAGACGCGCCCGTTGCGAATCGTGGCCTCTTCGTCCTTGATTAGCTCCTGTCCAACCGGCGAGCGATACGCGGCGCGGCAGGCGTCGTGCGAATCGAAAACCAGAATCGCGCTCCGATAGCGATCCGGCTTCTGCCCCATCTCGAGGAACTTGCCGATCATATAATTGCGAAGCCCGGGAAGCCTGCGCGCGATACCGACATGAGTCTCCAGGTAGTGGCGCTCCGCCGCGCCGAGACCGCCGCTCATCTCATGGTCGAACTCCGCAGCCATCACGAAACACTTATCCCCAGGGCGCCGCGAATCGAATGGCACGATTACCTCGGCCTCCATGAACTTCTGCACCAGGTCCTTCAGATGAGCCTGCGAATCGGCGATGAGCGGCGGGATCACCTCGGAGGACATCGCAGTCGCTGCGGCCTGCGCGTCGTCGAAGCCCATAATCGCGGCGCGGAATCGCTCCGGCGCGCGGCCCTGGGGCGCGATCAGGCGCCCGGTGTAGTAGAGGCGAGTCCCCGGCATCCGCGCGGCGAGCGCGACGTGATGATTCAAATAGTTGCGTTCCTCGGCCTCGATATCGGTGCTCTGGAAGTTCAACGCGGTGAAGCTGAGTTGCATGATTCGCTCCTCTACCGGTCCGGTTAGCGTTGCTAAATCACGTAGCCGCCGTTGGGGCTGATGACCTGGCCGACCATGAATTTCGAATCGTCGGATGCGAGGTATAGCGCTGCCGCAGCGATATCGCTCGGCTCGCCGAAGCGGCCGATCGGCGTGAGCCCGACGAAGTACGACTTCACGTCGGCGGGAATCATCGCGGTCATCGGCGTCTCGATGAAGCCGGGTGCGATGCAGTTCACCAGGATTCCGTGGGGGACCACTTCGCGGGCGAGCGCCTTGGTGAACGCGATGATGCCGCCCTTGGCGGCGGAGTAATGGACCGCGCCGCCAAGGCCGGTGGTCCCGGCAATCGAGCCGAGATTGATGATGCGCCCCGAGTGCCGCGGGATCATCACCTTGAGCGCCTCACGCGTGCAGAAGAAAGTCGAATCGAGATGCGTCGCGAGCATCTTGTGCCAGTCCTCATCGGCCAGTTCGTGAAGTCCGGCGATTACCTCGGCGGTGTCGCGAGTGCGCCCGATACCAGCGTTGTTGACGAGGATATCGATGGTGCCGAATGCTGCGATGAAATCCGCGAACATCTTCTTCACTGCCGCGCTGTTGGAAACGTCGGCGACGAACGATCGCGCCTTGCCGCCGGCGCGCTCTATTTCAGTCACCACGTTCTGCGCGGACTCGGGCCGGACATCGTTGACGCCGATCTTCGCGCCCTCGCGCGCAAACGTGAGTCCCATCTCGCGGCCGAGTCCGGAGCCGCCGCCGGTTATCAATACGATCTTGTCCTTGAGCTTCATCGCTGGCACCACCTCAAACGTTTGCTGGCCGGGTTACGCGGCGTCGATGGGACGGCCGCGCGCGCTCACGCCTTGGGTTTTCCTTCCTTGAGCTGGCGTTTCCAGTCGAGACGGCGCGCCTCGGCGCCCGCGGTCTCCGCTTCCGCGATCATTCCCTTCTTCTGGTAGAACATGCTGAGGTTGGTCCACGCCAGGATATCTTCTTTGTCGCGCTCGATATGCCGCCTGGTCAGCGCGATCGCGCCGTCGAGATCGCCCTTGGCCTGATAGCACATGGTGAGGCCGTGGATCGCGTCGATGTAATCCGGATCGACCTCGAGCGCCTGCTGATATATCGCAATCGCCTCGTCGTACTTGTCATCGGCGAACAGATCGACCGCCTGGTCGTAGAGCTCTTCCTTGTCGGGCATCGTTAGCCTCCGCTCAGGAGCCGCCCGCGGCGTTCTGCCACGTTGGCCGCTCCCGACGCCTCTTATATACTAGTTTCTATCCGATGGAGAATTCACCGACGCTCAACGAAGCCGAGGCCTACGCGGTCCTGCGCGAATGCTTCGACCCGGAGATTCCGGTCAACATCGTCGACCTGGGATTGGTCTACGGCGTGGAGGTCGAGAACGGCGTCGTCAACGTCACGATGACGCTGACTGCGCCGGGATGCCAACTCGGCGCCATGATCACGCAGGACATCCAGGACAAGCTGCTCGGGATCCCCGGATGCGAGGACGCGGTGGTCGAGATCGTGTGGGATCCGCCGTGGACGCCGCACATGATGAGCGAAGCGGCGCGCA
>DATDGX010000071.1:0-8265 GCA_036521875.1 Binataceae bacterium (SeqCode)
AGGTGCAAACCCGCCGCCCAAGTTTTTCCCTCCGCCGCTTTTTCAATGCGCCGCCGGCGCGCTCAATGCACCGCCGTCCCGCTCCGGCCGCCCGGACCCGGTCCAGCCATGCGCATGAGCCTCTTATCGATTACCGGGCGCGGGTCTGATAGTCAACAAACGTGAAGCTTGCGATCCGCGAAAAGAAGGCAATCTTGAGCAAATTCGAGCGTTTGCGAGCATTGTGGGCTCCCCTCGCGATCGCCTTCGCGGGGCTCGCGATCGCTGCCTTGGCGTTCGCCGGATGCACTCGCCAAGCCCCCGCGACACCGGCTGCAACGTCGCCCACCTTCAAGGTCGCGCTGATGACGCCCGGCCCGGTGAGCGACGCGGGATGGAATGCCGCCGCGTTCGACGGCTTGCAATTGATCAAGAAAGACCTCGGCGCGGATACTTCGCAGGTACAGAACACTTCACCCGCCGACTTTGAAGACTCGTTTCGCGATTTCGCGTCACGCGGCTACAATCTGATTTTTGCGCACGGTTTCGAGTACACCGATACCGCGATCAAGGTAGCGAAGCTTTTCCCGAATACGATTTTCGTGATCACCTCGGGAAGCCGCACCTCGGCTAACGTCGCCGCGCTCGCGTTCAAAATCGAAGAGGCGGCGTACGTCGAGGGCGTGCTCGCCGGCGAGGTGACGAAGAGCGGCGTAGTCGGCGCGGTCGGCGGCATCAAGCTGCCGACGGTGAGCGTCACGTTCGACGGCTTCGCGCTCGGGTTCCATTCGATTCGCCCGAGCGGACGAATGCTGGTGAGCTACACCGGGAACTTCGAGGATGTCGGCGCCGCCAAGGAAGCCGCGCTCGCGCAGATAAGCCAGGGCGCCGACCTGCTGTTTCACAACGCCGATGCCGCCGGCCTCGGCGTCTTCCAGGCGGCGGCGCAAGCGCACATCTATGCGTTCGGCACGACGCGCAACCAGAACGACGTGATGCCGGAGACTGTCCTGGCCAGCGCCGTCAGCGACGTCCCGCACGCGTTTCTCAAGATCGCGTCCGAGGTGAAGGCCCACCAGTTTCATCCCGCAATGATCGAATTCGGCATGAAGGAGGGGATGGTCCGCGTGATTCTGAACCCGGGCCTGGAGTCGAAGATTCCCGCTGCGGCGCTCGAGCAAACCAGGCTCGCGGAGCAGCAAGTGATCGCCGGCAAGGTGGCGCTGCCGAAAATGCCAGCGCTCGCGTCGGGCGATTGATCGCGGGAATATTAGGCGCGTGAGGATGATACGCTTTCGCTTGGAGACCGGCATGCAAGAGTATTTGCCCGCGTTGCTCCTGCTGACCATTGGTCTGGGTGCCTTTGCCGTGGGCATGATATTCGCGTCGCGCGAGCGGAACAGTCAGCAGTGGCGCAAGCTGCGCGACTTGAAGCCCGAGCAGATGCATCGTGGATGAAATCGAGATAACTCCTCTTGCCGCGCCATTCGTGGCGAGCATCCGCGTCCCCGGATCGAAGAGCATCACCAATCGCGCGCTGCTGATTGCGGCGATGGCGCCGGGTAGCTCGGTCCTCGAGGCGGTCGGGCTTAACGACGACACGCGCCGCATGATCGACGCTCTACGCACGCTCGGCTTCCGTATCGCGATCGACGAAGCGGCGGTGCGAATTACGGTCGAAGGAAGCGGCGGCACTATCGCGGCTCACGGCGCCGAGCTGTTCGTCGGCGGCGCGGGGACCGCGATGCGATTCCTCGCCGGCTTTGTCACCCTGGGCGAAGGGCGCTTTCGAATCGACGGCAATCAGCGGATGCGCGAGCGTCCGATCGGACCGCTGCTCGACGCGATGCAGCGCCTCGGCACCAGCGTATTCAGCGAGCGCAACAATCGATGCCCGCCGATAGTGATCGACGCCGATGCGGCGCGCGAGCGATTTTCCGGCGGCGCAACCGAGATCGACGCGCGCGAATCGTCGCAGTTCGTGTCCGCGCTGCTGATGCCGGCGCCGCTCTGGCGCGACGGCCTGACACTCAAAGTAGCCGGCGACGCCGCCCGCCCGTTCATCGCGATGACGCTCAACCTGATGCGCGCGTGGGGAGTGCGATGCGCGCTCGACGGCGACACTATCACGGTGCCGGGCGGGCAGTCGTACCGCGCGCAACGCTTCGCGGTCGAGCCGGACGCCTCCAGCGCGAGCTACTTCGCGGCGGCCGCGGCGCTTGTGAACGGCACGGTCACACTCGAGGGACTCAGCGAATCATCAATTCAGGGTGACACGCAGTTCCTGGGCGTGCTCAAGCGGATGGGCGCGCGGGTGACGTGGAGCAAGCGCGGCGCCGAAGTCGCCGGCACCGGGCGCCTGCGCGGCGTCGACCTCGCGATGAATGCGATGCCCGACATGGTGGCGACGCTCGCCGCGCTCGCGCCGTTCGCCGCGTCGCCGACGCGGATTCGCGGCGTCGCGTTCATCCGCCATCACGAGAGCGATCGGATTGCCGCGCTCGCGACGGAACTACGGAAACTCGGAGCCGCGGTCGAGGAGTTCGACGACGGACTCGCGATCCAGCCGTCGCAGCTTCATGGCGGGACCGTCGAGACCTACGACGACCATCGGATCGCGATGAGCTTCGCGGTCGCCGGCCTCAAGACCAGTGGCATCCGCATCACGAATCCCGCCTGCGTCGCGAAGACCTTCCCGGACTTCTTCGCAAAGCTCAAGTCGCTCGGGCGCGGGGCGTTGAGTTGATCGATTAGCGCGCGGGGGTTGCTTGCGTGGCGGCTTCTTTGCGGGCGCGCGCTAGTAGCAGCGCCTCCGCGGCGGCCAGGTATTCGTCCTGGTAGGAACTCATGGTGGCGACGCGATCGCCGGCGGCTTTCTCTTCCACCGCCGCCGCTTGCGCATCGATCGACGCGGGCGTCTCGGCGCTGTATGCGAGCACCGTCATCACCCCGTCCTTCACTTCCGCGAGTCCGCCCGAGATGACCCAGTTCTCGACGCCGCCGTCCTCGAGATTGATCCTGAGCGCCCCCGGCACCAGCGAGGTGATGTAGTTGATGTGCTTGGCCAGAACGGCGAACTGTCCGAGCGCGCCCTCGGCGGTGACCTCGGTAACCGGGCCATCGAAGACCACGCCGGTCGGCGTGACCAGCTTGAGCGGGAAGCTTTCCGCCATCGGCGCCGCCGGTTCCTAGCGCGCCTCGCCGCGCGCGAGGCGCTCGCCCTTTTCGCGCGCCTGCTCGATGGTGCCGACCATGTAGAACGCCTGCTCCGGCAAGTCGTCGCACTTGCCGTCGAGGATTTCGGCGAAGCCGCGCACGGTGTCCTGGCGGGTGCAATAAACGCCCTTGATGTTGGTGAACACCTCCGCGACGAACATCGGCTGCGACAGGAAACGCTCGACGCGCCGCGCGCGCGAGACCACCAGCTTGTCCTCGGCCGACAATTCTTCCATCCCGAGGATCGCGATGATGTCCTGCAGGTCCCGGTACCTCTGGAGAATCTGCTGCACGTTGCGCGCGATGCTGTAGTGCTCGTCGCCGACCACCTGCGGATCCAGGATTCGCGAACTGGAGCTGAGCGGATCGACCGCGGGGAAAATCGCCTTTTCGTAGACCTTGCGATCGAGCGTCACCTTGGCGTCGAGATGGGTGAACGTGGTCGCCGGCGCGGGATCGGTGTAGTCGTCGGCGGGAACGAAAATCGCCTGCACCGAGGTTATCGCGCCCTTCTTGGTGCTGGTGATGCGCTCCTCCAGCTCGCCCATGTCGGTGCCCAGGGTGGGCTGATAGCCGACCGCGCTCGGCATGCGGCCGAGCAGTGCGGAGACCTCCGAGTTGGCCTGGACGAAGCGGAAGATGTTGTCGATGAAGAAGATGACGTCCTTGCCCTCTTCATCGCGGAAATATTCGGCGACCGTCACTCCCGTCAGCGCGACCCTGGCGCGTGCGCCGGGCGACTCGTTCATCTGGCCATAGACCAGCGCGGTCTTCGAGATAACCCCCGACTCGGTCAGTTCGCGATAGAGGTCGTTGCCCTCGCGCGAGCGCTCGCCGACTCCGGCGAACACCGAGACGCCGCCGTGCTGCTTGGCGACGTTGTTGATCAGCTCGAGGATGGTGATGGTCTTGCCGACCCCGGCGCCGCCGAACAGGCCGATTTTTCCGCCGCGCGCAAATGGACTGATCAGGTCGACGACCTTGATCCCGGTCTCGAGGATTTCGGCCTCCACTGCCTGGTCGGCAAACGGCGGCGCGTCGCGATGAATCGGCATGTGCGAAGCGCCCTCGATGACCCCGCGCTCGTCGACCGCGTCGCCGACCACGTTCATGATGCGCCCCAGCGTGCCCGGTCCGACCGGCACCGTGATGGGCTTGCCGGTGTTGGCGGCTTCCATCCCGCGCACCAGGCCCTCAGTCGAGTCCATCGCGATGCAGCGCACGGTGTTCTCGCCCATATGCTGTTGCACTTCGAGGACCAGGTTGCCCGGCCGGTCGCTGATCGACGGGTTGCTGACGCGGAGCGCCGAAAATATCGGCGGTAGCGAGCCCGCGCCGAACTCGACGTCGACGACGTTGCCAAGTACCTGGTTGATGCGTCCTGCTGCTAACTCACTCATGGCTTGCGGTATCCTGATTTGTTCCGGCCGGATTTTCTCGGTTAAGGATCGACTTGCGAATGCTCATGCCTGTCCGCGCAACGCCTCCGCGCCGCCGACGATGTCCATCAGCTCGCGGGTTATCTGCGACTGCCGCGCGCGGTTCATCTCCAGCGTATAGCGGGAGATCATTTTAGTCGCGTTATTGGTCGCACCGTCCATCGCGGTCATCCGCGCGGCCTGCTCGCTCGCCTCGGCCTCCAGCAGCGCGTGATACACCGACGCCTCGAGGTAGCCGCGCAGCACCACCGGCACCAGTTCCGCGCGCGAGGGCTCGACCAGATAGTCGACTTTGGGCGCGTCGGTCTTCGAAATCTCCACGCTCACGCTCGAGTGATCCGCGATTCCCACATCGCTCGGCGGCTTCACCGGCAGCAGCAGATCGTAGGTCGGATGCTGCGTCATCGCGGATTGAAAGTGCGCGTAGACGATTCCGGTTTCATCAATCGCGCCGGTCCGGTAGTCGGCGAGCATTTTGGTCGCGATATCGCGCGCGAGCGCGATAGTCGCCAGGCGGGGCAGATTTTCCACCCGCGAAAGAGCGATTGGCACGCGGGTGCGCGTGAAGTGATCGACCGCTTTTTTGCCGACCGCGAACAGCTCCAGCGCAAGTCCGTTGCCGGCGAGATCGCGCATCACCTGCTCGGCCTTGCGGAACACGTTGGAATTGTAGCCGCCGGCCAGTCCGCGGTCAGAGCCAATCACCACCAGCAGCGAGCGCTTCTGGGCGCCTTCCACCGGGGCGACCGAAATTCCTTCCGAAGTGAGCAGCGAGTCGGCGACGCGCGCGAGCGCCTGGCTGTAGGGCAGCGAATCCGCCAGCGCTTCCTGCGCGCGGCGCAGACGGGCCGCGGAGATAAGCTTCATCGCGCGAGTGATCTGCTGGGTCGATTTGACCGACGCGATCCGGCGGCGGATTGCCTTGAGCGAAGCCATCGTCGAAAGCTGTTGAGACTCAGCCCGCGGCCGCGGGAGCGGCCTTCTGGTGTTCCGCCATGAACGACTGCGTGTAAGCGTCGAGAGCGGCCTTCAGCTTGTTCCTGAGCTCGTCGCTCAGCTCGCGCTTGTCCTTGATCTCCGCGAGCACGTCGGCGTGGCGCGCATCGAACACCGTATACAGCCCTTTCTCATAGGCCCGAATCTGGTTGACCTCGAGCTTGTCGAAGTAGCCCTCGTTGGCCGCGAAAATGATCAGCACTTCTTTTTCCACCGGCAGCGGATCGTACTGGTTCTGCTTGAGCATCTCGGTGAGCCGCGCGCCACGGTTGAGGAGGCGCTGCGACGACGCGTCGAGGTCCGAGCCGAACTGCGCGAAGGCCGCCATCTCGCGATACTGCGCGAGGTCGCTCTTGAGGGTGCCGCCGACCTGCCTCATTGCCCTGACCGTGGCCGAGAATCCAACTCGCGAAACTGAAAGCCCGACGTTGACCGCGGGCCGGATGTTCGAGTTGAACATGTCCTTGTCGAGAATGATCTGGCCGTCGGTGATGGAGATGACGTTGGTCGGGATGTAAGAGGAGACGTCGCCTTCCTGGGTCTCGATGATCGGCAGCGCGGTGAGCGAGCCGCCGCCCATCTCGTCGCTCATCTTGGCCGCGCGCTCGAGCAGGCGCGAATGCAGGTAGAAGATGTCGCCGGGATACGCTTCGCGGCCCGGCGGACGGCGCAGCAGCAGCGACAATTGCCGGTAGGCCTGCGCCTGCTTGCTCAAATCGTCGTACACCAGCAGCGCATGGCGGCCGTTGTCGCGGAAATATTCGCCCATCGTGCATCCGCTGTACGGCGCGATGTACTGCAGCGGGGCCGCTTCGGAAGCGGTCGCGGCGACGACGGTGGTGTACTCCATCGCGCCCGCGCGGGTCAGCCGCTCGACCACCTGCGCGACCGTCGAACGCTTCTGCCCGATCGCGACGTAAAAGCACTGCACGTTCTGCCCACGCTGATTGATGATGGTGTCGATCGCGATCGCGGTCTTGCCGGTCTCGCGATCGCCGATGATAAGCTCGCGCTGGCCGCGCCCAATCGCAATCATCGAATCGATGGCCTTGATACCGGTCTGCAGCGGCTCCTTGACCGGTTGGCGGCGGATGATTCCGGGCGCCTTGATTTCGATGCGGCGGGTCTCGGCGGCTGTGATCGGACCCTTGTCGTCGATCGGCTGGCCGAGCGCGTTGACCACGCGGCCGAGCAGCGCGTCGCCGACCGGGACTTCCGCGATTCTGCCTGTGCGCCTGACCTCGTTGCCTTCCTCGATCGCCTGCGGATCGCCGAACAGCGCCGCGCCAACGTTGTCCTCTTCGAGATTCAGCACCAGCCCGTAAATTTGATGGGGGAATTCGAGCAGCTCGCCGAAGGCCGCGTTCTCGAGCCCGTAGATTCGCGCGATACCGTCGCCGCAGGACAGCACGCGGCCGGTCTCGCGCACGGCGATGCTGCCCTCGAAGCCCTTGATCTCGTTCTTGAGGATCTCGCTGATTTCCGATGGTCTGATTTCCGCCATGGGGTTCCGTTATTGTCCGGCCTCGCCCGCGAGCCTGCGCCGAGCGTCGGCGAGTCGCGTTGAGAGGCTGCCGTCGTAGATCTTTCCGCCGAGCTCGGCGACCACGCCGCCCAGCAATTCCTTGTCAACCTTAACGGTCGGAATGACTTTTTTGCTCGCAATTTTCTCCAGTGCCGCGACTGCCCGCGCAACCTCGAAGTCACTGGGGGAGAGCGCGAAAGTCAGCGTCGCGCGCGCGCGGCCGAGAAGTGTGTCAACCTGGTCGCCATACGATTCCGCGATCGCGCCAATATCGGCAATCCGGCCGTGACGCGCGATAACCACTGCCAGCGAGCGCAGCGGAAAGCTCAGCTCGAGCTTCTCCGCGATCTTCGCCATCGCCTCCTGCCGCGCGGTCTCGGAAAGTTCCGGCGACGTGAGCCGGACCATCAGCTCGGGCGCCTCGACCATCGCGGCGAGCCGATCGAGTTCCTCGCCCCACTTCTCGACCTGGCCTCGCTCGGCCAGCTCGAGCAGCGCGCGCGCGTAGCGCTTGGCGACTCGCGAGCCTCTCATCGGCCGCGCTCCTCGCTCAGGCGATCCATGAAGCCGGCCACCAGCCGGCCCTGGTCGGCCGGCTCGAAGTTGCGTCCGATCAGATCGCGCGCGAGCGTCGCGGCGGTGTCGGCCAGGCGCGCGCGCACGCGCCGCTGTGCCGCTTCCGCGAGCGCGGCCGAGGTGAGAACCGAATCCTGCTTCATCCGCTCGGCGGTGGCGCGAGCGGTGTCGCGGACCCTGACTACCTGATATCCGGTTTCTGCCTCGATCTCGGACTTGAGCTCTGCAAGCTCGCCTTCGAGCCGCGCTATTTTCGCCGCTGCCCGGTTGGCGAGGTCCTGAGCCTCGGCGAAGGCGCGAGCGGCGCGCTCCAGACTCTGACGGATAGTATCCCCGCGGTCGGCCAGAAATCTCCGGATCGGCGCCGCCGCGAAGTACACCAGCACCGCCATGAACATGCCGAAGTTGATCACGAAGAACGCCAGCAGAGACCAGGAGCCCTGGCTCTCGGCCTGCTCGGCGGCGCTGGCGAGCGCGGGCGTGAGCGCGGTGAAGATTGCACCCGCGGTCGCGATCTGTCTCTTGTTCATCGGC
>DATDGX010000072.1:0-4958 GCA_036521875.1 Binataceae bacterium (SeqCode)
CTTGGCGTCTCGGCGATGGCTGTGCAGCACGCACTGGTGCAGAGCTCGTTCAAAGGAGAGCCCGCCACGGCGGTGATGACGAGCAACGTAACGCGCTTCGCGTTGGATGTCGGCGAGGTGCTGCGCGGGGGCGATCCGGCCGCCGTGGCCGAAGCGCGCACCCGGGCGGCGCGCACTCTGCCGCCGATTATCGGCTTCACCGTCGGCTGCGGCCTCGGTGCGGCGTGCGAGGCCGCCCTTGGCCTGTGGTCCCTGGCTTTGCCTGCCGGCCTCGCTCTGCTCGCGTTTGCGATGGGCTTTGCGGTCGAGGCAAAGTTGCCGGAGGCGGATCAGCGCGCGAGCTCTTTGTAGCGGAAGCAATCGACCGCGTGATCGTTCACCATCCCGGTCGCCTGCATGAAGGCGTAGCAGATAGTCGAGCCGACGAAGCGAAATCCGCGCCGCTTGAGGTTCTTGCTCATCGCGTCTGATTCGGCGGTGCTCGCGGGCACCTGCTTGATCGCGCGCCACGAATTCACGCGCGGACTTCCGCCGACGAAACCCCAGATGTACGCGTCGAAGCTCGCGAACTCTTTCTGCACCGCGCGGAATGCCTTGGCGTTATCGATCGCCGCGCCGATTTTGAGCCGGTTGCGAACGATTCCAGGATCCTTGAGCAGGCGCGCGACCTTGCGAGCGTCATAGCGCGCGACTTTCGCTGCGTCGAAACGGTCGAACGCGGCGCGATAATTGTCGCGCTTGCGGAGAATCGTGTCCCAGCTAAGACCGGCCTGCGCGCCCTCCAGAATCAGGAACTCGAACAGCCGGCGGTCGTCGTGGACCGGCACGCCCCATTCCTCGTCGTGATACGCGATGGCGAGATCGTTGCGCGCCCATGCGCATCGCACGCGCGCCGTCGCCTTATCACCCGCGCTGGACATCGTCGCTGCCATTCTAACCCGGACGACGCTCAGTCCGCGGCGCGAGCTTCGGCTTCAGCTTTGATGGCTGGCGCGCCCGGCGCAACTGTCGCCGCATCGTCACATCGCCGCTTCAATTCCGTGAACGCCTCTTCCACGAACGATTTCATCAGCGCGACGTCCGGCATCAGCCGGGGTTCCGCCACCATTCCGAAGTAGAGGCTCTGGTTGTAGCTGAGAATCGCCACGCTGTAGCCGACGTTCGCGGCCAGCGGCACCAGCGGGATCATGTCGAGAAGGAGATCGCCGGTCAGATAGAGCGGGACCATCACGCCCGGTACGTTGGTCGCGATGAAATTGAGCCCCGGCGCGGGCAGCGCGAATCCACCCGGGCGCGGCGTCCATCCGGTGAGCCGCGCGACCGCCGAGGCCGCGTCGAGCGTGAACGTTGCCACTCGCGACGCCG
This sequence comes from Binataceae bacterium (SeqCode), assembly GCA_036521875.1. Lineage (GTDB taxonomy): Bacteria > Desulfobacterota > Binatia > Binatales > Binataceae > DATDGX01. The sequence continues at coordinate 1,366 of DATDGX010000072.1, forward strand.
CCGCCATCAGGCTCGGCGGAATCCCGTCGCTGAGGCCCAGCATCCCGTCGAGCGCCTGCGCCGAGCCGGACGACTTGATCCGCTCGGTCTGCTCGTTGATTTGCTTGAGCCGCTCGACCACGTCTATCGGCTCGGCCGGCGCGGTCGGGAACATCATCGAGACCCGGTTGCCGAGCGCACTCTGCTCTTCCTTGCGCCGCACGTTGACCGGGCATGCAACGCAGAGTTCCGCGCCGTTGGCAGCGTAGCCATGATGCTTCAGGTAGCGTGCTGCGCCCTCAGTGAGGACCGTGAGCACGACGTCGTTGACCGAGCCGCCGAAGGTGCTGCGAATGGTGCGGAAGTCGGTGAATGAAAGCTTGAGCCATGCGAGCGAGCGGCGCTGCGAGATCGGCGCGGCATTCCATGGCGCGGCGACGATTTTGCGCGACACCAGCTCGCCGACCTGCCGCGCCGCCACCCCCAACGCACGCGCGCGATCCGCTGTAGACGCGGCCCCTTCTCTCATCTCGCGGGTGGCGCGCGCCGCGCTGTCGACCGTGTTCGACATAACGTCGCGCGCCGCGTCGGCAAATCGTTTGAGCGGATTCGAGAGCGCGGCGGGCGCCCACGGCTCCGGTTCCGGCGGCACCGGCGGCGATTCACGATGAAAATCATAGGTCGCCTTCAGCAACTCGACACCGGACACGCCGTCGACCAGGCAATGATGCACCTTCCACATCACCGCGCTGCGTCCGCCCTCGAGGCCCTCGTAAACGTGGCCCTCCCACAACGGGCGCGAGCGGTCGAGCGGCCGCTCATAGTCGCTCATGATTTCCGCGAGCGCATCCGCCTCGCTGATCCCGGCGGTCAATTCGTGAAGATGGAAATGGTCGGCAACGCGGAAATTCGGATCGTCTTCCATCATCGCGTGCGCAAGGTTCAAGGGCACCGGCACCAGGCGCTGGCGGTAGCGCGGGATGAGATAGATACGATCCTCGAGGTGGCGCACCAGCCGATCGAACTCGATCCTGCCTTCGAGAAATCCTATCGATCCGATATGCAGCGGTCCGTTGATGGTCTCCGCGTAGATAAAAGTCGCGTCTTGGGTCGACAGGCGATAGGAGCGCGAAGTGCCGAGCGAGTTGGGCGCCATTTCCGAGACCTCCTGCCGTGAACCGGTGCGAGCGCGCAAGGGATACTTCCCTGCGGTTCAGCTCAAATGGTCCCACATTGGTCGTTCGATGAGAGATTGGCAGGCCTTGTCGCGGCCGCGCAAGCTTTATTTGCGCGCGGTTCGCTTGCCGGGAACAAAGCAATGTTGCAAGGTTGACTTTCTGAACGAGTTACATGTTCAGCCGAACGAGGGCGCATTCCGTCGCGCGACGCGGACGCGACGCGCGTTACGTCCGCCGCGAGAGCGATTAATCGACTCGAATCAGCGAATTCGGATGGCTCCGGGAGGAGACCGATGGCTCAAAAGAACAAGACCAATCGTCCTTATCCGATCCAGCTCAAACTGCGCGACGGCCGCCAGGCCAGCATCCGCATGATGGAACCGGCGGACAAGGATGCGATTCTGAAGTTCGCCGCCAAGCTGCCCAAAGACGACTTGCTCTTCCTGCGCATCGACATCACCGACAAAGACGTCGTAAAGCAGTGGGTCGAGAACCTCAAACTGGGCCACACGGTAACGCTGCTCGCGGAGGTCGACGGCGAAATCGCGGCCTACGCCAGCGTCCATCTCGATCAGGCGCGATGGACGCGGCGGGTGGGTGAAATCCGCATCAATGCGGCGTCGAAGTACCGCGGCCTGGGGCTCGGGCGGCGGTTGGCAGCGGAAGTCTTCGATCTCGCGCGCTCGCTCGGCCTCAAGAAGATCACCGCGCAGATGACGCCCGATCAAACCGCGGCGCGCGCGGCCTTCGAGCACCTGGGCTTCCAGGTCGAGGCGGTCCTGACCGATTGGGTCGAGGATCGCACCGGCCGCTCGCGCGACCTGCTCATCATGACCTACGACGTGGCGGGCTTTTCAGACCACGTAGTCGCCTAACCACACAAGGTGCCAGCGCCCGGACCCTGAGCCGGCTCCGCTGTCGCCGGGCAGGGAGCTACGGACACTGTCGCGCAAGCGGCGGCGGAGGAGCGGCCTTCACGCGCTGTTAGAACCTCTCAGTCCTAACAGCGCGAAAGCCATAGGACGGATCACAAATCGCCAACGCGATAGCGCCGCCAAAGCTCGTGCGCGATTCGCTGCGGATCGGGCCGCAGTCCCGCGCGCGCGAAATGCGCGCACACGTTCTCGAGGTCGCGCTCCAGGAGGCTGCGCGCATTCTCATTGAAACGCGGATCAACCGCCTGCGGAAAATCGATCATCACCACGTCGCCGTCGCGATAGAGAATGTTGTACGGCGACAGGTCGCCGTGCACGCGATGGTTGGTGAGCCACAGGGCGATATTGTCGACGATGCGCCTTAGGCTCCGTTGCGCTTCATCGGGCGCCATCGCGACTCGCGACAGCATTGGCGCAGGCGTCGCTCCGTCTCCAATGAACTCCATCAGCAGCCCCTGACCGACGCAGGCGATCGGCGCCGGAACGTCGGCGCCGGCCTGATGCAGCAGCATCAGCGTCTCGTACTCGGAATGAACCCACACTCCGGACTGGACGATACGACCCTGGCGCGACTTGTTCGCGAGCGCGCGTTTGGCGCTGCCGGTGAGCGCGCGGTCGCGGCCCTGTTGATAAGACGCATCGTTGCGGAAACCGCGCTGCTCGATCGCGCGGTAGATCTTGGCTGCTACAAATTCCCGTCCCGTCCAGCTCGATCCACGGCAACAATAGACGTTGGCCTCCTTGCCCTTGCGAACGATTCCCAGCACCTCGGTTATCAGCCCATCGGTGAAGAGCGGCTCCAGCGATGCCTCGATTTCGACTCGACGATCGCGAGCTTCTCCCAGTCGCTTAAATTCACTGCTCGACATGACTTCCTCATTTGGTTGCGTACTGTTTCACGAGACCCAGGGTGGTTAAGGTTCAGAACGGGCATTGCACACCTCCGAAATGCGGACGGGTTGGCGCGCGACGCGAGCGGCCGCATTCGCTCGCGCGGCGCCGCGACACGCGCGGTCCAAGCCGTGTCGCGGGCAACAAAAAACCACGGGGCCGAAGTGCCACCGTGGCTCGAATGTGAGGGAAAGCCGGCCTGTTACCGGCGTTGATTCGAGACGAGGCGCACCTCGACGCGTTTATCTACAGGAACCGTCATCGCTTGTGCACCTCCTTCTGAGATATGGGCACTATAGTGTTCCGCCAGCCGCGAAGCTAGCGGCAGGGGCTGACCCCTGCACCTAGTGCCACGCAGGAAGCCAGCTCCGTTGTCGCTGGCCAGCACGTGCCTCATGTGCGTGCCGAGAGTCTCCGCCGGCGACAACGGAGCCAGTCTCTTGCGTGGTGGTGGGTGCAGGGGCCAGCACCTGCATTATGCGTGTGCCGAGGTGACGCGCGTTCCGCCGGTTAGCGTCGCGGCCAGCGCGTTCAGATCGTTGTCGTCGTAATAGTCCATCATAATCCGACCCGGCGTTTTGCCACGCCGGCGCACGATCCTGATCTTGCG
>DATDGX010000073.1:0-45809 GCA_036521875.1 Binataceae bacterium (SeqCode)
GTGCGCGTAGATGCAGTACGGCGGGATCACATCCTCGCGAAAATTTTCGTACTGGTCATCGCCCCACAAGACTATAAAGTCGGGGCGAAACTCGTCGATTTGCGCGCGCGTCTTGCGCAGCCATTGCAGGAGACGCTCGCGATGTTGATGCGCGGCGGTGGTGCCTTCGTCGCTTCCCCACTCCGCGCGCATGGCCGCGGGCCAGTTCTCGACGCGCCGGTATTCTGCCGGCAGATGCGGGTTCTGCAGCATCCGTTTCAGAATCCAGGACATCGCCTCGTCGCGTCCCGCGAGCGGTGGATAGTGGGTAATTCCAACTGCCAGAATCTCACCCATTTGCCTGTCCTCCTGTCTGCCTGCGCTTCGTCTTCAACTTCGTCAAGGCGAATGCGCCCGCATCAGGCCTGGCTGCCATCGTCGTGAAGAACCTGTTTCTCGTATAGCGCGGCGATGCGATCCTCGGAATACCCCAGGACGCGTGAAAGAACCTCGGCGTTGTCGGCGCCGAGTGCCGGTACATAGTCGCGAGCCTCGGCGGCGGCGTTGCCGAACTTGAACGCGGGATTCGGAACTTTGAGTGGTCCGGCGCCGTCGTCGATCACGCTGAAGCTCCCGCGCTGTTCGAGATGCGGCTGCGCAAGTGCTTCGCGGACAGTGAAATACCGCGAGCAAGGGACGCCGCCCTCGTTGAGCGTTGCTTCGCAGTCTTCGGCCGTTCGCGTCGAGGCCCATTCATCGAGCATCGCCATGAAGGTCGCCCAATTGGCGGCTCTGCCCTTGGCGGTTCCGAAACGAGGGTCGGCCATCCATTCGGGATGCCCGACCGTGCGCGCCAGAGCCTCGAAGTTATTGGGCTTGACCGCCGCGATCATTATGAAGCCGTCCTTCGCGCGCGTCGGCTGGAAAGTATTCGCGCGCTTCTTCTGCGGAAACTGCGCTTCCTGAAATTCGTAAATGAGCATGCCGAGCACGCCGTCCATCATCGACAGATCGATGCAATCGCCGCGGCCGCTACGCTCGCGCGCGAGCAGCGCGGATTGGATCGCCCCGAACGCGTAGGTGCCGCCGAGCACGTCGCCAACGTAAATGCCGGTATTGAGCGGCCGCTCCAGCCCGTTCTGATACGACAGATTGACGAGGTCGAAGCCGCTCGCCGCGTGCAGCATCGGCGCGTAAGCGCTGCGGGTCGCCCACGGACCGCTTTGGCCGAAGCCCGAGATCGAGCAGTACACGATTCGCGGATTCAGCTTCGCGAGTGTCGCGTAATCGAGCCCCAGCCGCTGCATCATGCCAGGCCGGGAATTTTCGACGACTACGTCCGAATTTGTCGCAAGTTCGCGAACCAGCTCGATGGCGGCGCTTTGGCGCAGGTCGATCGCGAGGCTCTTCTTTCCGCAGTTCAGATGCGCGAAGTACGCGCTCTTGCCGGAACGCATCGGCGGCTGGGTGCGAATAAAATCGCCCTCGGGCGGCTCGATCTTGATCACCTCGGCGCCAAGGTCCGCGAGCAGCCGCGTGCAATACGGGCCCGACACGATGGTCGTGAAGTCGAGTACGCGCACGCCGCCCAGGATCTCGTTATTCATCGGCGGCCTCGGCGCGGTCCTTCTCTTTCAGCAGCGACAGATAGTAGCGATTCAGACGCAGCAGATGCTGTTCCATCTCGGCCACGGCCGCATCGCGCTCGCCCGCTTCAAAATGCTTCATGAATCGGCGTCGCGACGGCAGCACCCAGGGGTTTCGTTTTTGTCCGATCGCCTGGATGAAGTGCTGCATCACATCGACCAGCGCTTCCATCACGATCACCATGACCGGATTTTTCGTGGCGCGCGCGATGATGCGATGAAACTCGAGATGGATCGCGGCCTGATCGTAAAAATCAATCTTCTCGCGCGCGGCGTTCTCCGCCGCAGCGATGTTCGCGTGGAGCGCCGCGATGTCTTCCGCGGTCGCGCGCTCACACGCGGCGCGCACCGCAATTGATTCGATCAGTACCCGCGCCTCGGTCAGATGTTCCGGCTTAATCGCGCCCAGATGGAACATGTCGCGCAGCCCGGTGATGATCGCATCGCCGGTGCTCTCGCGCACGAACGCGCCGCCGGTCGCGCCCTTCCGCAGCCGCAGCAGTCCCGCATTCTCGAGGGAACGAAGCGCCTCGCGCAGTGTGTTGCGCGACACCCCGAACTGCTCGGCGAGCGCGCGCTCCGGTGGCAGCCGATCGCCTGCTCGCAGGCGGCGATCCGACAGCTCCTTGCGGATCTGATCGGCGATCTCCTCGAACGCGCGCGGCGCGCGGATGCGCCGGAACTCGACGCGGCTGCGAGCTCGCGAGTCGTCACGCAACTCCTCTTGAGCCGCACGGCGGCGCGGCGGGGCTGGGTGCGCCGCGGCGCCGAGGGCGACCAGGTTGACAAACTTGTCCCTCATATGCTCCATTGGTTCAACCATTGTCATCCTGAGCCGATGCCCGCGAAATGTCAAGCGCGATCAAGCGAAGTGCCGATCAAGCGAAGTGCAATCGAGCGAAGTAACTGATCCCGATGAGCCACGCATGGAAAATGAAATTCAAAGCGCCTCGCAAGCCTGGAGGATGGAGGACTAATCAGTGATCTCTTTTGAATTGAGCGAAGAGCAGAAACTCGCGCAGTCGATGGTGAATGAGCTGGCCGGCGACAAGCTCCGGCCCGCGGCGCGCGGCGCCGACGAGCGGGAGGCGATGCCGTCGTCGATTCTCGATGAGATTTGGGCGACCGGAATCGTCCAGTCGCTGGCCGACTCCGACGGGGCGGGCCGTTCGGCAACGCTGAACGCGCTCCTGCTCGAGGAGCTGGCCGTGGCGGACGCCTCCTTCGCGATCGCCGCCGCCGCGCCGATCGGATTTCTGAGCGCGATCGCCGCGCAAGGCTCGCCCGCGCAGAAGAAAAATCTGCTGCCCCGGTTCGCGGGCGACAAGTATCGCTGCGCGAGCGTGGCAATCATGGAGCCCGATTTCGCCTTCGACGTTTCCGCGATCCGCACCGCTGCCACCAGGACGCGCGACGGCTATCGCCTGTCCGGCATCAAAGGACTGGTTCCGCTCGCGGCACAGTGCAGTCATTTCCTCGTCGTCGCGCAGTGTGACGGAACCGCCGCCGCGTTCATCGTCGAGCGCAACGCCAGGGGCGTCACCGTCGGCGAGAAGAAGCCGAATATCGGACTGCGCGCGCTGGAGATGGCCACCGTCAGTTTCAAGGACGTCGAGTTGAGCTCCAGCGCCCGCCTCGGTGAATCCGCGGGATGCGACGTTCAGCGCATCGTCGACTCGGCGCGCACCGCCCTGTCCGCGATCATGACCGGCACCAGCCGCGCGGTGATGGAATTCGTGATGCCGTATACCAAGGGACGCGTGGTGCACGGTGATGCGTTGGCGAAGAAGCAGACTATCGCGTTCCGCCTCGCCGACATGCGGATCGAAACTGACGCGATGCGGTGGATGACCTGGAAGGCCGCCTCGATGCTCGAGAAAGGGGGCGACGCCACGAGACAGGCGCAACTCGCATACACCTATGCCGGCGAACAGGCGATGTGGATCGCCGACGAAGGCGTGCAGATGCTCGGCGGCCACGGATACCTGCGCGATAACCCGGTCGAGATGTGGTATCGCGACACCCGCACCGTGTCAGTGCTGGAAGGCGCGGTTGGAGTTTAGTTTCCGACCCATCGAAACGAGGAAAGGCCGCAACCATCAAGACCGCAACGAGGAATACGATGATAGACTTTGAACTTACCCCGGCAGACGAGAAAGTTTTGCACAGCGCACACGAGCAGGCGCTCATCGGAAGGCGCTACGCGCGCTACTACGACCAGCACGAGGACGAACTTGCGCCGGACGGATTCCCCGAGGCCGCAAATTTTCCCAGTCCGACGCAACTGGCGGAGGAAGGCGTCAGCGGAAGCAGCGGACCAAGAATCCTTCATTCGCTGGTCATGCTGGAAACCTATTGGGGCGGAATGGCGCTGCATCGCAGCAGATGGGGACTTGGCAACACCGTGCTCAAGACGGTCGCGACTCCGGAGCAAATCGAGAAGTGGAAGAACCACACGATCGCCATTGCGATCACCGAGCCCGGCGCCGGCTCCGATCCGGCGAACATCCGGACCACCGCGACTTTCGATCGCGAGACCGACGAATGGGTAATCAACGGTGAGAAGATTTTTATATCGCAAGCGCAATCGGCGGACGCCGCGATGGTGCTGTCGCGATTCGTCGGGGCCGACGGCAGCCGCGGCATGACGACTTTCCTGGTCGAAAAAGGCACGCCCGGATTCAGCGTCGGTCCGCAATTGAAAAAGCTCGGCATCCGCTCGCACGACACCTGCAATCTGCTGTTCGAGAATTGCCGGATACCGGAGTTCAACCATATCAAGGGCGACTTCAAGTCGACGATGTCGGTGTTCAACGACTCGCGCCCAATGGTCGGCGCGATGGCGTTGGGCGTGGCGCGCGCGGCGCTCGATTTCACCCGCGAAAAGCTCGCGGAGCAGGGAATCGAAATCAGCTATCGCGGCGGCGTGCGCAGCCGCCCGGCAGTAGTCGATCGTTTCATCCGGCTGGAGGCGGTGTTCGAGGCCGCGTTGCTGACCGTGCTCCGCTCCAAGTGGCTGGAGCAGCAGGACGTCCCGCCCAAGGTGGAAGCCTCGATAGCGAAGGCAGCGGGCGGCAAGGCCGCGAGAAGGATCACCCAGGGATGCATCGATTTGCTGGGCCCGGAGGCGCTCTCGGAAGATCATCCGCTGGATCGATGCCTGAGAGACGGCCGCATTTTCGACATCTACGAGGGCGCCGGCGAAATTCAACGCCTGATCATCGCGCGCTCGATACTTGGCTACACGGGCCGCGACTTGAGATAACGGGCCGGCGCCGGAATCCATAACGGTCCGAAGACCGTTTCCCTGCGCTGCGCGCGTAGATGCGCGCTATGCGCTGTCAGGACCCGATCCTTGCGCATCCAATCAAGCCTCAATATGCATCTGTAGGACCTAATGCGTTTGAGGCGCGCGCCGGCCAGGATGTGCCGCAACCGGCCTGGAAACCAGGGAAAGGATTCGCGATGGCAGAGAAATCACGAGGCGCGACTCTGACGATTTTCGCGCTGCTGCTCGCACTGATGGCGGTTTCCAATTTCGGCAAGCCATTCGCGCATCAGGCCGGCGTCGGCTTCGTTTTCCTGGGCACGCGGCTTACGGGCTTGCCCAACATGATCGTCGCTCCGATTTTCGGGATCGTTCTCGCCGTGTACGTGTACGGAATCCTGGCGATGCGCAAGTTTGCGCTGCAGATCGGGATCTTTTACGCGGCGTACGTGATCATCAACATGATCATGTTCGTCGCGAAGTACCACGGCACCGCGGTGATGCAGGAGCACTCGTGGGCCTACCTCATACCGTACCCGTTCGTCGCAATCGGCGTGTCTTCGGGCGCCGCCGTACTCCTGTACCGGCGCAAAGGCGATCTCGTGTGAGCGAAGGCAGCGGCAAGGCAGCAGGCGAAATTCATCGGCTAATCATCGCGCGCTCGACACTCGGCTACACAGGCCGCGATTTGAGGTAGCCCGCCCGGCGCTGGAATCTATGACGGTCCGAGGACCGTTTTTACGGGACGGGCGCAGGTAGATTCCATTCCACCAACCTTGCGAAACCCCTCCCGGGTTTCGCGCTTCCCGTTTGGGTGAGATGCGCGCTTCGCGCTGTTAGAACTAAGAGTTTCAGATCACGTCGACTCCCGAGAAGTTAGGAGTCGCTGTCGTCGGACTCGTCGACACGAGCTTCAAGTTGTTCCCTTGAAAGATCATCAAGCTTGAGGCGGTAGAGCGTCACGTTGACGTGTTCAACACCGATTTCGAGATCCAGAAGTAGCTTTGTCAATTTAGAGCCGTCGATCAGAGCTATCGGAACCTTGTGCGGGTCGTTCGCTTCTTCGCATGCTTCTTCGCTGAATCGGCCTGAGGTGACGAGGAGCCCGGCCTCGTGGGCGCCCAGTGAACCACGCAGTTTCTGAACGATTGGCCGCCCCACGCCCGGCTGCCGCTTTACTTGGATACAAGTCTGCATATTGGCAACGCCACCAGCGACTAGCGTCGCTCTGACATCGACTCCACCGTCGCCGCTCTGTTTGGTGACGGTAACGTTTTTATACCCGAGCTTCAGGAACAGTGCACGAACAAGCCATTCAAATGCGGTTGGATCCATTTGCTTAAGATGTTCGCGGACTTTGTCCGTAGTCTCGCGTTTCGCTTTTTTGATCGCGGCGTCGAGCGTTTGTTGCGAGTCTTGGGTGCGTGGATCTGCTTCCTGCTTCTCCGAGAGCGGAACGAGACGGCCCTCCAGCACCTTCTCAAGCTCTGCAGCGATCGCAGGATCGGGTATCACAAAGTTAGTTCCCATGGCCCATTTGAAAGGAGCAAACTTGCTGAGGGTCTCATTTTCCAGCGCTTCCGAGCGAGCCAGAGGCGGCAGGATCTTGTAGTCGTACGCAATGTCTACGCAGTAGCGGCCGAAGGAGCTATTTTCTCGTTCGTACACCGGCGAAGTGACATGGCCAATCGCCAACAACCGCGCTTGCGGCCCGGTTTGCCAAAAGAAAACACGGTCTCCCGGAGAGACAAGTTGTCGGTGGCGGTTCATCGCCCAGTCATTGTTTCGGACGCCGCCTTCGATTTCCGCCGCTAAATCGAAACGCTTGGGGTTACTTTGAAAAAGCCAATCCATGAATTTCCCTCTCGTAAGCACGAAGATAGCATCCCCAGGTGGAGCTATTCACCGCTGCGGCTTTTAAACCAAGGTGCGGGGTCAAGGGACCAGGTGGCCGTGTGAAATTCTTAGAGTGGAACATCAATCATCGAGCGAGGCAGAAGCCGATTCCTTCGACCATGGCCTCGGCCATTCTCTCTCTTGGCCCAGATGTCGCCGTGTTGACTGAATATGTGTCGAGTTCATCCCGCGGACCTTTCTTGGACGAGCTTGCATCAGGCGGATTGACACACCAATTGGTGTCTGCTGTCACGAAAGGGGAGAACCAGATCCTCATTGCCGCGCGCGGCATACTGGAGAAAGGAGAAATTCGGGCGCCAGCTATTGCACCTTCCCTGCCGTCGAACGTATTGCATGTCCGCTTGCCGACTCAAGGCTTTGAAGTTCTTGGTCTTCGCGTGCCGGACTACAGCAAGCAGCCGCCGATTCGGAGGGCCTGCTGGGACTGGCTTACACAGACAGCACGCACCCTAGTGAGCCGACCGTTCGTACTCATTGGTGACTTCAACACAGATCCAAGTTATGCCAAAGCCAGATGTGGCCCGAGAATCGCGGAGCTTGTCGCCTGCGGGTGGCAGCACGCCGCCCCGTCCGAGGGAGCAAGCTACTGGACGCCGAAGGGACACGCCGTCCGTATTGACCATGCGTTCGTCAGTGGTCACTTCGCGATTATGTCGGCAAGATACGTCAGGGAAGGCGGACAGCATGTCTTCGCGGGTGGGAGGGGTAGGGCTCTCTCGGACCACGCCGCATTGATCGTTGACCTGCAATGGAACAAGGAAAATGCTCCACCCGTGACCAGCCAACAATGACCGTTTTGATTGATTGAGATGCGGCTTCGCGTGTTTGGCTTGTCCCGGGCCGCCCTCTCGCGCGTGCCTTCATCTTCCGCAGGATTGCGATGCGGCAGAAGCGAGATGACTCGCGGAGTCGGTCGCTTGCCACCGGTGCTTATTCGCCGGCCTCTACCGCCATGATAACTGTCTTCGGGCACTGGACGGGTGGTCGGTTGGCGATGACACAGCGGAACCTTTCACGGAAAGACATATTCTCTCCTCCGCCTGTTGCTACACCGGTCTTGAAGGCCTTAAGAACGACAATGATCGGAAATGAAGTGACATGCGCAGAGCGGAGCAGATTTGGGTGAGGAGATCGGGAGGATAGGATAAGTGTCTGAGAACTCGGTTGGAAAATCGTCAGTTTCGGATGTCTTATACGAACGCGAGGCAGAAATGGTCCGTTGCGCGGCCAGGGGAAGCCCTTTGGACTCAAAGCCGAGATCGAACTTCGCTTTGTGAACCGCGTGGTGCCGGTGCTAGTCGGAATTCAGGATTCAAATGGAAATCCCAGTTAAGTCCGAATCGGTTCGCGCGCGGGGCTCCGAGCCTGCGGCGGCCGGCTCTGAGGGATTGAGTAATCTCCAACTCGGCACGATGGCGATTGCTGCTGCCGTCACTGCCGCTAATCTGTACTACTGTCAGCCGCTCCTGAGTCAGATCGCTCGCAGCCTTCATATGACGGCGCGCGAGACCGCCGATATACCCATGCTCACCCAGGTCGGCTACGCATTGGGACTTCTGTTTTTCGCGCCGCTCGGCGATATGGTCGAACGGCGCGGACTAACGACGGCTCTGCTGCTGATCGTGACCGTGGCGCTCGTGGGGACCGCATCGGCGCCATACACGTGGGTGCTGCTGGCAACCTCGCTGATGACCGGGATGTTCACCGTGGTGCCGCAAGTGATGGCGCCGATGGCGTCGGCGCTGTCGAGACCGGAAGCGCAGGGGCGGGCGGTAGGAATCGTGATGGGCGGCATGCTGATCGGAATTCTGCTTGCGCGCACCGTGGCTGGCTTCGTCGGCACCTGGTTCGGCTGGCGCGCGATGTATGCACTCGCGGCGGCGATGATGGTCGCCATGGCGGCGCTGCTGCGAGTGATGTTGCCGGTGAGCCGTCCCGAGGCGCGAATCCGATATCGGGAGCTCCTTTCGTCGCTGATTCCGCTCGCGCGCAAGCTACCAGCCCTGCGCCAGGCGGCGATCATGTCGGGCTTCGCCTTTGGCGCCTTCAGCGCCTATTGGACCACGCTGGTGTTCTTTCTGGAGAAGCCGCCCTATCACTATGGTGCGCAGATGGCCGGATTGCTCGGTCTGGCCGGAGTTGCGGGCGCGCTGGCCGCTCCCGCGGTCGGATGGCTCTCCGATCGCGGCTACCCGCGGCTCGCGTCGGGATGCGCGTTGTCGATCGGGATGATCGCGTTTGGCTGGCTGTGGACCTTCGGAAGAACGATAGCCGGGCTCGCCATCGGAGGCATCGTCCTGGACCTCGGCACGCAGGCCAATCTGGTCACCAATCAGACGCGCGTCTACAAGTTGATCCCGGAGGCACGCAACCGCATCAACACGGTCTTCATGGTCACGTACTTTGTTGGCGGCGCGCTCGGCACTTTCCTGGCCGGCTTCGCGTGGAGCCGATGGCAATGGAACGGCGTCTGCGGGTTGGGTGCTTCGTTCTTCGGCGCAGCGCTAATCATATGGGCGGCGGGAAGCTGGGAGTCAGAGGGCGGAGCGCGGCGTGCCGGGGCGGCCTGAGTTAAGGTCGGTGACGTGACCTCGAGCGCAAGCCGCGGCTGCCCGCCCATCCGGCCGCCGATCCAGGGATCTTTCTCCGGCTGCGTGACGCCTTTGCCGTCGGTGGCGCGGACGCTGATAACGTATTTCCCGGTTGAACAGGTTGCTCGTGCAATCGGTTGTGAAATCGGGCTAGTTTGACTGATGGCCTATTTCACGGTTTCACGGTCTTGAGGCCTTTTCCTGGAGAGGCTGAATGATTCCCTTTGCTGGTAGTCCCCTTAATCGCGCGAGCGAAAAGCGCACCGATGCGAGTTGGATCGAGTCCAAGCGGCGCGATCCGTCTTCGCTGGTACTCCCGATGTGGCGCTTGGAGCCGTTTCTGCTCGGGCCAGAAAAGTCGGGCCCTCCGATCGAGCTTGGCCTGATCCGGCCCGGAATTGCGGATTCGCTCGCGGGTGCCGGTGCATCGTGCATCTTTCTGGGTCTCGATGGCGAGCGGGCGGTATTTGCGCTTGACGTGTCGGAAGCCGGCGACGCTGTAAACGTGGGACCGCTCGCCGGACTCGGCTATTTCCGTGACGCACGCATGGCGGCATCGATGGTCTCGAGCAAAGACGCCGCGATCATCGCGCAGGCGAAGGCCATGATCGATTGGCATCAGAGGCACGGCTTCTGTCCGCGCTGCGGCGCGCCGACGAAGATGATGGACGCGGGTTACCGGCGGCTGTGTGGCAAATGCAACGCCGAGCATTTTCCACGCGTCGATCCGGTGGTGATCATGCTCGCGACCGAAGGTGAGGCGTGCCTGGTGGGACGTGGCAAGCAGTTTCCGCCCGGGATGTTCTCCGCGCTGGCGGGCTTTGTCGAGCCCGGGGAAACGATCGAGGAAGCGGTGCGGCGCGAAGTGATGGAGGAAGCTTCCGTGAAAGTGGGCGAGGTAACTTATTACGCGACGCAGCCGTGGCCATTTCCTTCGTCGCTGATGATCGGATGTTTCGCCAAGGCCGAGAGCCGCGACGCGAAGGTGGACGAGAACGAGCTCGCCGAAGTGCGTTGGATAGAGCGCAGTGTCGCGCGCGAGCTGATCGAGGGAAAGCAGGTCGATGGTCTGCGGGTGCCGCCGCCGATCGCGATCGCGCACCATCTGATCAAGACGTGGGCTCTCGGCGGCAGGGGCTGACCCCAGCACCCAGCGCCACTCAGGAAGCCGGGCTCCGTTGTCGCCGGCCAGCAGGGCCGCATCGTATAGTAGCGAGTCCGGAACAGCCTGGTATGGCGGCGACTAAACGATGAAGACTTTCGAACGGGCGCTCGTCGAGGCGGGTGGTGCGGCGGCGGGCGTGACGGGCGATGCGAGCGGGCGCGCATCTGAGGAAATCCTCACCACCCTGCGCCGCTTCTGGGGCTATGAGAGTCTCCGGCCGCTGCAGGCGGAGGCGATCCAGGCGGGACTCGATCGGCGCGACTCCCTGGTCGTGATGCCGACCGGGGGCGGAAAGTCGCTATGCTACCAAGTGCCGCCCGCAGTCGCCGGACGCACCGACATCGTTGTCTCGCCGCTTATCGCGCTGATGAAGGATCAGGTCGATGCGCTCCGCGCATGCGGCTATCCCGCGGCGGCGTTGCATAGCGGTATCGACGCGGCAGGGATTCGTGACGTCGAGCGCGAGCTCGCGGCCGGTCGGTATCATCTCATCTTCGTCGCACCGGAACGGTTGCTCACGCCGCGTTTCCTGGAGCTGGCCGCTCGCCTCAAGGTTTCCACCTTCGCGATCGACGAGGCGCATTGCATCAGCCAATGGGGGCACGATTTCCGGCCTGAATATCGCCAGCTCGCGGAGCTGAAGACGCGCTTTCGGAACGCGAGCCTGCACGCATACACGGCGACCGCGACCGAGCGCGTGCGCCGCGACATCATCGAGCAACTTGGGCTCAATGAGCCCACGGTACTGGTCGGATCCTTCGATCGCCCGAATCTTCTCTACCGGGTGGTTCCGAAACTGGATGTGAACGCGCAAATCGCCGATACGCTACGGCGGCATAAAGGTGAGGCATCGATCGTCTACAGCATCACCCGCAAAGACACCGAGCAGATAGCTGGATACTTGGCAGCGGAGGGTGTCCGCGCCGCCGCCTATCATGCCGGGATGGAATCGGACGAGCGCCGTCGCACGCAGGATCGCTTCGCCGCCGAGGAGATCGACGTGGTGGTGGCGACGGTTGCGTTCGGGATGGGAATCGACCGCAGCGACATCCGCTGTGTGATCCACGCGGCGATCCCAAAATCGATCGAGTCCTACCAGCAAGAAACCGGCCGCTCCGGCCGTGACGGATTGCCCGCGGAGTGCGTCCTCTTCTACTCGGCGGCCGACGCGATTCGCTGGCAGAACCTGATGGAGCGGAGCGCCGAAGAAGCGGCGGCGCCTCCTGAAGTGGCAGAGAGCGGCAAACAGCTCCTTGGGGAAATGCGCCGCTTCGCCACGGTCGTTCGATGCCGTCATGCCGCGCTCGCGGCCTACTTCGGCGAAATCTACCAGGGTGCGAATTGTGGCGCGTGCGACTTTTGCCTGGGCGAGGTGGAGGGCGTCGCCGATTCGACAGTGCTCGCGCAGAAGGTGCTCTCCTGCGTTGCTCGCGTCGAGCAGCGCTTCGGCGTCGAGCACGTGGTCGACGTGCTGAGCGGCGCGAGCAGCGAACGGGTGCGGCGATGGGGCCACGAAAAGCTTTCCACTTATGGCCTGCTGAAGGAGGTGCCCCGCAAGACCTTGACCAACCTCGTCTATCAGCTAATCGATGCCGGCCTGCTGGAGCGCACGCCGGGTGACCGCCCGGCGCTGAAGCTGAACGCCGTGTCATGGGAAGTGATGCGCGGCCGGCGCGCGGTCAGTCTGCTGCAAGCAAAAAAGCCCAAATCAGCAAGGACCCGAATCGAAGAAATTTCCTGGCGCGATGTCGACGAGGCGCTGTTCGAGAGTCTGCGCCAACTCCGCCGCGAAATAGCAGCCGAGCGCGGCGTCGCCGCCTTCATAGTCCTCCACGACGCGACGCTGCGCGAACTCGCCAGCCTCCGGCCCACAACCATGGAAGCGCTGGGCCATATCCGCGGGATGGGCGAAAAAAAACTCACCGACTTCGGTGCGCGCGTAATCGAGTGCATTAAATCTCGCCACCAGGACATCTCAGGTAAGGAGAGAAGACCGCGATGATGACCGGACAGCAATACAAGAACTCGCTCGATGACAACCGCGAAACCTATTTCGAAGGCGAGCGGGTGCGCGACATCGTCACTCATCCGGTGCTTGGCGAATGCGTCTCGCGAATCGCGGCGGGGTACGATCAATTCTACTCGCCCGCACCGGGCGCCGTCAGTCCGCTGATGGCAATTCCGCGCTCCGCGCAGGAGTTGCGCGACCGGATTCCGCTGCTGCTCGAATCCGACATCGTTGCCAACGTGACCTATCAGTCGATCATGACGCTGACGACCGCGGCGACCCGGATCGCCGACGCCCTTCCGGATTGCGCTGAGCGCATTCGTCACTATGTGCAAGCCGCGCAGCGCCGCGACGTTCGCATCGTCGAATGCATCACGGACGCGAAGGGCGATCGCAGCCGACCACCGGGCAAGCAGGACGATCCGGATGCCTACACGCGCGTGGTCGAGCGGCGCAGCGACGGCGTGGTGATCCGCGGTGCGAAGCTGCACATCACGGGCGCCTCGATGAGCCATGACCTGATGGTCATCCCGACCAAGGCGATGAAGCCCGGCGAGGAGGCTTACGCGATCGGATGTGCGGTCCCGGTTAACTCCCCCGGCGTCAAGATCATCGATACGACTTTCGCGCCACGGCATCCCGACATCCGCACGTTCCCGGTGTCCGCGAAAATCCATATGCCGGAAGGATTCGTGATCTTCGACAACGTTTTCGTGCCGAACGAACGTATCTTCCTCGACGGAGCGGTGCAGCAGGCCGCTGTGTTCGCGCATTCACTTGGGCTCTGGGAACGGCTGGGCGGGCTTTCAGCGATGGCGGAGGAGGGGGACCAGCTCGTTGGCTTCGCTCAGCTGGTTGCGGAGGCCAACGGATTGGCGGGTGAAGGGCACATCAAAGAGAAGATCTCCGAGATGCTCATCCATGCCACCTTGATTCGTGCCGCGCTCGAGGCGGCGATCGCGAACTGCCAGATTACCGATCAAGGTGCTTTTCCCGACGAGCTGTATACCAACGCCGGCAAGTATCACGGCGCGGCGAACTACAACCTGATGGTGCGGCATCTGCATGACATCTCGGGAGGGTCGATCCTGACCGCACCCGGCGTCGCCGATCTCGAGAACGAGGTGACCGGTCCCCTGGTTCGCAAGTACATGGGCACCAGTAACGGAATCGGCGGCGACTATCGCGCGCGGCTGTTTCATGCGATCCGCGATCTGACCGCCGACGCGTACGGTGGATGGAAGGCCGTTACTAACGTGCAGGCTGGGGGCGGGCTCTACGCGCAGCGTATTGTCACCCGCAGGTACTACGACCTCAAGGGTGCAAAGCGCAAAGCGCTGAAGGTGGCGGGACTGAACGAAGAAGTCGCCGGATGAGTCATTGGCACATGTCTAGCGTCATTTCAAATTGAAATGGTCTGATGCTTCGATTTGAAATGTAGCTGCCGCGCGCCCCAAAAAAGTCCTTCGCCACTATGTAATTGGCCGCGGCACGCCTGATGCTGATCTGAAAGGCATGTACGGCATCATCGCGTTCCCCTCGCAGTTACGCGCCGACCCGCTGGCTCAGGCGAATCTGAGGCTGGTTGAGAGTGGACGTAGAAACCATGTCCACGCGATTCTTCCCACTCAGGATGAATCTCCAAAGACGGCGGTGATGGCTTGCCTGGTGGCGAGTAGTCCCCGCAACGGCGAACTGCTGCGTAAGGCTCAGGTCGCCGCGCGCGAGCATGACGGCGAGTTCTACGCGGTTCTGGTGGATTCGCCGTGGGTACGATTTGGAAAAGCTCGCGTGCGTGCGCTGATCGACGACGCCATCCTCGCCAGCCGCCTCGGCGCGAAAATCGTATGGCTCGAATCGTCCGGCCTGGTCGAGGCCCTAGTGCAGTTCGCGCGCCAATCTCACGTTGGCAGGATCTTCGTTACTCGAAACCCACCGTCTCCGTTTTCTCGACTGTTCGGGCGCACTGTTTATTCCGAGCTGTTGATCCGCGGTAAGGGTCTTCGCATCGACGTGGTCGGGTTCGAGCGCAGTCGGCCGGCGAGCCGCGTCGTGCTGTGGCCGTCGAGCAACGGCGCGAGCACAACGCAGCCCCCGTAATGTTCCACGAACGCTTGGCCGTCGAGATTCTTGCCACGCCAGTCTCCCCCTTTTGACCAACACGTCCGGCCGGAGCTCGCGGCCGCGGCGGGCCTTACGCTTCGCGCTTAGGCCGCGGCGGCTCGAAGCGTCGTCGATTCCGGCTTCGACGCCGCCAGCTTGAGCATGGCTCGATATCCCGGCTGAATTTCCATCCTGGGACCGTATCCCTTGACGAGGAGCAACGCGTGCGCCGCGGGCAGGTTGTAGCATGGCACCGCGAGCAGCAGGTGATGCTCGAGATGGTAGTTCACGAAGTAGGGTGCGATGAAAGCGCGCGTGAGCCAGTTGGTATCGGTCGTGCGTGTGTTCAGAAAAAGATCGTCGTTGCTCCTGACCATCGAATGTTCCGCGATCGCACGGATCCGCACCACCATCGGCTGAAACGTATAGAACGGCACCAGCCACAGCACGAGGTAGAGCCACCAGTATCCGGCGAGCGCGAGAATCGCGAACAACACGGCGTGAGTGATGACCGCGCCGCGAAGGCGAGGCCAGGCCCTGCGGACGCGCGCACCGAGGGTCATCTCCGTGCCGATACCAAGTGAGCGTTGCAAGAGTCCTATACGCTGCTTGAGGGCCGTCTGGCCGGTGATATCGCGAATGATCTTGCGCCTGAGGCTCGCGCGCGTGATCGGAAACGGTTTCGTCAGCGCGATGTCAGGGTCGTTCGCCTGCTGCGTAAAGCGATGATGCCCGGCGACGTGCTGGGGCCGATACCCGTACATGTCCCCCAGCAGGATATAGTCTGTCAGCCAGGTGCCGGCGAAATCGTTAAGGCGCATGTTGCTGAACAGCAGCCCGTGCGCGGCGTCGTGCGAAATCACCGCAAGCCCGAGCTGGCGCGCGCCGATGATCGCGGCGGCGAGAAGGAAGGTCAGCGGATTGGGCCACTTCACGAACAGCGCCATCGCGAGGAACACCACCGCCCACGCGTGAAAGATCATCCACGCCCCGCGCAGATCGGACTTGCGCTTGAGCATCTGCAGCTCTTCTTGAGAAAAAACGCTGCGCGCCTGGAACATGCTATCCTCCAATCTTCCCGGCCCGAAAGGCCGCGCGAAGTATCAGGGTGGTCTCGCGCACGATCGATTATGTAACACGAAATGGCGACCAATGCAAATTCTGGTTATGAAGCGCCGCGCGCGCTGACCGCCAAGGAAGTGGTCATCGACTTTCTGTCCAATCGCTCGCCGGGAAAAATGTCCGCGCGGGTCATCGTCGATACCGCCTCGGCCCTGGGATTCACCGAACAGAGCGTGCGGATGGCGCTGACGCGCGTCGTCGAGGACGGCCTCGCAGTCAGCACCGGGCGCGGTGTTTACCAGTTGGCTCCGTCGCGAGACGTGATGCGCCGGGAAGTGCGAAAATGGCGCAACATCGCGAACCTGACACAGCCGTGGTCGGGCGCCTGGGTCAGTGTTTACGACGCTCCCATCCGGCGCAGCGATCGCGCCGCGCTTCGCCGCCATGAACGGGCGCTGCGGCTGCGAGGCTTGCGCGAGCTGCTGACCGGCCTTTCGCTCAGGCCCGCCAACCTCCGCGATTCAGTCGCCGACCTGCGCGAGCAACTTCGCGCGCTCGGGTTGCATCCCAACGCGATCGTTGCCGCGATTAGCGAGCTGGATGAACGCAACTGCGCCCGCGCGATGCATCTGTGGGACACCAAAGCGCTGCTCGAATCCTACCAGCGGCTGACGCGGGCGATGAACGCCAGCACCCGCCGCGTCGCGCATCTCCCGATCGAAGTTGCCGCGGGTGAGACCCTGGTGCTGGGACGCGACGTCCTGCGGCACATCAACCTCGATCCCTTGCTGCCGGCGGAGCTGATGCCCGAGCGGCCGCTCCGCGACCTGGTAGATACCATGATCGTATATGACGACATGGCGCGTCAGATTTGGCGGCGCTTCATGAGCCAATTCCAACCGCGGCAATAAAAAAAATCGCGAACCGTCAGGAGAGAGGAACAATTCCCCTTCGCGTCTGTGAGCCGCGTTGAGGAACCGCGCGGAGAGGCGCTAGATCGCCGTTTTCGACTGCCGCACGTCCGTGGCCAGTCCCAATTTCTTGAGGCCCAAAATTAACTGATATCCAAGATCCGGCTGTCGCCAGTTCTGACCCATCCGGGCAGATGACGGGAAAGCGTGATGATTGCGATGCCAATGCTCTCCCAGGAAGAAAATCATCGGCCCCACCCACCAAACATTGCGCGAGCAATCCTCGCCCTTCACCACACCGTGCTGAGCGTGGCAGACGCTATTGACAAAACTGGTCGCGTGGAACGCGAACACTAACCTGATCCCTCCCAACCAGAAGAATGCGGCGGGACCCCAATAAGCCCCGCCAAAGTAAGCGAGCACGAACATCGGGATCAAAAGCTGATTCCAGATGCCCAACTGATAACCTCGCAATCCCCAAGCATACTTTCTGCGCAGCGGATTGTCCGGCTGCCAGTGCCAGGCGACGTGCGCCCACCAGAGTCCCCGCCAGACCGGACTCGACGGGTCATCGGGCGTGTCGGTCCTCGCGTGATGAAGACGATGGGTGGTTACCCAGCTCTCGGGCGGTGCGGCTCCGTTGAGCATCGCAAAAAAGATCATCAGCGTCCGAACTGCAGGCCTGAGTTTCAGCGCCTGGTGAGCCAGTTCGCGATGATAACAAATCGCTGTCCCGATCGCGCCGAGGAAGGTGAGTGCGGAAGACGCAAACAGGATGCGCCAACCTGGCAGCGGATACATCACCAGTCCGACTGCTGCGGTAACATGTATAAGTACGAGCCACGCAAAGATTAGAAAGCCCGAGAAATCCGTCGGCCACATAGTGCCGATGGGTGTAGTTGCGCCGAGCCACTGCGACCGCGCAACCGGGCCGATTTTCGATTCAGCCGGATCCGGGACGAGAGGCGTGGCGGCGGGTGCTGGGCGCTGAGTACTCAAAAGGAAGCGATTTGGGGATGCGCTAGGGCGTGGCTGGAGCGCTGTACTTGGCAAGAAACTCGAGCGCTCTCATGCCGGGAAGAAAGAAGTATCCCCCTCCTTTCAGTGTGACGAAGCGAGGAAGTCCGGAAATGTGTCTGGCCACGGGCTTCGACTGGATTGTGAATTCGTTCTCGCTGGCATTATATCCGACGATCGGATCACTATCGTTGTCGAGGTCCTGAAACGTTGGCTCGTTCATCCAGTTTTGCTGAATGAATTCGAACTGTCGCAGCAGGTCGCCATTGAGCGCGATGAAGCATATACCCTGGTCCTGGGTAGCGGAAGCTCCCGGAGCCGATCCTTCGTCGCCGCTACCATACTTTCTCCCGCGGCGTATGATGCGATGGCGTTTCGATAGCTGCAGCGACTTAGGCGGCGAAAACGGCAGCGAATCGCGCGGATTTGCACGCCGGATATGGGAACCTATCGGGCAGGCCAATCCTTCAATGTCGGTCGGCGCGTACGAGAAGTCATTGTTGATGCACTCGTTATGGCCCAACGCCGGAATATCGTGATCGGGCGCGAGCACCAGCGGCGCGCCGCTGCGCCAACGACCCATCAGCTTTGCAGCGAAAAGTTCCTCTTTATCGGTGCTGGTCGAGTGATTGTGCACGAAGTCCCAGAACCCGCTAACGTTCTGAGATAGCTTTCGGAAGACCAGGTAGGTGCCGTTCATTCCGAAAGCTTGGTGGCCCGTTGGGTCGTCGGGGTGCGCCCAAAGTATCTTCTTACTATCCTCATCGGGTGCGACGCTCGGCAGGCGAGTTCTCAGCTCGTATTCATTGACGTAGCCAAGGACAAACTCGCCGGTCTTGATCATATCCTTGCTTGAGCTGGTCGGTTTGTAACCGAGACCGATCACCTGTGGCTGAGAGATCCCGTCGTGGAATCCGAACGGTTCGGTGACATCTCCGGGCCGGCGAATCGAGTCCTGCGCAAACACCTGCTGGAGGCCGTGGTCCTTCAAATCCGTGCCAAAGGTATGTTGGAAAAGAGTGTTCAACTTTTCCGCAGTTTCTGCGTATAGCAACACCAGTATATGAATGGCTTCCGCCCCGGCTTGCGTTCTTCCGAACTCCCACCCGTCTGATCCACTCTGGTTCTTGTCGCCGAGTATTTCAGCGGCTTCCGGCCGGTTCATTCCTCCAACGAATTCGTGCGGAAAGCCATACTGGGAGGATTGATCCGACTCCTGGATCAGACTGGCGGGGATGCCGATTTTCTTCAGCCCGTCCCAGGTGAATGCGATGTTCAGACAAGTGCCTGGCTTGTTACCGCCGTGAGGTCTCGCGGTCGTAACTTCGGCAATGACCTTTCGCAGCCACAACTTCACCCCTGCAGCGGCAGAGGAATCTCCTCTGACCCGCAGGAAAACGAAGCGCGCGAATTTGAGATGATCGTATCCGCTCGTGACGATTCCCTGGATATCGGATAAATCGACCTTGCCATGCCCGCGCTCGACGTGCTCTTCCCGGTCGGCGTGCCTAACCGCTTTTGTAAGTTCGTCGCGAAATTTCAGATAACGCTTGATGTTGCGCACGGAATGGTTGCCGTACGCCCGGTAAAAGATCGGCGCCGGCTGAAAATGTTTCCGAATTTGTTGTTCGAAAGCCTCGATGTCGTAAGCGCCCTTCCAGAACAGGAAACAGGTGGGCGGAAACTCCACGGCGTTGGCCCATATCATGTTGATCGCGTATCCAATCAACTCCGAGAAATCGCCCAGGTAACTCGCCCAACTGCCATCGAAAATGCTCATGAACAACAGTCTTTTCTCGTTGCTCTTATTGTCCTTGCCGTCGTCGAGCAATATCCAGCGCGCGAAATGAATCGTGGCCATCGCGCCCAGCTTGCCAAAAATGAAGACTCTCCTGGCTAGTAACCGGGCGACGAATAACGCCGTCCGTATCAGGAATCTCCGGAAGCGACTCAGTTTGACCGTAGCGTAGGTACAAAAATGGTTCTGCAGACCGGCATCGAAGGACTGATACTCCTCACTGGTAATCGCATGCGCAGTAGGATCTTCCGGTGCCCCCGGTACTCTGGCCTCTCTCAACTCATGCAATCGCGTGATCAGCAGGAGAGCCAACGGAACAAGCACAAGTAGCAGCCCGGGAACGATCTCCATCACAATTTTCAAACGATGCGGGCAATGGAGTCCTTTACAGAGAAGCGCCGGACCAAAAGCGAAGACGAGCACCAGCGCCAAAAATACAGCCACGTTGATCGCGAATTTGAGCCGGAGCCGCGGTTTCGCGAAGGGCAGCAACATCGCACGATGATCAGCGCGGAAATGGTGGACCAACTTTGTGAAGATCTGCCTGGAAGTGAGATCGTCGAACTCTGAGGCGGCTTTATTTGAATTCCCTTGCCGGTCGGAATACTGAAAGGACTCTTTTCGCTCCCGGTCAATATAGTCTTTGGCTTCCTGGTAAACGTTGATTGCGTTTTGGATGTCGGCCGCGGAGCGTCCGGGAAAGGCAACGAAATACGCGGAGGAAGGGACCGAGTACTTTCCCAGGTACCTGGCGATGGTTTCACGATTCCGGTTCGCCACCTCAGGATAGTCCTCACAGAGGTCATATATGTCGTTTAGCTCTGGTCCCAGGAATGTGATCAGGTGCTCCAGGTGTGCGTTGACGTCTCCGTCGTAGTTTGTTTCCAGGACCAGCCTGGAAAGGATCCCGTTGGCGTCGGGAATCAGGAGCCAGGCGGCATAGTGAACGGTCCGCATTTGCTCAAACAACTTCTTGTTATCGAGTCGTTGGCGGACCTGCTCAAGCAGCTTAGGCATGTCTTCTATAGAGCTCTCCTTGATGCGGGTAATCACGGTCAGGCCGTTCTGTTCCAAGTGTCCCATGGGTTTTCCTTCGACAGTCTGGCT
Organism: Binataceae bacterium (SeqCode); assembly: GCA_036521875.1. Lineage (GTDB taxonomy): Bacteria > Desulfobacterota > Binatia > Binatales > Binataceae > DATDGX01. The sequence goes on from DATDGX010000073.1 coordinate 20,573, forward strand.
AGGGGTTATGCCTGCCCCTGATCGGTTCGATGCTTTGCGATCGGCCCTGCTCGCGGTCGTTGGTCACTGTCAAGGCAGGCGCGGCACCCGCTTATCCCGGAGCGCGTCACGAGCGCCGATGATGATGAGATAGTCGCCGATGAGTGAACCCACGCCGGTTACCAGAAGAGGTAACATGTAAGCCACGAGGAGATACCGTGACGAGATCCTGATGTCGATGTTAAGTACAAAAAGCGCATAAGCCCACGGCAGGAGAGAGACCAGAAAAGCGTATCCGGCGATGATCAGCGACCATGCGAGCAGCCACTCTCTGCGGTCTGTCAGCTTGAGGCTGGGCAGCGCGGCGCCGCTAGCTATCATCCATGTACCTGTCAGGACGGGGATGAGGTGAGCCTGGCGCCAAAACAGCCGCGCCGGATCCAACATGCTGAACTTGGACGATGGGAACCCCGGAATTCCTACGAGCATGCCGACGAGTAAGAGAATTGCACCGTGAAAAACTAGTTGTAGATTGCCGCGGCGTGTCATTCGTCTACCTCCCTGTAGCGCCTGAACGACCACTCAATCAGAACTCGCCTTGCGCGGAGCCCGCGAAGGCTTCTGGCTACTGCGCTCTAACCCAATTCGTTCAACAATGCTTTCGCCTCGAGCAGGTCGCGGGTGTCGAAACCTTCGGCGAAACTTTTCCACAGAGGCAGGATGAGGTCACGCGCTTCGGCCACGCGCTCGCGGGATTTCAGCAGGCAACCAAGACTTGTGGCGGCGCGCAGCGCGCACGGTTTGGCGCCAAGACGGCTGGCAAGCGCGAGCGCGCCGCGAAAACTCTGCTCCGGCGCCTCCGCCGGCTTAGCGGCGGTCCCTGCTCGCGCTTGCTGCATTAGCAATTCGCCGCGCAGCCACAGCAGATATGGCATATCGATCAGTTGGTCTCCGACGGCGGCCAGCCCTTCTTCGACGGTCGAAAGCGCCTCGCCGAGCTCGCCGTTTCGCGCCAGCGCCTCAGCCAGAAACCCGATCCACGAACCGATTGCTATACCGTTGCCTGCCGCTTTGAAGCTTGTGACCCCGTCGCGGGCATATCTGGCTCCTTCTTCGCAACGTCCCAGCTCGGCGAGTGACCAGCCGTAAAGTATTCTGCCAAGGTCGAAGAGGACTGGAATCGGAGGTTCTCTAGTGAGCTCGACGAGAGCTTCCGAGAACTGTTGGCTGGTGGCGGGATCACGCATCAGAGCGTAAAGGTAGGCGGCAAACAGCCGGTTGTGCGCGAATGCGTATGGTTTTCGCAGGCGGTCGGCCAACTCGATCGCCTCTCGCATTCGTGTCCGCGAGAAATCGGCCCTGCCAAGTTGCCAGGTACTGAGGGCCAGGTATTGCAGAGTCTCAGTACCGGGATCCTGGGGATTGCTCAGATGATCTTCCTCGCGATATGCCGCGATCGCTTTTTCAAGATAATCGCGTGCTTGCGACAATTCGCCGCAGTGATAGCGGGGTACCCCTTGCAGAAAGCGCCCCCATATCAGCGCGGATGGCCTTTCGCTGCGCTCAGCGGCAATCCACACCCGCTCGGCAATGGCCTTTGCGGCCTCCATGTTACCTTGAACGAGTGGGACTGCGTATAATCCGGTTAGAGTCAGGACTACTTGCATCGGGTCGCCAATTCGCTCCCCGAGGACGCTCGCGCGATCGTAGGCTTCGGCGGTTTCCGTCGCTGTGTAGCCACGCGTGGCAATAAAAACCTGAGCGAGCGCCAGCTGTAGAATAAGTTCCTGCTGGTCACGCGCGGGCGCCGCCGGCATGGTCTCGATCACTGCCAAAGCGTGGCGGTAATGCCCTTCGGCCTCCGCCAACGCGCCCTGTTCGCGCGCACGCTTGGCCGCCATCTCCAGATACAAGACTGTCTTGGCCCCTTGTGCGGCGGCACCCGCTTGCCAGAGGTGATGTGCAAGATCTTCGGCACGATCCTCGAGCGCATTGGCGTAAATTCTTTCCAGTGCCTCGGCGACCTCGAGGTGCAATCTCTGGCGTCGTGCGACCGACAGCCCGCCGGCAACTGCCTGACGGATCAGTTCATGTGAAAACTCGAATCGGGCCTCCGGATATTGCACGGTTGAGGAAATGAGCCCCGCTCGTTCGGCTTCCTCAACGCAATCCAGCAGCAAGTCCTCGACGGTATCAGTGGATGCCTCGAGGAGTTTGAACGTGAAAGACCGTCCGATTATTGCGGCCGTCCCAAGCATCTTGTGAGTCGCTTCGGTGAGGCGCGCCAGCCGACGCCCGATGACCAGCCGCAGGCTTTGAGGTACCTCGATCTCGTCGAGCCGGAGATCGCGGCGAAACGCGCCATCGGAATCAGTGAGCTTGCCCTGCTCGAGCAGATGGCGGAACAACTCCTCCACAAAGAATGGATTACCTTCCGTGTCCGAAAAAAAGAGACGCACGATGGAATCCGGCGGCTCTCGGCCGCTCAGAATCTTAAGCATCGAAGCGACTGCGCTCTGAGGAAGGCCGCGCAGCGTGATTCGCTCGACCAGACGCAGCCGAATCAGCTCGTCGAGCGCTCTCGCCAGTGGACGCGCGGGCTGCAGCTCAAAGTCCCGATAGGTTCCGACCATAAGCAGGCGAAGCTTGGGCGCCAACTGCGCGAGATAGTTGAGCAGCAACAGAGTCCCTTCATCGGCCCAATGCAGATCATCGACGAAAATGAGTAGCGGGCTGTTTTCTGCAGCGCGACGAACAAACTCCGCAACCGCGTTAAACAGAACTCGGCGCGACTGGTCGGGCGGGAGTTCCATCGGCGGCGGGATGTCGGGGAATAGACGCCGCAGTTGTGGCAACAGCCGCGTTATCTCGGCGGCGTCCTTTCCGAGCGCGTCGCGAAAGGCCCGCTGATTTCCCGCCTGCTCGAGGGCCGTTTCAAGAATTTCGACGAAAGGCACAAACGGAACCGACTCATCGCGGTCGTAGCAACTACCCGCGATCGACAGGAATCCGGTGCGCGCCGCCTCGGCGCAGATTTCGGCTACCAGCCGCGTCTTGCCCACGCCGGCGGGACCATCGACCATCGCCGTTCCACCCCTTCCACCGCGCGCTTGTTCAAGAACGCGCCGCAGAGTGGTGCGTTCCGCTTCCCTGCCGACGAAGGTAGTTTCATCCGCAAACACACGCGGGAAGCTCCGCCGGTCCGCAACATATGACGGTGTCGCCATCGGTTCGGCGGCATCCTTGGGATCTCCCGCTGAGAATTGCCAGGTTAGAGGATGGCGTGGGTCTTGGGAGTAGCAACAGAACGATCCCGTTTTGATGGTGTGGCTGAGCAGTTCTCCGAGCGCAGCGTCATGCTCAGAGATCTTCTGCACCGCGGCCTTGATCGCACGCAAAACATTGAGACGTGCGCGCTCCGCGGCTGACCCGGCCCGCCGGTCTCGTCCTCCGAGTCCCACCGCTCGCGCCAACTCGCGTCTCAGAAAATCCCTTTCGTCTTCGACTTCTGCTGCGCGCTGGACATTGCCGCGCTCTTGCATGTCCTCCAGTTCTTCGTCCAGTTCTGAAAGCCTGCGTCTATAATCTTGTTTCGCCTTCGCGTCCAACATCTCTCCGGCATCGCCTAGCCTCCCGACCGTGACCGTTGGTTCCTGCAGGACTGAACCGAAGTCGCTGCTGCCGCTTTCGGAAGTCGCAACTGAACCGGGCTTGTTCAGAATATCGAAGACATGAAACTCCTCTCCGGGATGTTGCAGCAGACTGTGGATGTAGCCGAGACCTTTCAAATCGCGAAGGGAAACGCTGGTCCCTCCATAACCGATGGTCCAGTACTCGCCATTGAGGACGAATGTCCCGGTTTGGGTGGAAGGGCTGCCAGGCGATACCGATTCGCCTCTGTGCAAGCCAGAGCCGTGGTCTGCCTCGGTCAATGAGGCCCCCTGATTGACAAAGCCAGGTGGACGCTGTTCCGAGTCGGGAAACTGACAGATTTCCGGGGATTCGGGTGCGGTCCCCTCCGTCGGTCGGGACGCTACCACGAGGTCATCGTAGTGTAAATCGTGTGACTGCCTGTCCAACGTATCCTCAGCTTTGTGTTCGGATGCCGTGCTTAGGCACACTGAACTTCATCGAACCCCGGTTAGATTGTCGGAAACACTGGGAGACACTGGTAAAGAGGATCTCTCCTCAATTTCGGCACCCGGTCGTCAGTCGCAAGTAGTCCGGTTGTCAACCTGGTCGCCCTCGGAGGGATCGCGCAGCCCTCCCGGATCACGCCTGACCACGGCACAAATTTACAGGTCGATTCGAGGTTCCCCTCCGATTGGAGGCGTTCAATTCATCTGAACCAGCGGTTCAGCGACGCATATCATCCGGTTCGGTGCGCTGTAACGCCTTCCTTTTGCAAGCTCATTGCACAGGGAGGTGCGCGCCATGAATTCACTCGAGAACGATTTGTGTCGCAACGGATACGGCGAGGAGACTGCTCGGATCGAGAATGCGAGCAAAATACACCGAGCCGTCGAATCCTATTTCGACGATCCGACTCAGGTCGGTTACGGGATCGTCGCGCTTATGTGGGTCGCTCTTTTCGTCGCGACCTTCGCGTTCTAAGGCGGAACCAAGCACGTGAGTGAAACACGAAATATAGTGAGAGGCCGGTTTGCTAAGGTCTTCCGTTCGGCGTGTGTGGCATTGCTGAACCTTTGGCTCAGCTCGCTGATTCCTCAGGCTTTGATCGGCGCGCTCCGGGGCTGGACCCTCACCGTTTTTCACTCGGCGATCTGCGGGATCCTGATGCTCGCGCCAGGCTCCTCGAGCCCGCGATTAACTACCCTGCGCTCGCGCACCATGGTTGTTTCGTTGGCGAGAACGCTTGAGAAGCCCTACTCTGCTGCGCGCGGAGTTCACGACGACGATGAGGACTTTTGGCCCGAACCGTAAACGGGCAAGTCACGATTTCAGTTGGAAATCCTTCAGCGCTGCTCGCGTTGTATCAGCGTCGTCTTGCCGATGAATGAACGGTACCGGACGCCGTTGAACCATCTTGGCCTGCTGCGCCATTCCTAATTCCTCTTGTTCATCGGGCGGACGGATCAATGCAATCGTTGAGCACTTTGAGGCTCTTCTGAACATGATCATTGCGCCAGTCGCCTTCAATCGCGCTGCTTTCTGCACTCGATAGTTGCCACGAAAGGGATCTCACCCGTTTTGGCTTTCCGGGATCGTCTTCCGCAACCATCGGAACCACGGTGACAAAGTCCGGGCATCCGCTCCGTGGTTCGGATTGACCCTTCAGGTAGTCAAGATTTTGAAGCAGCTCCGCGTCGATTGAGTCATGCCCGAGTTGGGTCGCGCTGCGGGCGTTGAGAACCGCTTCGATGGGTCCCAGAATTTCACTCCCCCATCCGCTCCAAGGATCGAACCAACCACGCGGCACCTCGCGGCATCTGTGGCCGTCTTCATTGGCGCGCTTTTCTGGGTCGCGAGCTTCTACTCGGGGTGGTGGCAGCTCTCGCACGGCAAGGGCACGACTGCTCCGGGTAGGGAAGACCGACCAAGCCGGGATCGGCAGGGGCACCCGGACCCTGATCCGGCCAAAGGTATCCAGGATCAAACAAATGCAGCGGTCGGAAGATGAGCTTAGACACCCGACCCATCGGATTCGCGTTCGTAACAAGAAACGGATAGAGGCTCCCAGCGAAGGCGAATCGCCGCACGGGCCTGCCCGTGAGCGCGGGAGGAGGATCAAGCAAGTGAAAGATCGTGTCAACCACCAGGACGATCAAGAGAGCCGCCACGAAACCGCCGCCGAATCCCAACCATCTGAAGTTTGCTGAGGCTCTGTGCACGCGCCACATGAGAACCAACGGGGGCGCGGTGAAGAGAAGCCCGGCACATAGCCAGAACCAATGGGGGACCTCTAACTCGACGCGAAACCGCTCCTGAGCGCGGTCGAGTACGATGGTGACGAGTGCCAATGACATCCATGCGGAGGCGAACCCTACGAACGCCACGTAGAACGACTCTCGACAAGGATGCGACGGATCAAGGATCACGAGATTGCCGAACATCTCGGGAACTTTGATCGACAGTAGGGCGATCAGAATCGGGCTAATCGTCAGGAACGCTTGCCAACGTATCAAGAAGAGAATTTGAAGTCCTGCTGACAGTCGGCCGCGCCACCAGGCGATCGCAACTGAAAGGAGTACAGCAATTGCGAAGATCCAACGCGCCGTCTCGCTCATAGCCGCCCCCTTATGCGCTGTAAGACAAGCCGAATTCTACAAAAGCGACATCGAAGATCTCACCAATCTGTCAAGCCACGTGTGGACGCGAGAGTGCATTAAGTGGCGTCCGGCTTCAACTATCAGTTTTCACTAGAGGCAGTCGAGCTGTGAAGCGCTATCCATTGATCGCGACGAAGTCCGGCGTGATCTCGAATATCGGTCGGCGTCTGGCGCCGACGATTCGTGTTCGTCGATCGGACGCCGAATTAATGTCCCTGAAAGTGTCGCTGAGGGACCGCTTCAGAGACAAAACTCCGGCAAAATCAAATATTCAGGATGGTGGAGGCGGGGGGAATTGAACCCCGTCTGAAGGCTGACTGGTGCCGCGCGACAGCCAGCGGCGTCAGCGATATAGTGATGAAAGGCTGATAGGTGGGACAATAGAAACGTGGAGCGCTCAAAGGCTTTTGAGCGCCCACAGTTTGACTCGATATTCCGGTCGCAGAGCAATCCCGCTGCGGCCGCCGAGCCCGTTATGACCGTCGAACACTGGATTGACTTGAGGTGCCATCCGTCAACACGCCATGAGACGGTGCGCGCCATTCAGGTGCTAGTACGCCGATCGGCAAGCGCTGAACTCCTGATGACCTTCCGCCTCGACGGAGATATTCCTCGGATCTGGGTCTCTTCGCCGGGCGTGCCGCGCATCGCTACACAGCTCTGGCGCCACACCTGCTTCGAAGCCTTCATCGCGGTGGAAGGGCAACCGGCGTACCACGAGTTCAACTTCGCCCCGTCGGGGGAGTGGGCCGTATACGCCTTCTGCGGCTATCGCAACGGCGGTCCTCTCGCGAACGAAATGATGCGCCCGGACATTGCCGTGCGCTCTACTGGCAGTCGGCTTGAGCTCGATACCCTTGTCCGGCTCGATGGCCTGTCTGCCATCCACCCGCATGCTTCCCTCCGTATCGGGCTCTCGGCGGTCATCGAGGCGAGCGATGGGCTCTCGTACTGGGCGCTTCGCCATCGGGCCGACAAACCGGATTTTCATGACGCCGATGGATTCACCTTGCTGCTTGAGCCGCCAGGCCCCGAGTAGTAGCTCTCGACCGCATGGATTATGACGCCGATGGTCAATTTATTGATCCGGATCAGGCAGAAATGGGCCACGCCTGAACGGGTCGAAAGCGCGTGCTAAAATGAAAACTTGATGAAGCACGCGCAACCACGAGGTCTCAGCCGGCGGCGTGTGGAGCAGCTTCTATCGGAAACGAAGTATGACCGTTACGCCGGTAGCCGAATTGACCTTCTCTCGCGCCACTTCCTTGGACACGCTTACAAACCAAATCCGCTGATTGGATCGGCCGACACCGCCGAAGTGTTCACGGCTTCCCTCGAGGGATTCGACTGTGTCACGTACATCGAAACAATTGTGGCGCTCGCCCGCGCTTCCAACGTTGATGACTTCATCGAGTGGCTGCGAAAGATGCGGTATGAAAAAGGCCGCATTCGATGGGAACGGCGGAATCACTACATGACGCTTTGGATTCGCAACAATGTACGCAACGGGACAATCAGGCCGGTTTCAATGCCGGCTGTCCCGATACTCTTCAGGGAACGCGTTCTGAATGTTGTACCCGGACTCGCTGCACAGCGAACTCGCGTGAAGTGTGTACCGAAGCCGGCAGTGCCACGGCTCGAACCGCATTTGCAAAGCGGTGACCTGATTTTTTTTGTGTCCACCCGCAAGAATCTCGATGTGTTTCATGCTGGAATCATCGTGCGCGATGGCAAAAAAGTTTTCATGCGGCACGCGTCGCGGAGCCAGGGCTTTGTCGTGGAACAGGAATTGAGCGAGTTTCTCAAGGCAAATCGGATGGCTGGCGTCATTGTAGTGCGGCCGCAAGAGGTGACGCGACGCATTGCAGTTAGTGGCTAAGATGACACGTTTATCAATGAGGCGGATTCCCTCCTCGCAAAGGAGAGATGGCGCGAAGCGGCGGTGTGGAATGTGAACATCGTCTATCCAGAGGACTACTCATCCGCGAGTATTCAACGACTCTTCGACGCCGCCGATTCCGATGTCCTCTTTCTCGGCGATCCGCATGTGAACATCGAGCCCGGACCGCGCATGTTCGATCGAATGGCGCGGGTCATACGTGAAAGCGGCGGCGGCTGGGTTTATGCCGACGCAGCAGGCCATTCTCGTATCGACTATCAAAGCGGGAGCATCCGCGACGGTTTCGACTTCGGTCCGGTAGTTGGTGTGTCCGTTCAGGCCGCGCGTCGGTCGGGAATCGACAGCGCCTGGAAATGGGGAGGACTATACGACCTGCGGTTAAGGATCTCCGAAAAACACGCCATCGTGCGGATTCCCGAACCGTTGTACAGCGCGTCGATGATTGATGCGCGGCCGACGGGTCAAAAGCAATTCGACTACGTGGATCCGCGCAATCGCGATTACCAAATCGAAATGGAGCGCATTGCGACGGCGCATCTCAAACGAATCGGGGCCTGGTTGCAGCCGCACTTCGAGAACGTTCCAGCTGCCGCGGAACCATTTCCAGTAAAAGCCAGCGTCGTCATACCGGTTCGAAATCGCGAGCGGACAATTCTCGACGCCGTTCAAAGCGCCCTCGTCCAGAGCGCTGATTTCGAATTCAATGTGATCGTCGTCGATAACCATTCGACGGATCGGACGACGGAAATCCTGCGCGGTATCAGCGATTCGCGTGTTAAACACATCGTTCCCGAACGCCGGGACCTTGGAATCGGCGGGTGCTGGAACGAGGCGATTTACTCCAGGGACTGCGGACAATACGCCATCCAACTTGATTCTGACGACCTGTACATCAATGAGGGCGTCCTTCGCCGGGTTGTCGCAGAACTTGAAGCTGGGCCTTATGCGATGGTCATAGGTTCCTATACGATGGTCGATTTTTCGTTGAAAGAGATTCCGCCTGGTGTAATCGATCACCGCGAGTGGAGTCGCGAGAACGGAAGAAACAATGCACTCCGCGTCAATGGTCTTGGCGCGCCGCGCGCATTCAATACATCGGTTCTGCGCCGTATCGGATTTCCGAATGTCAGCTATGGCGAGGATTACGCCGTAGCGCTGCGCATCAGCCGTGATTATGAGATAGCCCGGACCTACGACTCCGTTTATCTTTGCCGCCGTTGGGAAGGCAATAGCGACAGCGCCCTGCCTCTCGAGGTTGCGAATCGATACGATCTGTACAAGGACTGGCTCCGAACTATCGAGATTCAGGCTCGAATGCGCGGATGATCCACGAAATAGAAGAACTTTTTAAGCGGCAAGCGCGGGCATGGCCGCAGCTCGCGAAAGGCATTGAAGGCCTCGCGCGGGCGAAGACACGGCCGGTACGGATCGATTGGTTCGACATATTCATCCGTCACATTCCCCATCGTGTGGGCAGTACAACGGCGTCTGTCGACCGGGAGTCGGTTGCAAAACGCCCCTGCTTCCTATGTGCGGGAAATCTGCCTCCGGAGGAGGAGGGTGTGCAGTTTGATGAGGACTTCACGATCTACTGCAATCCGTTTCCAATCGTGGATCATCACCTCACGATCGCTCACAGAGAGCACGGCTTGCAGCGCATCGCGAACCAGTTCGGAAATATGCTGGACCTTGCGGCAGACCTGCCCGGATATTTCGTCATCTATAACGGTCCGGAGTGCGGAGCGTCCGCACCAGACCACATGCACTTTCAGGCCGGCTCGCGAGGATTGTTTCCGATCGAGAAGGACACCGCTGGAATGCCTGGCGTTACCGTGCCGAACTACGGAAGAAATGTGTTCTTATTTCGTGGACGGGATCGATCTGCTTTGATCGATCGAATGGATGGTGCCATCGATCTACTCGCGGAAACGACTGGCAAACGAGCAGAACCGTTGGTCAACATTGCGATCTATCATGAGAGAGGGGACTGGGTCACGTATCTGTTCCCGCGAGGAAAACATCGGCCACAGGTCTTTCACACGGGCGAGCTGACGGTGAGTCCGGCATCGATTGATTTGTGCGGAATTTTTGTCGTGCCGCTGGCGCACGATTTCGAAAGAATCACGGGTGACGCGATTGCCGCAATTTTTCGAGAGGTCACTTTGCCTGACGGTCAGTTTCGAGAAGTCGCTGAGAAGCTGGAGAGTGAGCGTTGAACGTATCTGTAGGGCTGATTGAACGACAATCCGCTATTGAAGTCGAATTGACGGGCACGTTTACTGATAGTTCCGGCAAGCCGTACCCTCCCGGGCGATACAGATTTACTTCTGAAGTTACGCTTACTCCGTCGGACCTGTCATCGTGCGCGTTTGCGCTGGACAACGTCACGATTGGAATTGGATTTCATTGGGAACGCAAGGAGCGCCAGGTATTCCGTGGGGCTTTTCGCCTCGTGAAACGAGAAGCCGGTCTGACGGTGATTAATGATGTGTCGCTCGAAGAGTACGTCACGAGCGTGATTTCATCCGAGATGAGCGCGTCCTGTCCTCTCGAACTGCTGAAAGCTCACGCGGTGATTTCGCGCAGCTGGCTGTGGTTTCCGAAAGCAAATCCCTCTCCCTTTGGGAGAGGGCAGAGTGACGGTCTCGATTCTCACGAAATCCTTCGCTGGTACGGCCGCGAAGCGCATCTGGATTTCGACGTGTGCGCCGACGACCACTGCCAGCGTTATCAGGGCATCACGAAAGCGTTCTCTCCGGCTGCAGCCGAAGCGGTTCGCGCGACAGCCGGCGAGTTTCTCCGTTACAACGGTGCTATCTGCGACGCGCGGTTTTCCAAGTGCTGCGGCGGAATAACCGAGCGCTTTGCGACCGCCTGGGAAGATGAAGATATTCCCTATCTTGAGTCGGTCTACGACGGTCCGGCGCAATCCTGCTCTTATAGTCCCGAGACATGGATCCGCTCCAACCCACCGGCTTACTGCAATACGGACGATTCGGAACTCCTCTCACGCGTTCTCCCGGGATTCGATCAGGAGACCCGCGATTTCTATCGCTGGCGGGTCGCGTACACGCCCGAAGAACTCGCCGATCTGATCAGATCCAGGCTCGCTGTGGGCCTTGGTCCGATTCGCGACGTGCAGGCGCTCGCTCGCGGACCTTCAGGCCGAATATATCGGCTGAAGATCACCGGGGAACGCGACTCCATCATCATCGGTAAAGAACTGGAAATTCGCCGCGCTTTATCGCGCACGCATCTTTACAGCTCTGCATTCGTCGTAGACAAAGAGTCTGGCCGCTTTGTCTTGCGAGGAGCCGGCTGGGGACATGGTGTCGGCCTATGCCAGATCGGCGCGGCAGTCATGGCAAATGAGGGCAAGCCTTACACAAAAATCTTGCAGCACTACTATCGTGGGACCACTGTCAGCGTCCGGGAGCGAGTGAATCCGCGATAGTTGGACGCTTGGCTGGCGTCGACGATTTGGGTTCGTCGATCGGACGCTGAATTAGTGTCCCTCGTGTCCCTGAGGGACCCCTTCAGAGACAAAACTCCGGCAAAATCAAAGACTCAGGATGGTGGAGGCGGGGGGAATTGAACCCCCGTCCGAAGGCTGTCCGGCGATGGCCACTACACGCTTAGTCCGCGAATTCTAGCTCGCCCCCGGAGCGCCCGCGGACGGGCTCATCGGAGGCCAGCCGGTTTAAGTTTCGGTCCGCCGCCCAACCGGTGAACGGCAGCTTCCCTAGCCCACTAAATGACGCCCCGACCCGCCGTCATGGGCGAGCGGCGGCGGGACGCTAGCGGCCCTTAGGCCGCCAGAGCGTAACCGTTATTGTCTGCGGGTAAATTTCGCAGTCCGCCTTTTTTACGGGTCAGCGGGAACCCGGCGTGCGACCACGACCATCTTGTCTCCGTCGAACCCGGTTCGCCCCCACGCGTCGTAAGCGTGAGCATCCGGTCCTGAGGCCGGTCGTCAACGGTTATGCATTTATAATCTATGGCCGCGCGCGCCCGCTCGCAACCGACTGCGGAACCTCGCGATCGGCCCCGCTGGCGCGCAACTCGTGCCGTACACCAAATGCCGATAGACTCGGGACTCTGATGACGCGCGATTCAAAACCGGCTGCGGGCGACGGATTCGAGCTGATCGTCGACAACCGCAAGGCGCGCTTCGATTTTTTCATCGAGGAGTCCGTGGAGGCCGGCCTCGCGCTCACCGGCACCGAAGTGAAATCGCTACGAGCGCACAAGGCGAACCTCCACGACAGTTACGCGCGGGTCAAGAACGGCGAGGCGTTCCTCGAAGGCGTTCATATCGGCAGCTACGCGCCCGCCGGCCAGTTCAGCCACAAGGAGACCCGGCCGCGGAAGCTGCTGCTCCATCGGCGCGAAATCGATCGCCTGTGGGGGCGAGTGCGCGAAAAGGGCTACTCGATCGTGCCGCTCAAGATTTATTTCAAGCGCGGTATCGCGAAGGTCGAGATCGCGCTCGCCAGAGGCAAGCACGCCTACGACAAGCGCGAATCGATTGCGCGCAAGACTTCGCGCCGCGAAATCGAACGCGCGCTGAAACAGCGCAACCGTTGAACTTGAATGCGACCCACTGACCTCCGAGTCTTTCAGACTTCCGCCAGCCGCCGGATTTGCGCGGTGAGGCGCTGCAACTCGGCGACGCTCCGCGCGAGCGCGGCCGGGGTGCGGCCCGGATTCGCCAGTACGCGGGCGAGTGCGGAGTGAAATCCGCGCGGGCGAATCGGGAATCCACGCGACTCGGCGAAGGCACCTTTCTCGTTGACGAAGTAGCGCCGATTGAGCGCGTACAGCACCAGCGTAATGAATCCCGCCGCGCGAAACAGACATCCGGCGACATACATCACGTCGCCGCGACGCGCCGGTTTGTCCGCGATTCCGAGCTCGAAGTCCGCGTCGAACAGATGCTTGCCGATGATCGCGCTGCGCAGTGCCGGTGGATATTTTCTGACCATCGACTTCAGCTCCGCGAGCACGCCGTCAGGGTCATGGAGCGGGCGGCAGCAATTTATCTCGCCGACGTAAATCTGATTGTGGAAGCCAAGCGGATGACCGAGCTGGTAGATGCTGCGCGGACGGCCTGCGCGGCATTCGTCGATCGCCTCGCGCACCGCGCCCAGCTCGCGGTAGATAAAATCGACATGGCGGCCGCCGACCTGCAGCCATCCTCCGCCGTTCAAGCCCGGGCCCCATTCGCCGAACCTGGTCACCTGCCGCGGCAGGTGGCGATCGTCGAGTTCCTGCGCCGCGCGGTCGAGCTCGTCGATCGAAAACGGTTCCGCAGCCTCGTAGTAGAGGCCGAGATCGATATCGGAGTCGCGGTCGGCGGTGCCGCGCGCCTGCGACCCTCCCAGCACGATCGCGGCGACGCCGTCGACGCGCGCTACGCGCCTGATGATCGGTTCGAGCACGCGCGCGAGCATCTTATTGTCGGTCACGCGTCGAGGTTACCGCGGCGGGGAGGCGGAAAAAACGGCGTTAGCGATTGATATCGGATGCTGGCGCGGGCGTCGCGCCGTGTGGCGGTGCGCCGGTGCTCGAGGCTGCCGCGCTGGCCATCGCGCGTAATCGCTCGATTCGCCGGGACAGCGGCGGATGGGTCGAGAGCAGATTGTCGAAGAAGCTCTCACCGTCCTCGCGAACGCCCTCGCGCGGATTGACCATGAACAGATGCGCGGTTCCCGCGGTGCCCGCGCGCAGCGGCGACTCGACCTTCGCGATCTGCTCGAGCGCGCGCAGCAACGCGACCGGATTGCGCGTGAACTCGACCGAGCCCGCGTCGGCGAGATACTCGCGCTGCCGCGACACCGCCATCGCGATCAACTGGGCGAACAGTGGCGCGACCACCGCGAGCACCAGCACCGCGATCGCGATTAGCGCGCCAGCATCACCATTGCCCTTGGAGCCGCCGCGGCCGCCGCGACTGCCGCCACGGAATCCGCCGAAAAACATGATCCGGTACACGAAGTCGGAGAGCATCGCGACCCCGCCGACCAGCACCGCGATCATCATCATGGTGCGAATATCGTAGTCGCGGACGTGCGCCATCTCGTGGCCAATCACGCCCTGCAGCTCTTCGCGATCCATCTGATCGACCAGGCCCTGGGTGACGCAGATCACTGAATGAGCCGGGTCGCGCCCGGACGAAAAGGCATTCAACGACGGATCGTCCATCACGTATGCTTTCGGCACAGGCATCCGCGCCGCCAGCGCCATCTCGCGTATCACGTCGAGCACAGCCTGATGCCGCACGGTGTCGGGCGTGAGCTCTCGCGCGTGGACCGAGAGCAGCACCAGCGACGCGCCGCCATAGAACGACACCAGCGCCTGAATTGTGGCGAGGATAATCGCCGCGACGGCGAGGACTGGGAACCCGACCACCTGCCCGTCGACGATCGCGAAATCGCCGGCGAGAAAATCGAGCCCGAAACCGAGCGCTGCGACGATGATTGTGAACACGATCACCAGCAGCACGGTCTCGCGGCGATTGGTCGCCTCAAGAGCGCGGAAGTCGCTGGCTCCTGCCGCCGCCATTACGCCCCGTTGCGATCAGTCCACGTTCGCAGAGAGTCGGGAGAGCTGCCGCATCGAGGGCGCCGCTACGCGCGCGGTGCTCCCATTTGCAGGTCGACTTTCGGCACCGCCTGATCTTCGGGCGCGGCCTTGAAATATTCGGCGGGCTTGAAGCCGAAGTTGCTGGCGATCAGGTTGGACGGGAAAGTCTCGATCCTGGTGTTGAGCTCATAGACGACATCGTTGTACGCCTGGCGTGAGAACGCGATCTGGTTCTCGGTGGTGGTCAGCTCTTCCTGCAGCTTGAGTACGTTCTGATCGGACTTGAGCTGCGGATAATTTTCCATCACGGCCAGCAACCGGCCGAGTCCCGCGGTGAGCTGGTTCTCGGCCGCGATTCGCGCGCCCTGGTCGGGAGCGCTTACCGCTTTCGCGCGCGCCTCGACCACTTGGGTCAGGGTATCGCGCTCGAACTGCATGTAGCCCTTGACCGCCTCGATCAGGTTGGGAATCAGGTCATGACGGCGCTTGAGCTGCACGTCGATTTGGCGCCACGAATTTTCGACTCCGTTGCGCAAGCTGACGAGGCGGTTGTACGCCGCGATCGCCCAGCCCACGATTGCGAGCACGATGACCGCACCCACTATTGAGCCCATCTGGTTCCCCTCCACTGCGAACAGTTTTGAGCGTGGCGTGGCTTCGTCGGCTGAGACCCGCAAGCGCCGGCAGGAGCATTTCCCGCCGGCGCCGTGGCTCGTTACGGATTCAAGCGATTGGTCGAAGCGCGCACCGCGACTGCTTAGTTCTCGACCTTGATTTTGACCGGCTTGCTTTCCGGGCGCTTCGGCACCGTGACCTCGAGCACGCCGTCCTTGTACACGGCCTTGATATTCTCCTGGCCCGCGTTGTCGGGCAGCTCGAATGCGCGATGCATGCGGCCGTAGCTGCGCTCCGAAAGGTGGAGCTCCGCTTCCTTCGGCCATTCGGGCCGCTTGCGCTCCGCCTCAATCGTAAGGCGCCCGTCCTCAATCTTGAGATCGACCGAGTCGGCCTTGAGACCCGGCATCTCGAAGTAGAACCGATACGCCTCCGCGTCCTCGACCACGTCCGCAGCCGGCGTTACGTGGCGGGGCACTGCGCGATCCAATTCCTTCCACAGCGCGTTCCATCCGTCGAGCCGCAGGCCATTGGGGCTGTAATCGTTCGTCGTCAGCACTTCCATCTTCGAACCTCCTGATTCCGGCGCATCGTTGTGCGCCGGTGTAGCGTGTAATTTTCGGGACGGCGATGTGAAACCATATACGGCCTCCTGACCCTTCACCTCACGATCCCAACTCAAAGGTAAGTACGAACCCTCGTCCGTCAAGCGGGTATCAGCCCGGGCGGCCGGGGTCTGCGACAGTGAAAAAGTGAAAAGAGCCGAACCTGCTATTGGCCGGTTTTCGCGGGCGCGGTGGCGGATTCGATTTCAGTTGCGAAGCGCTCCGCCATGATACGGTCGCCGAGCCCGCCGGCGAGTGCTTGCCCTTCCTTCAGGACCGCCACCGCGCGCGGTATGTTGCCCTTGGCAAGAAAGACTCCGGCCTTGCGGAAGATTCGCGCGTAGCGCTGGCCTTTCTCGGCGGGAGTCATGGCACGAGTGGTCGAAGTCATGGTCGAAGCATTAGCAGCGAATGACGAGACTTGCGACGCGATCCTGGGCGGTGCGTTGACGATTATCCAGCCGCGCAAGGGATATCGTTTTTCTCTTGAGGCGATATTGCTCGCGCGCTTCGTGCGGCCGCGCGCCGCCGATCGCGTGCTCGAACTCGGCGCCGGATGCGGCGTGGTCGCGGGGATGCTTGCGGCGCTGTATCACCCGCGCGAGATCGTCGCGATCGAGCTGCAGCCGCGGCGGTGCGCGCGCTATGCGCCGACTTGCGCAGCCCGCGCATCGCTACGCTGGCGCCGGCGCGCTTCGACCTGGTGGTCGCGAATCCTCCCTTCCGCGCGCTGGGCGCGGGCCGCGAGAGTCCCGACCGCGGCCGCCGCCTGGCGCGCGGCGGGCGCGCCGCCTCGCTCGCCGACTTCGTCGCGGCGGCGCGCCGCTACGTGCGCCACGGCGCGCGCGTAGCGTTCGTATTCGCCGCGGGCCGGATCGCCGAGCTCATCGCCACGATGCGCTCGGAGCGCCTGGAGCCCAAGCGCATCCGCTTCGTGCATCCGCGCACGGACGCGCCCGCCTCGGTGGTCCTCGTCGAGGCGCGCCACGGTGGCGGCGTCGAGGCCGCCGTCGAGCCGCCTCTGGTGCTCTACGAGCGCCCGGGCGTCTACAGCGCCGCGGCGACAGCGCTGCTGTCGCGCCCGTGACGCCGTCGCCGCAACGGCAACCGCGAGAACCGCGCCGCGCGCGCGGCGCAGCATTTCGATTCGATCGCTAGCGGAGAAACTCGATCGCCTGCTCCGCGACGTACTCCGGCTTTTCCATCGGCAGGAAATGCCCGGCGCCGGGGACGTCGATCACGCATCCGTTCTTGAGCTCGCTCGCAATCTTGGGCGACAGCGACGCGCCGAGCGAATCGCCGCGCGTGCCGAACAGGATCAGCATGGGCACGCTCGCGCGCAGGATCCTGCCAAGGCCGTCGAAATCGCGCGCGCTGTCGTAGAGCTTCGCCTCCACCTCGGGCGCGCACTTTAGCTCGCGCTTGCTCTCGGCGTTGATGCGGGTGCCGAACTCGCAGTAGTCGCGCAGGATGTCCTTGCGCCAGGTGTTATAGGGAGGCTTGCCGGCGAAGTTCTGGAACATCGCTTCGACGCTGTCGAATACGCGCCGGCGTTTGAGCGTTCGCTCGATAAACGGATTGCGCCATCCGAGCTCCGGCGAGGTTGGCGACTCGAACAGCACCGGCTCGGCGAGGACCGCGCGCGAGATCAGCTCGGGGCGCTCCGCCGCGAGCCCTGCGATCGCGGTCGCACCCGCCGAATGACCGAAGGCGCGCACCCCGGTCGATTCCATTCCCATCGCGATGATGAAACCGGCCAGGTCGTTCATGGTCTGATCCCAGGTATACGCGTCACCGGGGTCGGGGCCGCTGTCGCCATGGCCGCGCTGATCATAGCTCCACACGTGTCCGATCGAGCGCAGCGCCTCGGCAAACGGGCGATACACCCGGCCGAGGAAACCGGTTGCGTGCAGGACCACGATCGGCGCGCCCGCGCCGCCCCAATCGAGGTAATGAAGGCGGACGCCGTTGACGTTGACAAAGCCGCTGGCCGGTTGGTTCTCACTCATCGGGAATCATCTTTAACATTCACATTGGCTCTGACGATAGCTAATCAGTCGAACGCCGCAATAGCCATTTCATTCGAATAGCCACTTCGACGAAGAGCGCGCCCGTTGTTTCACCGCGCGTCTGGCAGGCTCCTTGCTCTTATACGAACGGCGTTCGTAGTTGCCCGGAAGAATCGCATTATAGGACGACATTGTGTCGCCGTTTCGCCAAAAGTGAACATCCAGTCAAAAACGTGAAACCAGGGAGCAGTCGCTTACGGACCAGGTTGGTCGGCGGATTTCTGCTGATGGCGGCTATTGCGGCGTCCATCGGGATCACAGGAATCAGGAACCTTCGCGCGATGCATCGGGCCGATCTCGATCTCTACGAACTCAACACCGCACCGCAGCCCGTTCTTGCGCATCTTTCGGTGACCTTTCTGAAGATACGCGTGGCACTGAGAGACCTTCTTGCCGCTGACACTCTAAAGCAAAGGGAGAAGGCATTACTCGAGATCGAAGATTCTACCGCCGATCTCGATCGCACCATTGCCCGATACCATCTCGGCGACCTTTCGCAAGAGGAGCGGGCGTTATTCGACAGGTTCCTGCACGCGCGGGGGTCTTATAGCGCCTTCGAAGGGGACATTGTCAGGGCGGGAATGGCCGGCAGGCCTACCGACGGCTGGGCAATTCTGCGCAGCCACGAGTACGCGAAAGTCACGGAAGCAGTGCTGGGGTCGCTCGCACAGATCGAAGAGATGAAAGTGGTAGATGCGCGCAGGGCCAGTGATGCCAACACCGCGTTGGCGAGGGCCTCTGCCGAGGAAATGCTGATCGCGATGGTTTTTGGAGTCGCGCTGGCGCTTGGAGCCGGAATGGCGCTGACCTTATCAATCACGCACCCTATTGAGCGGATAGTGCAAGTCCTGGTCGCGGTCGCGTCGGGAGACCTGACCCAGCACCTCGAAATCGGTTCCAACGATGAAATCGGGAAGATGGCGAATACCTTGAACTGGGCGATTACCGAACTAAGGAACGCACGCCAGGAGCTGATTGCCGCGCGCGAGACGGCGCTCGCCTCGTCCCTGGCCAAGTCTGAATTCCTGTCCAGCATGTCGCACGAGATTCGCACGCCGATGAATGCGGTGCTCGGAATGGCCGAACTGCTGTCGGAGACCGAGCTCGACAGCGAGCAGCATCGCTACCTCGAGGTGATGAGCAGCAACGGCGAGTCACTGCTCGAGCTGATCAATAGCATCCTGGACCTGGCGAAGATTGAAAGCGGGCGGCTCCAGATGGAGAGCACTGATTTCGATCTCAACGAGCTGAGCGACAAATTGCTGGCGACGTTCGGATCTCGCGCGCACATCAAGGGAGTGGAGCTGGTGGCGCGTATCGCGCCGGGTGTAGCAGAGTATCTGGTCGGCGATCCTTTGCGCCTGCGCCAGATTCTGGTCAACCTGCTCGGCAACGCGCTCAAGTTCACCGAAGCGGGAGAAGTGATCCTGTTGATCGACAACGATCCCGAGGCGAATCAGCCCGGCCACCTGAGGTTCACGGTCTCGGACACCGGCATTGGAATCCCGGCGGACAAGATCGAGTCGATTTTCTCGAGCTTCACCCAGGTCGACTCCTCGACTACCCGCAAGTACGGCGGCACCGGGCTCGGCCTCACGATCGTACAGCGCCTGGTCGGATTGATGGGAGGGCGAATTTGGGTCGAGAGCGAGCTCGGCACGGGCAGCAAGTTCATCTTCACCGCGAATTTCGGCCTGGCGTCCGGCACGCCCGCGATACTCCCCGAGGGCCTTCTCGATCTGGCCGGCGTTCGCGTTCTGGTCGTTGATGACAACGCGACCAATCGGGAAATCCTGCGCGAGATGATGTTCATAGTCGGGGCGGAGGTCGCCGAAGCTGACTCGGGCGTCGCGGCGTTAGCCGCAGTTCATCGCGCCCGAGAGGGCGGCCGGCCCTTCCAGATGATCCTGCTCGACATGCGGATGCCTGGAATGGACGGGATCGAGGTCGCGACCCGAATTCGCCACGACATCCACCGTGATGCGCCGCTCATCTTCATGCTTTCGTCGGACGACGTGAATCCGCAGCTTTCGCGGCTGCGCGAGTTGGGGCTCGACGCCTACCTGATAAAACCGATCACGCGCCGGGCACTCTTCGAGGCAATTTCGCGGGCGCTAGCGCATTCGAAATCGCTCGGCACGGTCAAATTTGCCGAAGCTGACAGCGCGTCGCGCCCGGATGCGCTCGAGGTGCCTGCCGCTCGAATCCTGCTGGCGGAAGATTCGCCCGACAACCAGTTGCTGATCTCGGCGTTCTTGAGACGAACCGGCTGCGAGATCGATCTCGCGGAAAACGGTGAAATCGCACTCGAAAAATTCACCCACCATCACTATGACCTGGTCCTGATGGACATGCAGATGCCGATCATGGACGGCTACATGGCGACCCGTTCGATTCGCAATTGGGAACGCGAACATGATGCTCCCCGTACCAGTATCGTCGCGCTTACCGCCGCGGCGATGGATGATGACCTGGTGAAGACGCGCGCGGCGGGATGCGATGCGCACGTTGCCAAACCGGTGAAAAAGGCAATCCTGCTCGAAGTGATCCGCAAGTATGCCGCCCAACCTGCGCGCGCCAATGGCATAGTGACCACAAACGGCTAATCACTAACAGCGTGCTCATGACTTCTTATCCGTGTCAGTCGTAGTCCCGCTGACTGACGCACGCAGGCGGGCGTTCTCGGTTTCGAGCTCAGCGATCCGGTGCTCCAGCTTTTCGATCGCTGCCGAGACCTCAGCCGCATCGAACTTCTGCGGGATATGCTGCGGACAGTTGACGTCCCATGCTTCGATGGTGAACACGATCGCCTGTTCGGGCCGCGCGGCGTAGCCTTTCGGCATCAGCCGGGCGAGGAGGTCCGGGTCGTTCTCGACCACGCGCGCGCGCCCCCATATTTTCACCCGGCGCCGCTGTGCGTAGTCCATCAGAAACAGGAAGGCGCGATCGTTCTCGGCCAGGTTGCCGGTCGTGATGTACTGCCGATTGCCAAGGTAGTCGGCGAAGGCGAGCGTCTTGTCATCGAGGACGCGAATAAAGCCCCTGGGTCCCCCGCGATGCTGCACGTAGGGCTGTCCCGCGGCGTTCGCGGTCGCGAGATAGACGCTGTCGCATTGGCTCAGAAAGTCGGCAAGCTCCGCTGTTACCCCCCCGTCTGCCAGCCACTCCTGTCTTCCATGCGGCGGTACGTTTTGCGTGACCCTCGGCGCTCCTGCACCGCCTTGACGGCGGGCGTGAAAGCGACATCGCTTGGGGGTGCCTTGGTCGTCATTGCTGCAATCTCCAGAGCTACACGGCGAGCGCGGATTTGCCCTTCATCAGATCAGGGCCGGAACTCCGCCAGCGCAATTCTCAGATCACGGATGCCGTCAAGCGACAGCGCGCCCGCCGGAATGCAACCGTCCAGATACTAACTCACGAGACTTCAGACTTCCCGTTGGTAATAAGAAGGAAGCACGAAACCCACTCGGGTTTCGCATGGCCTGGATCAAGTGGATTTCTGCGAGATTTCTGATTGATTGATCGGGGCATTATGTGCGCGATTGCCTTTGCATTCCCGCCCGCCTTTTGGGCGACCGCGCGCCGCCATCGAGGCTCGCAGCGGCCCGGTCGATGCAATTTCAAACACGGTAAGATGCGGACACACGCTGGCGGTTTATCCAATACTTCCCCGCGCCGACCAGGAAATCACGTGCTTTCGAGTCAGACAGCTGCAAAACCTGGGGCGCCAGCTCAGGACGAAACACGCTGAAGAGCCTCTCCCGAAGGACTTCAGATTCGCCCTTGCGATCTATTCCAGGATTAACGAACCAGATTTGCCGAAGAGATATGTTCCCCTGGAGTCCGGCGCTCAGGAGATACTTGAAATGCTGATCGGTCGTCGGAATTGAGTAACCCAAGATGATCACGCGGGTTGCGGATTGCAGCGACTCAACGGCGCGATCCCAAACGATCGAAAGTTGATCGCCAAAGACCTTTCGCCAAGTGGGTGGCGCCAAGAAGGGAAGGCGATTTCGCTTTCTCACGTGATCATAGTCGTTGTAGATCGTACTCTTCTGAAGCTTAGCAGGCGGCGTAGCCCAGTTTATGGAACCATGTAACTTCAGGACTCTAATAGCTGCTTCGTCAGCTAGTTCGGGAACACACATTCCTGAGGTCTCAAAATCCGCATCCTCAAGCGAAAGACCATAGCTGAAGGGAATGTTGAGCTTCGCAAAAGCATCCTCGAGTAATAAGTCATAGTTGAAGCTTATGATCGTATTGTGCTCTTCCGAATTTCTGTCACCGGGCGTACCAGCAAGGACGAGAGCATATGCGTCGTATAAAGGGCAGCGGTAGTTATCCTGCCTTTGACCGGACCTATCTAACCCTCCAGTGTGAATCCAGTCGCGAGGTATATTGGCGGCCCCCGTGACCATCACTTGCGCATCCGGTTTAGGAGGATTGTCTTGCAAAGCGTAGTCGAGGGTCGCCGCGATCGCTATCGGCACAGCACGAGCAAGTGGACTTGAGGGGTTCGCAAAAGTCGAGGTCGCCGAGGCAAGGCTGAATAGTTCCTCGATATTTTCGGTGCCTATTGGAATTCGCTCTGTTGCGGATGCGGCGATTCGTCTGAAATTAAAGACTCGTTCTATCGCGTCCGCTTCTTCGTTCCGGTTCTTGCTTTTCAACCACCCAAGCCCGTCTCTCATTTTATTCATAAACTCACTGACGAGAGGTAACCCTGCATCGTGTGAGAATCCTGCGCCCAGTATGTAGACGTTGCGATCGGTGTAAATTTCCACCGGGTCAAAAGGTTCGGTACTTGACATCAAACAATTGCGGTGCCGAAATTTGAGAGAAGAATAGCTGCCGCGGATGTACCACCGAGAGCGCGCCCGAGCCAAGATTGGCTATGTCGCAGCGCTGTTGTGACCAAAGTCTTCTTTTCGGCAAGTGCCGTCGTTTATCCACAGTTTGAAGCAGCCGGAGAAGAAAAATTCAATAAATCTGCGTTAGCGGTCCAAACGATAAGCGATTTTTCCACTCTTTTCACGTAAATAGAGCACTTTCGATTTCAGAGGATGCCTTAGAAGCGATTACAAGGCACCGGTCGAAGTGGATCGCACCCGAAAAACCGTTCCCAGGGCATTTGGCGACGAAGGATTTCTTGCTGGTCGCAGAACCTGTGAAAAAACATGTGCATAACTCTTCGAGTAGGGCTATACGAGGTTGGCATCGGTCTGTTAGTTTCGATCCTAGGCCCATGTGGTGCTGAAGCCGCGCGGTCCGTGTAGTCGAAGTGGTCCTGTCCGTGCCATGGACGGGACACTGCAACTGCCGGGGGCAACCGCGCGGCTTCTTTCATCCTCAGTATCCTTCATGGCGCATGTGCTGTGAAAGAGCGTCGCCCAATGTTTATAGACAGGCCAATTTCGACTGTTGGAGCCGCGCCCTGGCAATCAGCAAAATGGACGCAGTGATCTGCGAGAGTGCGTCTCGAGCTCGAAAAGCGCGATGTTAGCGGCGCTAAGCTTTAGCGCGGTCACCATCGAGTGCCGCAAAACGGCGGCCGGATGCTGGAAACACCGGAATGAAACCGGGCCGGGCTTCAAGGCAGGCACCGGACCTCAGCCGTCGCTGCGATCCCAAACTGTGCGCATGGCGAGCATTCAGCGTTGAGGACAACTATCTCTGAGTAGTAGGTCGAGTGCATCGCTGGGATCCTTCGACTCCGGCAGCCTGCGCTCAGGATGATGAGATGGACCCTCGCCCGTTTATCTACGGCCTCGCAATGGGCCAAGAATGTAGGTGAACGTTACATTCGCAACGAGGAGGGTCCGCGATGAAGATTACAACAGTAGGGATCGATCTGGCAAAGAACGTGTTTGCGGTGAGCGCGGCCGACGCGCGGGGCAAGGTGGTGCAGCGCAAGCAGTTGCGGCGCAGCCAGGTGCTGGAGTTCCTGCAGCAGCTCGAGCCGTGCATGGTGGCGATGGAGGCGTGCGGCGGGTCCAATCACTGGGCGCGCGCGATCAAGCAGCTCGGGCATGAGGTGCGGCTGTTGAGTCCGGCGCGGGTGGCGCCCTATCGCCACGGCAGCAAGCACGACCGCAACGACGCCGACGCGATTTGCGAAGCGGCGCGGCGGCCGGAGATGCGTTACGTCGCGGTCAAGAGTGTGGCGCAGCAAGACCAGCTCGCGCTGCATCGGGTGCGCACGCAACTGCTGAAGCAGCGCATCGCGCAGAGCAATGAGATGCGCGCGCTGCTCTACGAGCGCGGAATCACGGCGCGGCTGGGAGCGGCGGGGCTGCGCCAGGCGCTGGCGCAGGCACTGGAAGATGACAACCCCGAGGTCAGCGGAGTGATGCGCCAGACGCTGATCGAGATGAGCGGATGGCTGCGCGAGCTGGAGCAGCGCCTCGCGGAGCTCACCGCGCGCATCAAGCAGGCAGTCAAGCAGGACGAACGCTGCGTGCGCTTGATGGAGGTTCCCGGAGTGGGACCGCTCAGCGCCAGCGCGCTGGTCGCCACCGTCGGCAATGCACGCGAGTTCCGAAGCGGGCGCGAACTAAGCGCCTTTCTGGGCCTTACTCCGCGCCAGCATTCCTCGGGCGGCAGGACCATGCTGCTCGGGATCAGCAAGCATGGCGATCGCTACCTGCGCACCTTGTTGATCCATGGCGCGCGCGCACTGTTGTATCGCAAGCACCGCAGCGCTCATCCGCGCGCGCGCTGGGCGGCGCGCCTGCTGGCCCGCCGCGGCCCCAACGTGGCCGCGGTCGCGCTGGCCAACCACAATGCGCGGCTGCTGTGGGCCTTGCTCAGTCGTGGCGAGCGCTACCGCAGCGTTTGCCCACCGCGCAGTTTTCCGCCGCGGCCCTCCACGGTGGTTGGGAGGACCGCGGCGGAAAACCGCACGATGGGCAAACCAGCATAACCGAACCGAGTTCCTAACTTCCCACCAATGGTTGCTAAGGGTGAATACGATCTGATGGCGAACCGGTCGCACCGGCGCTTGTCCACTCTGCTCGAGGTCAAGGCCCATGCTCACGAGGCCGCCAGGATGATCAGAGACGCAGGCGCGCGCATTTCCATCATGGCCAGGGCCGCTAACACTGCCGCCCATCCAACAGGCCGGATATATGACCGCAACCGTTCCCCCTCCTTCCTCGCTCACCCCTTGCACACGGGCGGGGTCCATATATGACC
>DATDGX010000074.1:0-20861 GCA_036521875.1 Binataceae bacterium (SeqCode)
GGGTCGATGTCTTCACCGCTTATTCAGTTCGCGATTTCGTCCTGACTGATCGCGACAACGTCTGGCGCGTCTACAAGGTTTTTCATCTGCCGGGCGAGGGTCAGCCGACGCGCGAGGAAATCGACTGGGTCAATGCATACCTGAAGCTCAAATACGGCGGCATCCTGAGCCAGCTCGCTTCCGGGCGCGGAGCGATGGACTATGATCAGCGCCAGGTTGCCGCGCTATTTCCCAACGCGTCGCCGAGCTCCTATGCGCTGGCGGCAGAAAATCTGCGGGTCCAGCAAGGGATGCGCGAGCAGTTCCGCCTGGGGCTCCTCCGGAGCCGATACTACCGGCCCACGATGGAGCGCGTGTTCAGAAGTGCCGACCTACCGCCTGAGCTGGTGACGCTGGCCGCGGTCGAGTCGGGATTCCAGGGCGGCGCCAAGTCGGACGCCGGCGCAGTGGGAATCTGGCAGTTCACGCGCTCGACCGGCAGCAAGTACATGAAGATTTCGCGCCGCCACGACGATCGGCTAAACCCCGAGCGCGAGACTTTGGCCGCGGCGAAACTCCTGCGTTACAACTACGATACGCTCGGCGATTGGCCGCTCGCGATTACCGCCTACAACTACGGCACCGGCGGGACCGCGCGCGCCGCCGCGGTCAGTGGCAACGACTACGGCAGGATGATCCAGAGCTACAGCGGACCGCACTTCGGCTTCGCGGTGAAAAACTACTACGCCGAGTTCCTGGCGGCGCTGCAGGTACATGACTTCGAGGACGCATATTTCCCCGGCATCGCGGACGAAGCGACCATTCCACCCGCGCGGATAAAGAACGTCGTGGCGTCGTCGTCGCGATCGTCATCGCATCACTCGTCGCATCACTCGTCGAAATCGAACTCCTCACTCAGGCGGGCCTCGACGCGCGTATCGCATCATAAGAAATCCACCGCGCAAAAAACCTGACGCGGGATCCCGGTATTGATGTAGGGGCGGTTTTCGACAACCGCCCCTTTTCATTTTCGCACTCGGCGCTCGGGTGCTCAGGCGCGGGCGCTTGCCTCCGCGACCTTGGTCCGCGGACTGATCGCGCGATAGCTCGGCCGTTCGCGCAGCCGCTTGAGGTACGCGTCGACGCGCGGCACCGCGTCGAGCTTCGGCGCGTCGACCTCGAGCACCATCGCGAGCGCCATCAGCGGCGTGTCGGCCAGCGAAAACGCGCCGCATACGAATCCGCCCGGGCCCGCCCGTTCGAGCAGCTTCTCGACAAATGGCAGGTCGCGCGTCAGCAGCAGCTCGCGCCCGCGTTCCATCTGTTCGGTGTTGCGCTTGGCGGGCTCGCTCCAGTACGGCATCCAGATCGGCGGCATGCTCCCGACCAGCATCGCTTCGTCGACGAACTGCTCCGCCTCGCGCACGCGCATTCGCGCGACCGGGTCCGATGGCATCAGCCGCGGCGTCGGATAGCGTTCCTCGAGGTATTCGCCGATAACCGTCGAGTCGAAAATCGTGAGCTCGCCGTCCTCGAGGTAGGGCACCTTGCCGAGCGGATGCTTCGCGAGCATCTCGGGCGGCTTCTTCCACAAATTCCCGGGCGGCAAATTTTCGATCCGGTACGGGAGTCCTTTTTCCTCGAGCACGACCTTGGTCTTGCTCGCATGCGTCGAGCGCAGAGTACCCCATGGGTAGTCGCGCTCGGTGGTGTAGAGCACAATCATCGCATCCGCTCCTTTCAGCGGGACTTAAATTCAGATCACGCCGAGCTTACATCCGCTCGCAGCGCCGACACCATCGCGGGCAAGCGAGGTAACCCCGAGTCGCCGCGCACGATCAGCGACCGTGTTATGTTGATCGTGATGCGACGCAAGGCGGCCCTGGCGCCGGGACTCTCGATGCTCACGCGCAGTCTGCGGCGCGCGCTTGGAAACGAGCGCCTCGCCGGACGCGCCGAGACCATCGCCGCCGAACGCGCTCCCGACGAGCGGCTCGCGCTCGCGTTCCTGCTCAAGCTGGCCGAGCAATCTCCGCTGGTCCTGAAGAGAGCGCTCGCGGACCGCGCCGTCGTAGACGATCTGATCTTCTGTCTCGGCGCTTCAGAGACGGTGGGCTCGGGTCTCAGCGCTATCGGCCCCGGATGGCTCGATGATTTCACGGCGGCGCGCGCGGCGACGGCGGACTCGCTGATCGCGTCGATGAAGTCGCGATTCGAGCCGCGGCACATGCCGGATCGCCGCCAGGCCGCCGAGGTTCTCGGCGCGTTCAAACGTTACGCGTTTCTGAAAATCGCGATCGCGGATCTGCTCGATCTGACCGACGTGGCCGGAACCGCGCGCGCGATGTCCGCGCTGGCCGACGAATGCATCCGCGCGGCGCTCGAGCTCTCGATACGATTGCTCGGTGCGCGCGCGGCCGATGCCGGCGAGTTTTGCGTCCTCGCGATGGGTAAGCTCGGCGCCAACGAGCTCAATCTCAGCTCCGACGTCGACCTCATCTACCTCTACGATCCCGGCGCGTCCCGAACCGCTCCTGAAGCGGCCGCGCGCATTGGCGAGTTGCTCACCGAGCTGCTTTCCGCCGGATGCTTCCGCGTGGACCTGCGGCTTCGTCCGGGCGGGCGCAACTCGCCGCTGATCACTCCGTTGGAAGGCGCGCTCAGCTTTTACCAGAGCCTCGGGCAGACCTGGGAGCGTGCGGCGCTGCTGCGCGCGCGTCCGGTAGCGGGCGCGCTCGAGCTGGGACGGCGCCTGCTCGGCGAGCTGTCCCATTTCGTTTACCGGCGCTACCTGGACTTCGACACGCTGCGCCAGTTGCGCGTGATGAAGCACCAGATCGAGGCCGAGCTGAGCTCGTTCACGATGGTGCATCGCAACATCAAGCTCGGCTACGGCGGGATCCGCGAGCTCGAGTTCGTCGTGCAATCGCTGGTGCTGATCTATGGCGGACGCGATCCGCGCCTGCGCATCCAGGAAACCGTCGCGGCGCTCGAGCGGCTCGAATCGCTCGGCTATCTCCCCGCGGCTCGCGCGCGAAGCCTGGCCGAGGCGTACCTGTTCCTGCGCGACGTGGAGCACAAGCTGCAAGTGGTGGCCGGCCTGCAGACCCACAGCCTGCCCGCGAATGAAGCGCAGATGCGCATGCTCGCGGCGCGCATTGGATTCGGCAAAAGCGCAGACGCGGTCGTGCGGTTCGACGCGACGCTCAAGCGCCATCGCGATCTCGTCGCGACCCAGTTTCGCGAGACGCTCGCCGGCGGCGAAGAAGAAAGCGCGGCGCGGGTCTCGGCCGCGGCGGAGGCGGCGTGGCGCGCCGCTCTCGATCCCGCCGAGGCGGCGCATCATCTGTCTGCGCTCGGCTTCGCCCGCGCCGCTGAGGCCGCGCCTCATCTCGAGTTACTCGCGCGCGGATCCTCGCATGCGCCGGCGAGCCCGCGCCGCCGCGAATTGCTCGAGCACCTCGGGCCGCTGCTGCTCGATGAGATGCGCCTGCTGCCCGACCCCGACCTGGCGCTGATGAATCTCGCCGGGTTCATCGCGGCGGTCGGCGCGCGCGCCTCGTTCCTGGCACTCCTCGAGCAGCATCCGGCGACCCGCCGCGTCCTGCTCAAGCTGTTCGCGTCGAGCCGCTATCTCTCGACCATCTTCATTCGCCATCCCGACATGCTCGACACGTTGGTGCGCTCGGACTTGGCGCGGTCGCATCGCAGCATCGCAGAGCTGCGCGAGGAAGTCGCGGGACTGGTCGCCGCGAGCGCGGATTTCGAAACCCGCCTCGACGCGCTGCGCGCCTTTCGCCATCAGGAGTTCCTGCGCATCGCGATTGCGGATTTGGGTGGCGAGCTGGAACTGGGCGAGGTCGAAGTCGAGCTGACCAAGCTCGCGGAGGCGGTGCTGGGCGAGGCGCTCGCTCTTGCGCGCGTCGAAGTTGCCGCGCGCTACAGCATTCCCGCGGCGCTCAGGCTGGTGGCGATCGCGATGGGCCGGCTGGGAGCGGCGCAGATGTCCTACAACTCCGACCTCGACTTGATTTTCGTTTACGATCAGCCGGCCGAAGTTGCGGCGAGCGGTCGCGAGTTTGCGGCGCGAATCGTGCAGAAGCTGCTCACCATCCTGGAATCGCGCACGCGCGAGGGTTACGGATACAAACTGGACCTGCGACTGCGGCCGTCGGGAAATGCGGGGCCGCTGGTGACCTCGCTCGAAGGGTTCCGCGATTACCATCGCCAGAGCTCCGCGGTTTGGGAACGGCAGGCGCTGGTGCGCGCGCGCGTGATCGCGGGTGACGAGGCGCTCGGCGCGAAGGTCGAGGCGGCGCGCCAGGAGTTCGTCTTTGGCCGCGGCCTGACTCCCGCAGAGGTGGGCGAAATCGCAGCGATGCGCGCGCGGATGGAACGCGAGATCGGCGTCGAGGATGAGCATCGGCTCAACCTCAAACAGGGCCGCGGAGGTTTGGTCGACGTCGAGTTCGTGACTCAGATGATGGCGCTGCGGCACGGACACGCGCACCCGGAGTTGCGGGTCCGCAACACGCCGGGACTGATCGCGGCGCTTGGAAAGCTCGCGATGCTCGCGCCCGACGACGCGCTCGCGCTCGAAGCCGACTACCGGTTTCTCTCGAGGCTCGAGAACCGGCTGCGCATCGAGAGCGATCAACCCGCGTGGGCGCTGCCGACCGCGCACGCCGCGCTATTGCCGCTTGCGCGCCGGATGGGCTTGGAGGGCGACGAAGGTCCGGAGCGCCTGCTCGGCGAATTGAACGAGCGCCGGGCGCGGATCCGCGAGCTTTTCGATCGCTGCTTCCACGCCGAACAGCGCGCTGCGCCCACGCGCAGCGCCCGGCAGTAGCGCTCCGTCGCGCGAGAGATTTCTCCGAGCTCTCTTTCCGCTCCGCGTCCCGCTCCTGCGCTCGCTCCCCACTACTCGAGGTCGAGCTTTATTCCTGCCACGAAGTTTATCTGCGGAGCAGGGAATCCGAACGCCTCCGAGTAATGGCGATCGGTCAGGTTCCTCACCCGGGCGAAGATTTCCTCATCGCGAATCCGGCGAAACGGAGCGCCCAGTGCGTACGACGCGACCGCGTCGAGACGATGATACGCGCTGTGATTCTGAATCGTGGACTCGACGGTGATGTCGTCGCGATCGCCGACGAACATGTATGCGAGGCTCGCGGTGAATCGATCGTGCGGAGAAAACATGTCGCCGCGTATGTATTGCAGCAGCGCCGCGGCCGAATGCTTGGGTACTCGCAGCGGCCGAATGATGGCCGACGACGATACGTGCGTCTCATCGAGAATCGTCACGTTGCCGCTGAAGGTGAGTCCGCGAATCGGCGTGATGCTCGGCACCACCTCGACGCCCTGGGTGTCGACGCGTCCGGCGTTGCCTGCGATCGAGCCGAACACGCAGGTCGGGCACGGCACGCTCACGATCAGGTCATGCACGCGGCGAGAGAAATAAGTCGTGGTGAACGAGGCCATCTCGCCGAAGTTGGTAGTGAAGCCGCCGTCATACTCGCTCGAGATCTCGGGGGCGAGCTTTGGATTCCCAAAATCCGGGAAGAACAATTCGTCGAACGAGGGCGCGCGGAAACCCTCACTATAGCTGCCGCGCAGCGTGGTCGAGATACGCTGGATCGGAATCGCGACCGACCACGCGGGACTTACTTCCTTGCCGAACTCGCTGTTGCCGTCGACGCGGAAACCGCCGGTCGCAAGCAGATGGCCATTGAAAAAGCTGCCCTCCTGTTCGAGGTAGCCCGCGTATTCCTGGCGCCGCGCATTGAACGCGGTGGTGGACGGCGCGAACGGCGGAAAGATATCCAGTTCGTCGGTGCGGATCCATCGGTCGAGGAAGTCAAATCCCGCAAGCGTGCGGAAGCCTTCAGCCCAGGTGTAAACCGCCTCCAGGTTGCCGCCACGGATCTCATCGGGAATGTGATCGACAAGAGTGCTCGTGCTGCCCTTGAAGGGAGTCGAGTTGAGCCTCAGATCGTCGCGCACAAAGAACGCGCTGGCGCGCCCGAGCAGCCGCTCGCCGAAATGATGCTCTACCTCGCCCTTGAAAAGCATGAACTCGGTTCGCTGATGCGCGGTCGGATCGTTCACGATGCCCGAGGAATTGGAAAAATTGACGAGGCTCACGTTTGCGGCCGAGTAGCGCGCGAAGCCTCGGAACACGGTGTCGTCGTCGAGATGGTAGTCGAGCCGGAACGAGCCCGAGAGATTATCCGAGCTGTCGTTCACCGGACGGAAGCCTTGCGTGGAGAAATAAGATAGCGCGCCTGAGTAGCCCAGCTTTCCGTCCGCGCCATTCACCGTCAGGACCTGGTCTTGCGTCGCGCGATTGCCGCCTTCGCTCAGCATGCTCATCTTCGCCGGCCCCTCGCCCTCCGGCGTCAGCACGTTCACCACGCCGCCGATCGCCTGCGAGCCGTAGAGCGAGCCGCCCGCGCCGCGCAGCACCTCGATCCGATCGATGTTGTCGGTGGTTAGATTCGCGAAATCGAACTCGCCAGTGCCGCCAGTGTTGACCTCGACGCCGTCGATGAGGACCAGCGTCTGCGCCGGCGTCGCGCCGCGGATCGAAACGTCGGTGAGCGAGCCCGGCGATCCGCTCTGGGTGACCGTGACGCCGGGCACCTGGCGCAGCACCGCCTCGACGCTCTGGATTTTCTGCGATTCGATCTGACTGTCTTCGACCACCGTGACCGTGGTGCCGACGTTCGCGAGTGGCTCTTCGATTCGCGTCGCAGTGACCACGACCGGCTTGAGCTTCTGCTCCTGCGCCTTGCTCGTCGCGGTCTTGTTGCCGGCCGCGGCCTTACTGCTCTGCGCATTCGACGCCGTATTCGACTTGGCGGCGGGCGCCGGCAGCTTCGACGTGGATTGCGCGCCGCCGCCCCTCGGTGTCGACGATGATGTCGTTCCGGGTGATGCTGTTCCGGGTGATGCAGTCGCGGATGCAGCCGGTTCTTCGCCGCGCGCCCTCGGCGCGGCGAGGAGACCCAGTGCTAACGCGGCCACTACGAGAAGAACCCTGGCTCGCTTCATCTGGCGCTCCTTTTTGGGTGCGCCATCGGCGGGGAGCGGAGGCCAAACAACAAAGCCCGACTCCTCGCGTATCGAAGGATCGGGCTTCAGGAAAAAGTTCACCTGACGCCACCCTCCCCGCGGAAGGCAACACCTATTTCAAGACCCGGCCGGTCTCCTGGCTTGGGGTTCGTCCTCGGGCCCGCCTTCCCGCGGATGCGGTGGCTGAGTGGGCCGTCGTCCCCCCGTACAGTTGCGGGGCAGCGCCGGATTCTAACCGGCTTCCCGTACACCGGGTGCGCGATGATAGATACGCGTCGCGCGCAATTCAGTCAACACGCGAGCAGCTGGCCGCGATCCGATCGCGTCGCGATTCAAGATCGCCGGCGTGATCGTGTAGCATTATCGAGTAGTCAATTCCGATGGACCGAATCACGCTCATCACTGGCGGCGCTCGAAGCGGCAAGAGCACCCACGCGCTAGCGCTCGCCAGCGCACATGGTGGACCGCGCCGCGTATTCGTCGCGACCGGTCAGCCGCTCGACGACGAGATGGCTGCGCGCATCGCCCATCACAAGACTTCGCGGCCGCCGGAATTCACCACCGTCGAGGAGCCGCTCAATGTCGCCGCCGCGCTGGAAGCGCTGGCCGGTCGCGCCGACATGGTCGTGCTCGATTGCCTGACGCTGTGGGTCGCGAACCAGATGGGGATTAACGTTCCCGAAGATGCGTTCCATTTTGAAGCCGGCCACCTCGCCACCGCGCTTCGAAAAGCACCGTTCGCGAGCATCGTCGTCACTGACGAAGTAGGATCGGGGATCGTGCCGGACAATCCCACCGCGCGGCAGTTTCGCGACTACCTCGGACGGACCAACCAGAAGATCGCGGCGGCCGCGGACCGCGTCATCTTGATGGTCGCTGGCCTTCCGATGCGCGTGAAATAGCGCAGGCCGCCGAGCGCGTCACAGCGACATCGCGACCAGCACCGCGACCTCGACGAGCTCTCCGCACGCGCCGATCAGGTCGCCGGTCACGCCGCCGAGCCAGCGCCGATAAAATGCGCGCATGATGATCGTCACGATCGCGGCGGTCGCGGCTGCCTCGAACACCTGCAGCGAAAATACCGGTAGCATCGCGGCAATCGCGGTCACCGTCGCGAGCACCAGGTTTCGCCGTCCAGCGCGCGCGAGCAGCGTCGAGCCCGCGCCGTGGTCGCGGAGATAGGCGAGCCCATCCTGCACCGCGACCATCGCCCATCGCGCGAATCCCGGCGCGAGGTAAAGTGCGGCGTAACGGCGCGACCCCACTAGCGTCGAGAGCGCCAGGAGTTTGAGAATCAGCGCGAAGAACAGTGCGACCGCGCCGAAGCTTCCGATTCGGCTGTCGCGCAGAATTTCCAGCGCGCGGCCGCGGTCGCGGCCCGCGCCGAGCGCGTCGGCGCTGTCGGCGAGCGCGTCGAGATGCACCGCGCCGGTCACCACCGTCAGGGTGAGAAGCACCAGCACGGAGCGCAGCACCTGCGAAAACAGGGGCGCGAGCACGACATCCTCGAGACACAGGGTCGCGCCGAGAAGGAAACCGACCAGCGGGAACCATGCGAACGACGCAGCGACCGTCTCGTCGGTCGCGGCGCGTGCGGAGACCAATGGAATGATCGTCAGAAAGCCCGCAGCGAGGCGCAGCTCCGCGCCGAGACCTTCGGCCGGCGCTTCAAGTCCGCCGGTCGCGCGCCCATGTCCGCTCTCGTCACTCATCTGACCTTGCCCGCCACGCCCGCGTCCGCGAACGTCGCCATCCCATGAAACAGTTCGAGCGCCGCTTCGATAACGTTCATCGCGAGCGCTGCGCCGGTGCCTTCGCCGAGCCGCAAATCGAGATCGAGAATCGGACGCACGCCGAGATAGTCGAGCGCGAGCGCGTGGCCGCCCTCGGCCGAGCGATGGCTGAAGAAAAAATGATCGGTGAGGCCAGGATGGATCTTCTCCGCCACCGCGGCGGCCGCAGTCGCGATAAAGCCGTCGACAACGACCGGAACGTCGAGCGCCGCGCCGGCGAGACAGACGCCCGTCATCGCGGCGATCTCGAATCCGCCGAGCGCGGCCAGAAGCGGCTCGCCGCTCGACAACGCCGCGCGATGGAGCTGCAGTGCACCCTCGACGATGCCGACTTTGTGGCGGAGTCCAGCGTCGTCGAGCCCGGTGCCGCGGCCGACGATTTTAGCCGGCGCGACTCCACTCTCCGCGGCGAGGATCGCGGCGGCCGCCGTGCTGTTCGCGATTCCCATCTCGCCAATCCCGATCAGGGTCGCGCCTGACTGTGCGAGCTCGCGAGCAACTTCGATTCCGACCTCGATCGCGCGGCGGGCCTCGGCGGGCGACATCGCGGCGGTGCTCGAGAAATTGCGGGTGCCGGCGGCGACGCGGCGATAGGTCACGCCGGCGAGCGGATTTGCGCTGGTATCGATTTTCACTCCGACGTCGATGACGCGAAGCTGGTAGCCGAAGCGCCGTGTGAGGACGCTTATCGCGGCGCCGCCGCCCGCGATATTGCGCAGCATCTCGGCGGTGACCGACTGCGGAAAAGCGCTGACGCCCTCGTCAGCGATTCCGTGGTCGGCGACAAAGACGGCAATTGCGCCGCGGCCCATCCGCGCCGAGCCGTCGCGGCGAATCGCGGCGTAACGGCGGACGACTTCCTCGAGGTAGCCGAGGCTTCCCGGCGGCTTGGTGAGCGAGTCGAGCCGTTGGCTGGCGGCCGATGCCGCCGCTTGGTCGGGGGGCCGGATCGATTTGAGCGTTTCGTCGAGCAGACTCATTCGCGCGCAATCGCATCACGCGCACAGGCGGTTGGCAAGCTGGGACGCGGCGCGCTCAGTTCGGGCCGAAATGGAAAGTGCCGCGACGCGGAACGGTGCGCGAGGAAAATCACATTCCGCCGCGAACCGCTCCGCATCGCGAAGATGATTCAGGCCGCGGCCGCCTTGCGCGCAGCGCCGAGCGCCGCCTCGTAGTCCGGCTGGTTGGCAACTTCCTTGACGTACTCGACGTGGGTCACATTGTCGTTCTTGTCGAGCACGAACACGGCGCGCGCGAGCAGGTGCAGCTCCTTGATCAGCGCGCCGTACTTCTCGCCGAACTCGGCGCGCTGGTAATCGCTGAGCGCCGTGACTTTATCGACGCCCGCCGCGCCGCACCATCGCGCCTGCGCGAACGGCAAATCCATCGAGATGGCCAGGATCTGAACGTCGCCGGGAAGCCTGGACGCTTCCTCGTTGAAGCGCCGCGTCTCCGCGTCGCACACCGGAGTGTCGAGCGACGGGACCGTGGTGATAATTTTCACCTTGCCCTTGAACTGGTCGAGCGTCGCAGGCTTCAGCCCCGCGCCGACCACCGTGAAGCCCGGCGCTTTCTGCCCGGTCTTGAGTTCGGGACCGACGAGCGTGAGCGGGTTTCCGCGCATCGTAACGGCGCCCTTGCGTTCTTCCGCCATGGGAATTTCTCCTTTTGACTTGTATGGAAAGAGTGCAGCTTCGGACTTTCGACTGTAGTCGGTCGCGTCGGAGCCGTAAATAAGCGGATCATTACGAGTCCGCGCGCCGATCGACGATTTGACCGCAGACGCGATCGGCGCTGACGCGCGGCCCGGCCGCGCGGGCGAAGATCGTGGGCGAGAACTTGTTCGCTACGCGCTATACGTAATGCACGATGATTCCGATCAGCGCTCCGAGCAGCAAGATCACGTTGATGCCGCCAGTCATCGCGGCGCCGGGCCCGCGCTTCTCGGGATCCTGGATGTAACCACGCGCATAGATTATCCGCGCGATGATGAAGAGCAGGCCGAGCGCAATCGCGACCGAACGGTTGACGTAGCGGGAGAACAGCCAGAGCGCCGGGACGAATACGATGAGCGCTTCGAGAGTGTTCTGATGGACGCGGAAGTAACGCTCGAACTCGGGATGTCCGGTGGTCGCCGGCGCCTTGACGCCATACCTCCCACGCGCGCGTCCCACCAAGATGCCGAGCACGCTGAACTCCAGCAACGCGAGAATCGTAACCAATGCGAGTCCGTTCATCGGCGGCTCCTTATCGCAATCAAGACCGGCGGTTTACCCGCGAAAGCCGGCGCGCGGCGGGTCGGCCCCTATGGCCTACTTCGATAGCGCGCCTGACGCTCAGCTTCGGCCGCGTCGGCAGCTTCTCTGGGCGGGCGCCCGGACATGAACCCTTTCGTATAATCGCTGTCTTCCCAGCCGCGATCATTCTCGTCCCAGACGTAGGGCAACTCGACGATCGCGCCGGGCCGCGTGATCGTTTCGAAAGCGCGCAGCGCGTCGAGCACGATCCGGCGCTGCAGCTCGGGTTGGTTCGGTTTTCCGGTCTGATGCCCGAGGGGAAAATTCACGAATACGGCGCGCGGCGGCTTGACCGCCTGAGTGATGTCGAGCGCGGAAGTCATACTGAGCGTTGGTATTCCGGCTTCCTCGGCGGCGCGCGCGATCAGTCCAACGGACTGATGACACACGGGTCAAGCGGGCACCAGGAGAAACGCGTCGACGTGCGCGTGCTTCAGCTCGTCGATGATTTTCGGCGCGAGCTCGTCGCGCACTTTGCGCGCCGAGTAGATTCCGCCCATGAAGCTGAACGCCGGATCGATCAACTCTCCGATCACGCGCTCGGCCTCGAGCTCGCGCATCCGCTCCAGGGGGAATACGCAGTTGGGATCCTGTTGCGCGTCCGCGGTCGGATAGCCGAAGTGCCAGACGTTCAACTCGTCACGCCGCGCGTTCTTCGGGATGCGCCGGTACGACGCGTCTTCACGATGGAACCGGGGCTGGTCCCGGTACATCACGCCGCCCGAGGTTAACAGCGCGACTCTGCAATTCGCGATCGGCTTGGTGAGCGGCGTGAACGGAACGGTGTCGTTCACCACCCATCGGTAGGGCGTGAAATCGTCGTAAAGCTCTCGGGTGCGCGGAATATAGTCGACTGGCATCTTTCGCTCTCTCTTCCGGATTGCCGTCGGGGCCCTCCAATTCGCTGGCGATATCGTGGACCTCCGCGAGCGCCTCGCGCAACCGTCAATGTGGGCCGCGACCGATATCCTGATCTGGCGCGATCGCCGCGCGCAGCCAGCCAATTTTGCCTGCGCTTGCGAGAGTCAGGCGGTGTGTACGTGACGCAAGGTTAGTTACAGCCTTCTGAAGCTGAAAAATCACCGTCTGTGCATCCGCCAGTTTCGGGAAAATTGACCCTTCCCGTGCCGACTATTGCTTTACTACCGCTTGTAGGATTTAACTAGCTACGATTTGTAGAGTTTAGTAGCTTGAGCTATAAAGGGCGTGGAGGATTACACATATGTTCAACCGCGCAAGACTCGCCGTCGCAGTCTGGGGACTGGTGACCTTCTCGGCGCCGGCCTGGGCACAACAAACACCACCCGTGCCGACCCTTGACGTTGCGTTCTGCTGCAAGAGCGTCACCGCGGGAACTGGGAGCCAGCCGATCGGACGCAACTGCACCACCCCGGAATTGACTCCATCTGCCGTGAATACCTGTACCGGTACGGTCTTCAGCTGCGGCAGCGGGAATTTCTCTGAGTGCGAGCCCGCAGCGACCGGCGGCAAGAAGGACTGTTCCTGCAGCACGTTCTCTAACTGAAACACCGAGCATCGCTCGAGAGGAGTCTCGAAATGATTTCAAGAATTAAGACCGCTGTGATGCTGGGAGCTCTGTTGCTCGCTCCGATAGTGGTCAGCGCTCAGACCGATGTCGCCCTGCGTCTCGGCGGATTGGGCGGTGATACCGTCGCGTATTGCTGCACGACCCTCAGTTCCAACAGTGGACAGGGTTGCTTTGCCGTCGTTACAGGCAGCACGGGCCTGGGTCAGTGCAAGGGCGACTATATGGACTGCGGCAGTTCACTCTTTACTTGCGTTCCGTCAACGACCGCCCCACCCGCTGGAGCCCCGGCCGGAACAATCGCGAAGGACTGTAGCTGTCAAGAAGTAGGTGTACCGGCGGCGGCGTTTTAAGCCCCGGCTCAGACAGCCGCGGGTCGCGCCATCATCGAATGAGCGATGGGCGACCACGGCTGCGAACTGGAGCAAACTAGGATACGCCGGCGGGAACGAACAGAGTGATTTACCAGGCGCCCAAGCTCGACGATCATGATTACGCAGTGA
The DNA here is from genome assembly GCA_036521875.1 of Binataceae bacterium (SeqCode). GTDB lineage: Bacteria > Desulfobacterota > Binatia > Binatales > Binataceae > DATDGX01. The sequence continues at coordinate 13,193 of DATDGX010000074.1, forward strand.
TCGCGGCGATCGACCTGATCCACGAGCGCCTGCGCGATCGCATTTTGGTTCCCGCCAGTTGGCAGGGCGAGACTTACCGCGAAATTTATGTGCGCACCCTCGAGGACGGGGTTGCGCGCCGCGAGCGGGCGCCGCGCGTGGCCGGGTACAATCGCGCGATGACCTACGTGCTGCGGCGCCGCGACGATCCGCACTTCAGGTACGACAACGAGCTGATTCGTGCGCTGCATTTCATGATCAGCGAGGAGGACGCGCAGGCCTGGCCCGGCACCTGGCGCGCCCGCGACGCCGGCGTGCGCGACGGCGACGGCAAGGTGATCTATCGGGCGCCCGATGCGGATCGCGTCGAAGGCCTGATGGACGAGATGGTCGAGTGGCTCAACGCTTCCAGGCAGACCTCCGCGTTCGTGATTGCGGCGCTGGCGCATCTGAACATATGCCGGATTCATCCCTTCCGTGACGGCAATGGCCGGCTGTCGCGTTGCCTCCATGCACTGGTGATCGCCCGCGCCGGCTACCTCGCGCCGGAATTTCTGAGTATCGAGGAATTTATCGGACATCACCGGACCGAATATGAGACCGCGCTGGCAAGCAGCACCGAAGGCAATTGGCGGCCGGAGCTCGACACGCGCCGGTGGGTGAGATTTTGCCTTGGCGCCCATTATCGGCAGGCCCTCGAGCTGCTGCGCCGATTCGAGACCTTCGATCGGCTGTGCGTCGAACTCGCCGCAGACATGACCGATATCGGTAGCGCCGCCAGCGTTGCGGCCAGCGAAGTGTTCCAGGTGCCCTCGACGCAGGAGATGGAAAGCTGGCCGAGACTTCAGTCCGGCGCGATCGAATCGTGTGCGCGGCTGTCCGCGGCGTTCCGCTTCGCCGTCGATGGAGCGCCGGTGGCGATGCACTTGAACGGTGCGGCTCGCGAGCCGCGCCTCGCCGCGTTGCTCGACCAGTCTCTGCTTAGCTCACGCGGTGCCGTGCCTGAGCCTTTCGGGATCCTCGCGAGCAATCATCTGTAACATCGCGAGCCCACAGCTCGGTCGCTCGCGTTCTTTCGCGCGTTGTCTTGACGATGGATAGCTTGGTCTTATCCGGCGGGAGCTAGGCGGCGCGCGCCTCTGGAAAGATCCGCAGAAAATTCTCCGCGTAGAACCGATCGCGGATCTGTTCGGAGCGATTCCCCAGCGCCGCCTCGAAGCGGGCTATCGGATTTCGCCCGCCTTCGATGTGCGGGTAGTCGGTCGAGAACAGGTACAGCTCCGGGTTGGACTGGTCGATGAGCGCGCCTACCTCCTCGAAGACAAAGGGGGTGAACGCCATCTGCTGCGTGAGCTGCTCCGACGGCTTGCGCGTGAAGCGGGCCAGGTTCGCGTCGGTTTTGCTCCAATGCCGCGCGACCCAGTCCAGCCGCACCAGCAGCGACGGCACCCATCCCGCGCCCAGCTCGACGCTGGCGCCGCGCAATTTCGGAAACCGCTCGAACACGCCGTCGAGCAACATGATCGAAATGAAAGTCTCCGGTCCCTCATGCAGCACGGCGACGTCCTTGGTGCGAAGGTTCTCGCCGCCGCCGAGCCAGTCCTTGGTCGGCGCCCTGCCGTTGTTCGCCCACGCCTTGGCGAGCTGCAAGGGCGAGCCGCCGACATGCAAAACGAACGGAGTGTCTGACTCCACCAGCCGCGCCCAGAACGGATCGAAATCCACGTGGCCGGGAGACTTGTCGCCGCAGGGCCGATGCGGGATCCACACGGCCTCGAGGCCGCTCTCAAGAGCGAAGTCGAGTTCCTCCATCGCGAATGCCGGATCGTCCAGCGGCACGATCGCCACGCCCATCAGGCGCGAGTCTTCGGAACAGAAGTCCGCCATGTGACGGTTATGGGCGCGCGCCGCGCCATAGCGCAGCCGCGGCGCAAGCTTCGAGCTCGGCGAAAACGGCATCGCGACGCTGTGAGTGGCGAACACGAGCTGCTTCTTGAAGCCCAGCATGTCGACCGCTCGCGAGCGCTCTTTACGATCGAACGCTCCCAGGGCCTGAATCTCCTTGGAGCGTTCAATCAACTGATTGCCCATGCCCAATAGCTCGGCGACATGCTCTTCACTATGCCGCCCACCGCGCGCCATGATCACGGCGACCTCCTCATCGGTGACGATCGAGGCGCTGTAACCCACCGCGGGGATGTCCGCGCGCAGTTCCGGGTCCGCGTATTTTTGCAGGAAATCCGGAAGCTCCATGATATGGCTGTCGGCGTCGTAAAACGGCCGGTTGTCAGGTGCGTAGGCCATTTGGGATTCCTCCGGGGACTCGTAAGGTCGCGTCAAATCAAATCAGAGGTGCAAGTCGATTACCTGTGACGCTACTTGAAGGCTGGGAGCACGTCCATCGCGAAGCGCGCCAGCGAGCGGCGCGCCTTCTTCGGATCGAGTCCCGGCAGTTGCATCGCAATAGTCAGATCGGTCATCGGCGTCGTGTCCACGATCTCGCCGAGCTTCTTCTGCACTTCCTCCGGCGAGCCGAGAATACTGGTGCGGCGCAGGCGCGCCGGATCGGGCCGAATCATCGCGCGCGACGGATCGGTGCCGGCCGCCGCGGATAGCCACTTCCCGTATAACTCCGCCTGGTACATCAACGCGTCGCGGGTGTCGTTCCACGCCTGCTCTTCGCTGTCGGCTACGTAGACGACGCGGCTGTTGAGGACGGTGTAGCGCGCCGGGTCTTTGCCCGCCGCCTTGAGTGCGTCGAGATAAATGCCAATCTCGTGGCGGCCGCCGACGCACGCGAACCCCATGTCGAGCTTCGCGGCGCGGCGAATCCCCGCCGGCGCGCCCGCGCCCCACAGCAGCTCCGGATGCGGCTTGCTGGCAGGAGTGGGCAGCACGCGCACGTCGCGGAAGTGGAAGAATTTGCCGTCGTGACTGAAACGCTCGCCGGTCCATGCGCGCCGCAGGATCTCCACGGTCTCGATGGTGCGCCCGAAGCGCTCCGCGCGCGGAATTCCGAAACCCTGGAATTCCTCCTCGCGATAGCCGAGCCCCACCCCCAGGCGCAGGCGTCCGTTCGAGATCACGTCGACGACCGCCGCGTCTTCAGCGAGTTTCAGCGGATGCTGAAACGGCACTAGCAGGACGAAAGTGCCGATAGTGACGCGCCGGGTGCGCGCCGCTATCGCAGCCGCGACCGGCATCATCGCGGGCAAGTAGCCGTCGTCGGTGAAGTGATGCTCCGTTAGCCAGATCGAATCGAAGCCTGCCGCCTCGACCGCCTCCGCCTGCGCGAGCATCTCGGCATAAAACTCCGGGAAGGGAATTTGCGAACCAGGCGGATTGCGGAAATCTATCTGGTAGCCGACTTTTATTTTGCGCATCGCGGCGATGCCTCCCGGGTTCGCGCCTCAGCGGGCGGCGAGCCCGCCGTCGACGATAAGTTCCGTGCCGGTGATGTACGACGCGTCGTCGGAGAGCAGGAACACTATCGCGGTTGCGATCTCCCACGGGGTTCCCTGCCGGCGCATCGGAATCCGCGGCGCGACCTGCGCCTCGCGGTCGCCGATCTCGCGCCGCACCATCGTGGAGTTGATCAGCCCCGGCAGGATCGTATTGACGCGGATTTTGTCGCGCGCCTGGGTCACCGCCGCCGAGCGCGAGAGCGCGAGCAGCGCCGCCTTGGTCGCCTCGTAGGTGATAAGCGAATTGCTGCGCAGCGCCGCGAGCGACGATACGTTGACGATCGCGCCGCCTCCCGCCTTTGCGATCTCGGGGCACGCGTAACGCATGGTCAGGAAGTGGCTGCGCAAATTCACCGCGACCATCCGGTCGAACTGCTCGGTGGTGGTTTTGAGCAGGCTGCTGCCGATCCCGATTCCGACATTGTTGACGAGCAAATGGAGCGCGCCAAACGCTTTAACCGTTGCCTCGACCGCGGCGCGGCAGTCCTCCTCGCGGCTGACGTCGGCGGCGAATGCTTCGGCGCGGCCGCCTTCCTTGCGGATCGCGGCGGCGGTCTCTTCGGCGAGCTCGAGCCTGAGATCGGCGGCCATCACCGCGGCGCCCTCGCGCGCGCACATGATCGCAGTGGCGCGCCCGTTTCCGATCGCGAGCGCCTCGCCCTTATTCGGCGGGCCGTCGGCGCCGCCACCAACTATCAACGCGACCTTTCCCGACAGACGCGCCATGAGTCGAACCTCCACTGAGCGATGCGCCAGACATAACGCAATTATTCGTAACTTGCACGAACCGCGATCGAACTCGCGCCGCGGAAGCAAGGAACTTGATCCGCGATGGCGATGAAAGCAGCGGCCGCCCTTGGCTGAGCGATCAGTAGGCTAAGCGATCATTCGACCATGAGGATCCGCGCCCAGCAAGGACGGAGCGGCAGCGTGCATCGCCCGTCGACGACGCGGAATGCCTCGCCGGCGTTCAACGCGTCGACGAGCCGAGCGCGGGGAATTCCGGGGATACGAAGAGGAACCTCGACAGAGCGATCAGCCGCGTTGACGGCAACGATAACCGAACCTGTCGGGTGGCGCCGGATGAAGGCGAACTGCTCGTTGGCGACGGCAAGCTCGGCAATATCGCCTCGACGCAGCGCGATGTGCCGATGACGCAAGCCGATGAGATTCTTGATCACCTGGCGCAACTCCGGATGTGGCGCGTGCCGGATCATCGACGCCGAATCGAGTGCGGGCCGCAAGGGAGCGTCGGTCGCCGGAGCCTTGCGCCCTTGGATACCCGTCTCGCTGCCGTAGTAGATCGCGGGCACGCCGGGCATGGTAAGCAGCAGGACGTAGAGCGGATAGAGATGGGCCGGCTCTTTGAGAACGCTCGCAACGCGATCGACGTCGTGATTGTCGGCAAAGGTGAAAAGGGCGAGGCCCCGATATATTCCGTCGGGACCAGACTGGCGCTTCAGCGAGTAGGAGATCTCAAAGTAATTGCGGTCGTTGTGACTCGACCAGAGCCCTTTGTAGGCCTCGTAGTTGGTGGTGGCGGCGAGGCCGCCGGCGCACGCCCATCGACGGTAGTCGCCGTGGACCACTTCGCCCATCAACCAGAAGTCGGGTCTCAGCGCGCGGCAATGCGCCGCCAGATCGCGCTGAAAATCGAGGTCGAGCGCGTCTGCCGCGTCGAGCCGCAGTCCATCAATTTCAAACCGCTCGATCCACGATGAAACGGCCGCAAAAAGATGTTCGCGAACCGCCGGATTGTTCTGGTTGAGCTTGACGAGGTCGTAGTTCCCGGTCCAACCCTGGTAATGGAATGGGTCGCCATACGGGCTGCCGCGGGCGAAGTCGAGGTGATACCAGTCGCAGTACGTTGACGCGCGGCCCTTTTCACGAATATCCCGGAACGCCCAGAAGTCCCGGCCAGTGTGATGGAACACACCGTCGAGGACCAGGCGGATACCGCGTCGATGCAACTTGCGGCTGAAGTCCGCGAGCGTTGCGCAGTCGCCGAGACGGCGGTCAACGCGGAAATAGTCGGCGGTGTCGTAGCCATGTGCGGTCGATTCGAAGACGGGACCCAGTAACAGCGCATCGACGCCCAGGTCGGCGAGATAATCGATCCAGCCGGCGAGGTCTTCGAGCCGGTCCACCGGCGCTCCAGCGAACGGGTTACGCTCGGGTGCGCCAAGGCAGCCCAATGGAAAGATGTGGTAGAAGACGGCGTCCTGAGCCCAGTCGTTCATGATCCTAATTTCTCTATACTAACCAGTAGGTACATCATGACGGCCCAAAAAGGCTCGCATCGACGGGTGAGGAAGCATCTGGAACCGGGATCGCTACGAGTAAATGCCGTGGCTGAATTGGTGGACGATATCGCGCCGCAACCGATCGGTGATCACGATGTGGTCGTTCAACTGGAGCGCGACGTAGCTGTTAATCATGCCGACCAGAGAAACCGCGTAACGGCGATGCCGTCCGCGCATATTGCCGTGCTGACGGACCGCTTTGCGGAAAACTTCCTCGATCAGCACCTGCCGCTGGGAATAGTGCCGCACCGCGACGCGATGCGCATCGCTGTCGCGCGGCGCGAAGTATAGCCCCAGTTCCAGGCGGTAGAACAACGGCTCCCGGCCCGCGAACGCGACGTACGCCGCGACGATTCGGTCCAGCGTCAGCGGAAGGTCGCCGGCGTAGTCGGTTGCCGCGCCGACCGCATCGTTGAGCGTGGTCGCGTGCTCCTCGAACAAGGCCTCGAGCAGGCCGTACTTGCTGCCGAAGAAATGGTAGAGCGTGGGCTTGGCCACCCCGGTTGCGCTCGCGACCTCCTGCACGCCGACCGCATCGTAGCCCTTGGCGGTGAAGAGGGTGAGCGCCGCCTGCAGCAGTCCCTCGCGCGAGTCCATACAGCGAATCTATACCGAACGGTACACAACGTTCAAGCCACCGTCCGATCGTAGTCGCGCACCGCGCGCGCGGATGGTCAGGTGAATTTGGCGGCGGGACGGGCGGTCGGGAAGCGCTTCACGTATTGCAGGAAGCGCGCGAGCGCGCGGTCCGCGTCGATCAGCAGTCCCTCGCGGAACTTGATGGTGTTCATGATCGGCGTGTCCTCATCGATCAGGCGCTTGAAAAACGCCTCGCCGATCAGAAGCTGCTGCTCGCGCTCGGCGTCGGTGCCCTGGTTCTTGGGCGTCGCTGTGACCATCCATCCCCTGGTGCGGCCCTCTGGCGTCGGCGTTCCGGTCGCCATCGAGAGCACCGGCATCCCGTTGAGCTTCCCCGCAAGCGCGATGGTGTTGGTGCCGGTCACACGAATCTGCTGATCGAAGATGCCAAAGTCAGGATGCTCGAAGCGGGTGTCGTAGTCGATTCGATAGTCGCCGACCGAAATCGCGTCGGGGTCGCAATCGATCTTGATCCCGTGCAGTACGCGGAGATGCTGAAAATCCATCGAGTTGGTGAACGGCACCCACGGCTCGACCGGCAGATCGAAGGCCTCGGCGGTGCGAATCGTCAGGTCCGCTTCGGCGAAGCCGGGAAAATCGGGGACGTCGAACAGCGGCTCCACGCCGTTGAAGGCCCACACCAGTCCCCACTTCTCGGCGGTCGGGAACCTGAACAGCCGCGCCGCTTTCGGGATTTTGTCGGAGGCGGGAATCTTGCTGCACACGCCGTCCTGTCCGTATTGCCAATGATGGAACGCGCAGCGGATGTCGTCGCCGACCACCTTGCCGAGGCTCAGGTCGGCGCCGAGATGGCGGCAGAACGCGCTCATCACCGAAGCGCGCCCGCTCTCGCCGCGGAATGCGATTACGCGGCCTTCGAGGATGTCGCGACCGACGACCTCTCCTGCGGGAACTTCTTCGGAGCGTGCAACTGCGTACCAGGACTGATGAAACCCGGGGCGCGATTTCGTGCTCGCACGGGTGTTGGGCCCGGACGCCGCGCGCGATGCGCCGGGCGCGGAGCGGGGTGCGATTGTCGTCGCCATTCGGGATCCTCCGGAGGTCAGGCAGCCTGGGCCGTCTTCACGGCGGCGGGGAACTTGGGCATCTGGATGAAGAACAACTCGGTGTCCTCGACCACTTCGATCAGCGCGTCCTTGTCAACCTGGTCAACCCGAAGCGCGGAGTGCGCGTCGAGGATTTTTCCGCCCGCACGGACAGCCCCGCGCGCGACGAACAGAAGTTCGGTCGTCTCGAGCGCGCCCACCCGATGCTGCAGCCCCC
>DATDGX010000075.1:0-17120 GCA_036521875.1 Binataceae bacterium (SeqCode)
GCTGCTTGCCAATCGCGACCGCCTGCTCGCGCTGACGTTGACCGGCAACAATCTCGCGACTGTGCTTGCCGCGGTGGCGCTCACCAGCTTCCTGAGTCATTTCGGTTTGCACGCTTCGTATCTCGCGCCGTTCATCCTGGCGCCCATCACGCTTTTGTTCGGCGAGTCGATTCCCAAGCTGCTGACGCTCAAGAATCCACTCGGCTTCGCACGGATCGCGGCGCGGCCGCTGCGCGTCGCCGCGGTGTTGATAGCGCCGGTGCTCGCCGCCGAGACGCGCCTTAGCCGGGCGCTCCGCAGACTGGCCGGAGTCGATCCGGATGCGATGAGCGTGTTCATGAGCCGCGAGGACTTGGTGCGTCTCACCCATCGGCGCGCCGGCGAAGGCGTCGCTCCCGAGCCCGACGCGATCCTGCCCATCGAGCAGCAGATGATCCGCCGCATCTTCCGCTTCTCGCGCGCCGACGCGCGCAAGGCCATGGTGCCGCTTTCGCGCGTGGACGCAGTCCCCGAGCAGACCACGCTGGCCGCCGCGATCGAGACGGTGCGGCGCGAGAACTTCAGCCGCGTGCCGGTTTTCCACGAGCGCATCACCGACATCGTCGGCGTCGTGCACGTCTTCGATCTGCTGCAGGCGCCCGATCTCAGCCGTCCGGTGAGCGATATCATGAGGCCGGTGAGTTACTTCCCGGAATCGATGCCGCTGGACGAAGCGCTGGTCGCGATGCAGCGCACCGGTGAGAACCTCGCCGTGATTGTCGACGAGTACGGCGGCGCGGCGGGAATCCTGACGCTCGAAGATCTCATTGAAGAGATTGTCGGCGAGATAGATGACGAGCACGATTCCGCGGAGGTGCTGGTGCGCGTGATCAACCGGCTCACGCTTTCCGCGATGGGGCGTGCGCCGGTCGCGGAGCTCAACGAGCGCTTCGGCCTCAAGCTTCCCGAGGCGGATGAGTATGCTACCATCGGCGGGCTCGTGGTCGAACGACTCGGTCATATTCCCAAGGCTGGAGAGCAGGTCAGCGCCGGCGACCTGAACATCACGGTGACTCGCAGCGATGCGCGCGCGGTGCACGAGGTCTTGATTCAGCTCCCGCGCGGGCTGCGCGCCGAGCATCTCAAGCGGCGATGACCGAGCGGCGCATCCGCGAAATTCTCGACCGCGTCGCGGCCAAGCGGATGTCCGCGGCGGCCGCATTCGGCGCGCTGCGCGAACTCCCGTTCGAGGACCTCGGCTTCGCCAAGCTCGATTCGCATCGGAGCCTGCGCCGCGGGGTGCCCGAGGTTATTTTCGGAGAAGGCAAGAGCGCCGCGCAGATTGTCGCGATCGGCCGGCGCGTCCTAGCCTCCGGCAATAATCTGATCGTGACGCGCCTTGCCGCCGACAAGGCGCGCCAGGTGAAACGCTCGCTGCGCGCTCTGCGCTATCATCGCGAGGCGCGCCTCGGCGCGATCGCGAAAGAGCACATCGTCCCGTACGGTCACGGCGCGATAAGCGTCATCAGCGCCGGCACCTCCGACATCCCGGTCTGCGAGGAGGCGGCGCTCTGCGCCGAGCTGTTCGGCAACCGCGTCAATCGCATCTACGATGTCGGCGTCGCGGGTCTTCATCGCCTCACCGCGAACCTCGACGCGATCCGGCAGGCGGCGGTGCTGATCGTGGTCGCCGGGATGGAAGGCGCGCTGCCGTCGGTGGTCGCGGGCCTGGTCGACAAGCCGGTGGTCGCGGTGCCGACCAGCGTCGGCTATGGCACCTCGATGGGCGGGTTCGCTGCCCTGCTCGGGATGCTCAACACCTGCTCGAGCGGCGTCACGGTGGTGAATATCGACAATGGCTTCGGCGCGGCGCTCGCGGCGACGCTGATTAATCGGGTCGGACTCGAACGCGGCGGAGCGTGATGGCGACGAAACGCGACCCGCTCACTTCCGGGCGCGCGCGCCGCGCCATCAAGATGGGCGAGCTGGCCTCGCAAGTCGGCTCCAGCTACCTGTGGACCTCGTTGCGGCGCCCGTTTCTGAGCGTGCCCGAGCGCGAGCGCGAGTTGCTCGAGACCCACGTCCGCAACGCGCAGCGAATCGTCGAGAGCAGCAAGCATCTGCGCGGCGCGTTCCTGAAACTGATCCAGATGCTCTCGATGCGCCGCGACCTGCTGCCCGGCGAGGCGCTCGACGTGCTGCGCGCCACGCAATCCAACGTGCCGCCGATGAGCTACGCGACGATCGCGGAGCAGATCCGCAAAGAGATCGGCAAGCGGCCCGAGGCGCTGTTCCGCACTTTCGATCAGACCGCATTCGCGGCCGCGTCGCTCGGCCAGGTGCATCGCGGGCGGCTGCGCGACGGCACCGAGGTCGCGGTCAAAGTCCAGTACCCGGGAGTCGAGGATACCGTCGAGCAGGATCTGCAAAATTTGAAGGTGCTGCTGAGCACGCTGCAGGCGCTCGGCCGGGACGTGATGCGCCAGCAGATCGACACCCGCTCGATCTACAATGAGCTTGCGGAGCGGCTCACCGAGGAGCTCGACTACCAGCGCGAGGCGCGCAACATGACGGACTTCGGGCGCCTGCTCGCCGACGACGAGCAGGTGGTCGTCCCGCGCGTGGTCAAGGAGCTGAGCGCGCGCCGCGTGCTGACCATGACCTTCGTGGAAGGCTACCCGCTCGCAGACGTGATGGGGCCCGAGGTCGACGTCGAGCTGCGCGGATGGGTCGCGCGCAAGGTGCACGAGCTCGCGTGGCGCCAGGTGATCGAGTTCGGCGTCCTGCACACCGACTTTCATCCCGGCAACTACCTGGTGAGCCATCATCCGCGGCTCGGGATGCTGGATTTCGGCTCGGTGCGGCGCTTCCCCGAGCCGGTGCGCCGCGCGCATCTGCAGGTCGCGCGGGCAATCATTTCGCGCGACGACAAATCGCTGGGCGCCGCGATGGCGAAGCTTGGCTATCTCGATCGCGATCAGGATCCGCGCGCGATGGTCAAGGTCATCCACATTTTGTTCGAGCCGATGTACCTCGACGGTGATTTCGATCCCATCGACTACGACGCGGTCGCCAAGGCGGCCAAGGTCGGCGAGATCGCGCTCGAGCACAAGCTCTACAAGTCGCCCGCGCACAGCGTGTTCCTGATCCGCGCGCTGATCGGCCTCGAGGGGATCATTCGCGGGCTCGGCGTGCGCTCCAACTACCGGGAGATTTTCCGCGAATGCGTGGAGCGCGCGCGCGGATAGCAGCGGCGGCGGCGGTTTCAGCGCCGGCGCCGGACGACTGCAGCGCTCGGCTGGAAAGCCATCGCGACCATCACTTCCGCCGCGTCCGCTCGCGGCGCGTGAGCGGCGAGAAATCCGCGCTCGCATTCATCAACGAGGTCGGCTTCTGCGCCGGCTTCACCGCGGGGCTCGGGGTGCCATGCCTGCGCGAGGCGATCGCGGGGGCGCGCGAGCCGCAGATGCCCGAGCACATCCAGCACGACTACGCGATCGGGATGACGTGGCAAATCAAGGACACGCTGCCGGCGCGTCGCGCGGTTTATTACGGCAAGGTAATCGCGGGGCGTCCCGGTTTTATCGCACGCGACATGATCGGCGCGTTTCTGCGCCTGCGTATCGCGCCCGGCGGCTATCGCAGGATGTACGCGCGCGGCCACCTGTCCCATTGCGCGAAGCTGGTAATGGACACCTTGTCGCGGCGTGGACCGGCCGAGACGCGGGTGCTCAAGCTGTCGTCGGGATACGCGCAGCCGTCGCGGCGGACGGGGTTCGATCGCGCGATGAAGGAGCTGCAGGAAAAGTTCCTCGCGCTCAAGGTCGAGGAGCACTACGACCCGTTTTCCTACGTGTGGGACACCATGGAGCATCGATGGCCCGACGCGATTGCCGAGGCGCGTACGATTTCGCCGGCGGAGGCGGCGTCGCGAATCGTGCGCCGCTACTTCGAGGTCGCTGCGTTCGGCAACGAGCGCGCGATTTCGCGGGTACTCGGGATCGATCGCGCGCTGGTCGACAAGGCTGCGCGACGCCTCGAGCGCGAGCGCGTGATCGTGCGCGGCGTTCGCATCGAGGGTTATCCCGGCGAGCTAAGCCTGTTGCGCGACTACGTTGCCTAGAATGCTTCGCGACGAGCGCGCGCATCATCACTCACAATCTTACCGAGTCGTAATGTTCGCGGTCGCCTCGCGCGGCACGCTGCGCGATGATTTATGCGCTGGCCGGATTTAACAGGTTCCTCCGACTGGCAGAGGGCCGGCGGTATTAAAACCGTCCGGCCCTTTCTTTTTTATCTGCTACGTCATAGTCGAGCCTTCTGCCTCATAATCGGAAGTCACACGGGCTTGCTTGCGGCGGTCCCGCTTTCGGGGCTAGAAACGAACTAAACGTCGCACGCGCACGTGAGCGCGGCCCAATTGGATGACACTCGATCTCGAGAGGAGATGAACCATGCCGCTCGATCCACAAGCCAAAGCATTGCTCGACATGATGAAGTCAACCGGCGCGCCTCCGTTCAGTGCGCTCTCGCCCGCCGCCGCGCGCAAGCAGATGAACGACATGCGCGCATTGCGCGCCGGAGAGCCCGCGGCAGTCGCCAACGTCGAAGATCGTAAAATTCCCGGACCCGCCGGATCGATCCCGGTGCGCATCTACACGCCCGCGGGCAAGGGCCCGTTCCCGGTGCTGGTTTTCTATCACGGCGGCGGATGGGTGATCGGCGATCTCGAATCGCATGACGGGTTGTGCCGCTCGCTGACCAACGCCGCCGGATGCGTGACGGTCGCCGTCGACTATCGACTCGCGCCGGAAGCTAAATTTCCCGCGGCTGTCGACGATTGCTATGCCGCGACGCGATGGGTCTCCGAGAACGCGGCGAAGCTCAACGCCGATCCCAACCGGCTCGCGGTGGGCGGCGACAGCGCGGGCGGCAATCTGTCCGCGGTGATCTCGATCATGGCGCGCGACAATAAGACACCGAAGATCGCGTTCCAACTCCTCATCTACCCCGGGACCGACATGACCTGCTCGGCGCCCTCGCACAAGACCAATACCGAGTATGTGCTGACGCCCGACGATATGGTCTGGTTCATCGGCCACTACTTGCGCAGTGATGCGGACCGCCGCAATCCACTCGCGTCGCCCTCGTTCACCGCGAGCTTCAAAGGCCTGCCGCCCGCGCTGATCATCACGGCGGAACTCGATCCGCTGCGCGACGAGGCCGAGGATTACGGACAGAAGCTTCGCGAGGCGGGCGTTCCCGTGCAGGTCTCGCGCTACGAGGGGATGGTGCACGGATTCGTCTCGATGGCCGACCTTCTCGACAAAGGCAAGCAAGGAGTCGCGGAAGCGGCGGCCGCGCTGAAGAAGGCATTCGGCAGGGGCTGACCCCTGCACCCAAGGGCACGCAAGAAGCCGGCTCCTTGTCGCCGGCAAAAGAAGCGGCGTCGCCGGATAGGTCATAGTGAGGGCGCGCGCAGCCCTCTAGTGCGGACCTGAAGACACTCGAAGAGGTACAGGAGAATACTATGCCGCTTGACCGTCAAACCCAGGCCCTGGTCGATCAGCTTGCGGCCGTCGGACGTCCGCAAATCAACACGATGCCGCCGGAACAGGCGCGGCGCATCGCATTCGCGGCGTTCACGCCCGCGCAAGTCGAAGCGGTCGCCCACGTCGAGGACCGCAAGATTCCGGGACCGGCAGGTCCGCTTGCGATTCGTATCTACCGGCCAGAAGGTAAGGCACCGATGCCGGCGCTGGTGTACTTTCACGGTGGCGGCTTCGTGATGGGCGACCTCGAGTCGCACGACGCGCTGTGCCGCAAGCTGGCCAATGGAGCGGGATGCGTGACCATCGCAGTCGACTACCGGCTCGCGCCGGAGAACAAGTATCCCGCGGCGCTCGAGGACTGCATCGCCGCGACCAGGTGGGTCGCGGAAAATACCGCGGCGCTGAACCTCGACCCGCGGCGGATTGCGGTGGGTGGCGACAGCGCGGGTGGGAACCTGGCGGCGGTGATCGCGATGATGGCGCGCGACGCAAAGACACCCAGGCTCGCGTTCCAGTTGCTGATCTATCCCTCGATGGATGCGACGCTGCAGACCGAGTCGCATCGGCGCCTGGTCGATTCGTTCCCCTCGCGCGACGAGATTCGCTACCTGTGGTCGAGCTACATCCGTGGCGAAGCCGATCGCAAGGACCCGCGCGTCTCGCCGAATTTCGCCACCAACTTCAAAGGCCTGCCGCCCGCGCTTGTAATCACCGCGGAGTTCGATCCGCTATGCGACGAGGGCGAGACCTACGGCGAAAAGCTCCGCGCCGCCGGCGTACCGGTTACGATCTCGCGCTACGATGGTACGATTCACGGCTTCGTCTCGATGTCGGAGATGCTCGACAAGGGAAAGGCGGGCGTAGCCGAGTCGGTCGCCGCGTTGAAGAAGGCCTTAGCGGCCTAGGTCATGGGCAAGCTGATCCTGGTGCGGCACGGCGAGAGCGAAGGCAACGTCACTCGCGTTTTCACTACCACCCCGATGACGCTTGCGCTGACCGAGGTTGGCCGTGGGCAGGCGCGCGCAGTGGCAGCGCGCATCCGCACGCTAGCGGAACCTCGGATAGTCGTCGCGAGTCCTTACCAGCGCGCCCGCGACACCGGAATCATTATCGCTGAGGAGTTGCGCCTTCCGTTCGAGATTCGCGAAGGACTGCACGAACGCGAAACCGGCTCGTTCGCCGGGAAGCCTTACGAGTCGATCTTTGAGGCTGAGGGCTTTGACCCTGCGCAGCCATGGGGATGGGTGCCGCCGGGCGGCGAATCGATGGAGCACGTCCGCGATCGGGTGGGACCGATTCTCGACGCGCTGGTGGCACGCTTCCCCAACGACGACATCGTAGTCGTAAGCCATGGCGGAGTGATGGTCGCGATGTGGGCGTACATCACCGGCGATTGGAACGGCGCGCATGTGCCGGCGAACTGCGGAATCGTCATGGTCGAGCATCGGCAAGGACGCTATCTGGAACCGCAGGTGATAGGCGACGTCCGATCGCAGCGTGACGCCGGCGGGTGAGCCTTCCGAGCTTCCACTCGATGCGAATGCGAGGCGTACGGAGTCGCGCGGCTAGCGGCGGCGGTTCATCATGCGATGGTCGACGCGCGCGACGACCTCGCCCTTTTGATTGGTAAGCGTCGAGCGCACCACGGCGAATATCATTGTCCCGGTGCGCCCGGTCTTTTCGTAAGTTTCCTTCACTTCGGACGAGACCCGGATTAAGTCGCCGGCGCGAATCACAGCCTCGAACTCGATGTCGATGCCGGCCATGAGTCCGCCGCGGCTGAAGGCCGGGATCTGACTAAAGACATTGTCCGCGTAATGAAACCCCGCGACGAAGCCAGGCGGCGCAATGATCCCACCGTACGGCCCCGCCTTTGCCTCAGCGGGATTCACATAGAGAGGATTGGTCTCGCCGACCGCGGTGCAAAAGCTCGCGATCTTTTCGGCGGTCACCAGCAGGGGCTCGCGAGCAACGTAAGTGCGGCCCTGCAGCTTCGAATCGTTACTATCCATACTCACTCCGATCACCGCGCGATGAGACCGTCAGCATAGCGGCCCGGCCTGCGAATGACGACCGTCGCGATCGGCATCGCTCGAAGCGGCCCTGGTCTGCCATACACTTAAAGCGATAGACGGGTTGATACCGTCTGTCATATAGCAACAAGTAGCGAAGACGGTGCTCGGAACTTCAGGGCTTGAGAAAGGTCTGACCCCTGGCTGATAGTTCAGGAGCACCTAAGCAAAGGAAAAGATTCACTCCTAGCTAAGTGTCTTACAGGCTTATCGCTCATAGAAGTAACTCAGACGGAGGCGCACCAGGATGATTTCTCAATGGTCTATCTCACTGTGGTCTCGGCAATCGGCTTTCTTTGCAGTTATCGTAACCGCGTTGGCAGTCCTCGTCACGTATCCGGCGGGACTGCGCGCGCAGGACACCGGCAGCTCGATGATGCCGCAAGCGGCGCAGCAAGCGGCCACGGCGCTCACCGGCGATCAGCAGACGGCGGCGAACAGTGCGCTATGCTCGGCGCTTGGAAGTCAGGTGCCGAATCCCGCGACTGCCGCGCCGTCGGTCTTGAGCAGCCCATCCGTGATATCTACCGCGGCCGCCACCTTCGCCGGCAGCACGAGCCTTCCGCTGCCGAGCGCGACCAGCATGCTGCAAGGCTATGTGGCGCAGCACGCCACCGACATCCTGGCTTCGTGCGCCGTCAGCAACGCCACCAGCGGCTTGACCTCGAAGATTCCGGCGGCGATGCCTTCGATGCCTGCAATGCCCAACTACTGAGGACCGCGTCCTCGATGCCGGTGTTAACTGCTAACGCGTAAATCGCGATGTCTAATGCAGACTCGATGACCAACACGGCGGGCGCCAACGCGCCGCCCATCACGTCACAGCCAGTTGCCGTGCCGCTCACCCGCGCCGCGATCTTCCTGGTCGCAACGGTTAACCCGGGTGACGAGAGCCTGGCGAGAGTCCGCTCGATATGCGGAGACCTTCCCAAGCTCTTGCGTGCCGTGGGTTTCCGCGCGCCGGAGGGAAACCTGTCCTGCGTCCTCGGCTTCGGAATGGAAGCGTGGGACCGGCTCTTCGGACAGCCGCGGCCGGCGCAACTGCATCCCTTCCGCGAGATCCGCGCCGGGTCGCGCGATGCCGTTGCCACACCAGGTGACCTCCTTTTCCACATCCGCGCCGAGCGAGACGATCTCTGCTTCGAGTTGGCGTCGCTGATCATGATGAACCTGGGCAACGCAGTTTCCGCGGCGGATGAAGTCCACGGCTTCGGCTACTTCGACGCCCGCGATCTGCTCGGCTTCGTCGACGGGACGGAAAATCCGGTGAAGCAGGCGGCTCTCGACGCCGTTTTCATTGGCGACGAAGATCCCGCCTTCGCTGGCGGGAGCTACGTGATTGTACAGAAGTACCTGCACGATCTGGCGGCGTGGAATGCGCTGCCCACCGAGGCGCAAGAACGAATCATCGGCCGCAGCAAGCTCTCCGATGTCGAGTTGGACGATGCGGTCAAGCCGACTTCAGCGCACAACGCGCTGACGACAATCGAGGAGAATGGTACGGAGATCAAAATCCTCCGCGCCAACATGGTCTTCGGCCAGGCAGGCGGGGGAGAGTTCGGCACCTACTTCATCGGCTATGCTCGATCCGCTGGCACTATCGAGCTGATGCTGCAGAACATGTTTGTCGGACGGCCGCCGGGTAATTACGATCGGCTGCTCGATTTCAGCCGCGCGGTCACTGGCGGCCTGTTTTTCGTGCCATCGCTCTCGTTCCTGGAGGCCGTGACACCCGACGCACCAGTTGCCGCGAACGCCGGCGCCGCTTCAGAAACCGATTCCTCATCTCGTTCCGAGCCTGCGAGCGACGGTTCCCTTCGCATCGGCTCTTTGAAAGGAGAATCCCGGCATGAATAACCTGCATCGCGAGCTTGCGCCAATTTCGGAGAGCGCCTGGTCTCAAATCGAGGAAGAGGCGTCGCGCACGCTCAAGCGCTACCTCGCCGGACGGCGGGTAGTGGACCTCAAGGGGCCCGGCGGAGCCGCCTTCGCGGCAGTCGGGACCGGCCATCTGCGCAGTATCGCCGCGCCTGGCGAGGGAATCGTTGCCCGGCAGCGCCAGGTTCACGCCCTCGTAGAGCTGCGGGTTCCATTCGAATTGGAACGCCAGGCGATCGACGACGTCGAGCGGGGCGCGAACGATTCGGATTGGCAGCCGCTAAAAGACGCGGCCAAGCGAATCGCCTTTGCCGAAGACCGCGCAGTCTTCGAAGGCTACCAGGCCGCCGGCATCGCAGGGATCCGCCAGGGGACCAGCAATCCCGTCAAGACCCTGCCGGTCGATGTACTCAAGTATCCCGATGCGATCGCCGAGGCGTTGAGCCAGTTGCGTCTGGTCGGCGTCAACGGTCCCTATTCGGTAGTGATGGGTGCCGACGCTTACACGGCGTTGAGCGAAGCCAGCGATCACGGTTATCCGGTGATTCAGCACATCCAGCGCTTGGTTAACGAGGAAATTATCTGGGCGCCGGCGATCGCAGGCGCCTTTGTCCTTACCACCCGCGGCGGCGACTTCGATCTACAGGTCGGCCAGGACGTGTCGATCGGATATTCGAACCATACCGACGCGGCCGTGACCCTGTATCTACAGGAAACGCTCACCTTCTTGCTGCTTACCACGGAGGCTGCAGTAGCGCTGACACCCGCAAAAAGTGCGAGCGCTGCGGATCCGGGTCGGAGGACGCGACGTTCGAACTGAGCGGTGACAACTCCGTCGGCGACCCGGGCCGACTCGCACGTTCTGGAAAATATGGCAGATTGTCTGTCTAGCGCAGGTGGACTATCGTTACAGCCGTGCGTTTTCTCGTCGCAATCCTCGTCGCAGTGCTGATTCCCCTCAGCCTGAGTGTGCCGTCGGCGACGGCGTGTTCCACAACGGCTTGCTGCGGCGCGAATTGTTCGAGGAGCGCGACGGTGAATCAGTTGAGTTGCTGCCAGGCGCCGGCGACTCCGGATAAGACGACCAACCAGGCTCGTGACGGACAGCATTTTGAATCACTCCGTAGTCTGCCCACCAGTGCCCTGATCGCGGCGCTTTCACCTCCTCGAAATAACTCCATCAGTCATTGGTGCTCGCCGCCCGGCAATCCCCTTTCGTTAGCACTTCTCTGTTCCCGTCAGATCTGAGCCTTCGGTAAGCGCGTGAGTTGAAGAGCGGATGCGTCGCATCCGCCGTGGACGCTCGCGTGCTGCTCGCTCGCGACAATCCGAAAAAACATCTGCCGATACGATCGGCAGAGAGACGCGGGTCTTCAAACCTGCGGAGACGCGCCTATGCCGCGACAACTCGCGGCTGGACGGCTGGATTTGTTGAAATGTTATACGCAAGCATTCGCCGCATAGCGGCGCGAGACTTAGCAACCCTGAGCGTTGTCGCAATTCTGATCGGGATTTCGTCGTCAGCACACGCACAGAATAGTGGCGCGCTCGCGACTTATCAGGAAGCCGCCGAACCTGGCGCCGGGACTGCCACACCTGCCAGCTCCGATCGACTGCGCGCGCTCGTCGATGAAGCCCTGTCCCGCAGCCCGGTTGTCCTCGCGGCGCGGAGCCACTGGCAGGCGCAAACGAAAGTGCCGATTCAGGCCGCGACCCTCCCCGATCCACAGGTGTCGCTCCAGCACTTCACGGTCGGAAGTCCGCAACCATTCTCGGGCTATGAGAGCAGCGACTTTTATTACACCGGGTTCGGTGTCTCCCAGGACATCCCGGGTCCGGGAAAACTTCGCCTGCAAAAGTCCGAGGCGGAAAGAGATGCCGAGTACGCCAGGCATCGCTATGAATCTGCGCAGCGTGAAGTCGCGGAGAAGGTCAAGGAGATCTACTTCGAGCTGTTCTATCACGCGAAGACGCTGGCGATCCTCGATCGCAACCAGGAGGAGCTTAGACAGATCCAACAGATTGCAGAGACCCGATATCGCGTCGGTCAGGGTCTCCAGCAGGACTTGATCAAAGCGCAGCTTCAGAGCACCGAGATCCTGAAGGAGCACGCGATGCACCATCAGGAGGAGGACCAGGAACAGCTCGAGCTCAAGCAGATCCTTGGACGCGATCCCGATTCGCCGAACATCGAAATTGGCGAAGTCGAAGCAACGCATCTGCAGCTCGACGCTTCGCAGCTCGCGCGGTTAACGGACAGCGGTTCTCCCGACCTCGCCGCCGGTCGCGCGATGGAGGCGCGCGGCGCGGAAGCATTGAAGCTGGCGCGACAGGGCTATTGGCCGGACTTCACCGTCGGTTATTCGTTCGAAAAGACCGGTCCCGGATTTCGCGACTACTACATGCTGAACCTGGGCGCGAAGGTGCCGCTCTATTTCTGGCGCAAGCAAACCCCCGCGATCGAGCAGGCTGCGCTTGAAGCTGAGTCCGCGCGCGAGCAGACCCGAGCTACTCAACTGCAGGTTTCCTCCGACGCCGAAAGCAGCCTGATCGCGATGCGCACCGCGGAGCGAGTGCTCTCGATCTATCGCGACGGCCTGATCCCACAGGCTGAAACGTCGCAGGCCTCGGCGATGTCCGCATATCGCGTCGGCAAGGTCGACTTCCAGACGCTGCTCTCCTCGGTTCTCGATTTGCAGAGCCTCAAACAGGAGTACTACCGCAGCATTGCCGACCACGAGATCGCGATAGCCAAACTCCAGCAAGTAATCGGTGACCGAAAATGAATTACGTCTCATCACAATGGCGACTCGGCACAATCCTGGTGGCGCTGGAATTTCTTTTGTTCGTTGCGGCGCCAATCGCTTGCGGAGCGGATTCCCCACTCGCACCAATCCGGATCACGCCGGAGCGGCGCCAATTGATCGGACTCAAATTCGCGACCGTGGTGCGCAAGGACGTAAGCGATCGCCTCGATACCACCGGGACCGTCGAAACCGATGAACGGCTGCAAGGCTACGTGCAAACCCGCTTCGCCGGATGGATCGAACAAGTGTTCGCGAACTCGACCTATCAATACGTCCGCCGGGGCGAGCCATTGTTTACGATTTACAGCCCGGACCTCGTGAGCACCGAGAACGAATATCTGCTCGCCCTCGATGCCCGCAAGCGCGTCGGCGACAGCGCAGTCGCGGATGTAACCACCGACGCCTCAGCGCTGGTCGATTCCGCTGCGGAACGGCTCAAGCTCTGGGGAGTGGCGCCGCGCGAGATCGCACGGTTGGAACGCGAGCGCACTGTGCGCCGCGCCGTCGAGATCGATTCGCCCATGAGCGGATACATCGTCGAGCGCAACGCGCTGCCCAACATGTACGTGCAACCGGACACGCGCCTGTTCACGATCACCGATCTGTCGAAGGTGTGGATCTATGCGGCGGTGTTTCAGGACGAGCTTGGCAAGGTCCGTCCCGGCGATCCTGCAACGGTTACGGTCGACGCCTATCCCGGCACGAGCTTCGACGGCCGCGTCGACTTCATCCAGCCGCAGATCGACCTGATGACGCGCACCGCCAAGGTCCGCTGCGAGTTCAATAACGCAAAGGGCCAGCTCCTACCGGGAATGTTCGCGCACGTTGCGCTGGACCTCCCGATGGGCGAGCAGACTGTCATTCCGGACACCGCGGTTCTTCGCACAGGCACGCACAACGTCGCGTTCGTAGACCGCGGCGACGGCTATCTCACTCCAGTTGAGGTGGAGTTGGGACAGCATGTCGGCGATGACTTCATCGTGCTCAAAGGACTCGCGCCGGGCCAGCAGATCGTAAGCTCCGCGAATTTTCTGATCGACTCGGAGAGCCAACTCCAGGCTGCCGCGGGAGCGTTCGTGCCGCCTCCGCCGGGCGTGGGCGCGAATGCCGCTGGACAAGCGGAGCAGTTCGCGGCGCAAGCAACGATCGCATTCACGAGCGATCCCAATCCTCTCGTGCGCGGCCACAACGAAATGATCGTGACGCTTCGCGATTCGAAAGGCGCGCCGCTCACAGGCGCGAAAGTGACGGTTTCCTTCTACATGGCGGCGATGCCGGCGATGGGAATGACGGCGATGCGCGCGCAAGGCCTTGCCGACGATCGCGGGAACGGCACTTACGCCGCGAATATCGAACTGCCTAGCGGTGGCACCTGGAGCCTGACAATTGTCGCGACGAAGGGCGGCCGGACGATCGCGACCAGGCAGATCGACGTGTCAGCAAGCGGCTCCATGGCGATGTGAGGTAAGCGGCATGATCGAGCGAACTATCGACTGGTGCAATGCGAACCGCTTCCTGCTGTTCTTCGGCGTGCTGGCGCTGGTGCTCGCAGGGGTCTGGTCGCTCAATCGAATCCCGCTCGATGCGCTGCCGGACATCTCCGACGTCCAGGTGATCATCCACACCGAATGGATGGGGCAGCCGCCCAATCTTATCGAGGACCAGGTGACCTATCCGATTGTCACCGCGATGCTTGCGGCGCCGCATGTGAAGGCGGTTCGCGCGCAGACGATGCCCAACGACTCATATGTGTTCGTCGTGTTCGAAGACGGCACCGACATCTATTGGGCGCGGAGCCGGGTGCTGGAATACCTTCAGCAGATAACCGGCAAGCTTCCCGCTGGCGTAAGTCCCGCGATAGGTCCGGACGCCACCGGCGCGGGCTGGGTATACGAATACGCTCTGGTCGATAAGAGTCATACTCACAGTCTGGCCGACCTGCGTAGCTTGCAGGACTGGAACGTGCGCTATGCGCTCGAAACCGTGCCGGGGGTTTCGGAGGTCGCGACTATCGGCGGCTTCGTCAAGCAGTACCAGGTCAAGCTCGATCCAAATCGGTTATTGGCGCTCAAGGTCCCGCTGGAAACGGTGATCGATAAGATCCGCGATAGCAACGGCGAGGTCGGGGGGCGCGTGCTCGAGATGTCAGGAGCGGATTACATGATCCGCGGCCTCGGCTACGTCCATTCGGTTTCAGACCTAGAGGACATTTCGGTCGCGACCAACAACGGCACTCCGGTGTTGATTAGGGACTTGGGCGTGGTCAGCCTGGGACCCGATCTTCGCGAGGGTGCGGCTGAGTGGAACGGCGACGGAGAGACGGTCGGCGGGATCGTGGTGATGCGCTATGGGCAGAATGCTCTGACTGTCATCGATGGGGTCAAGCATAAACTCGCTCGTATTCAAATGACTCTGCCGCGCGGTGTCGAAATCGTCGCTGGCTACGACCGCTCGGGACTCATTCAGGAATCCATCAACACACTGAAACGCGATCTGCTCGAAGAGGCCATCATTGTAAGTCTCGTGATCATCGTTTTCCTCTTTCACTTGCGTTCCGCCCTGATCCCGATACTTGCGCTGCCAATTGCGGTCATCGCGACGTTCATCCCGATGTACTATCTGCAGATCAGCTCCAACATCATGTCCTTGGGCGGCTTGGCGCTGGCTATAGGTGTGCTGGTCGACGCCTCGATCGTGATGGTCGAGAACGGCTATCGGCACCTGTCGGAGGCGCAGCACCAGGCCTCGCTCAAAGGCGAGTCGGTATCGGAACCCGAGCGGCAGCGAATCCTGTTATCGGCTGCGAAACAGGTTGGCAGGCCGATCTTCTTTTCGCTGATTATTATTGTCGTCTCCTTCCTGCCGGTGTTCCTGCTCGAATCGCAGGAGGGACGGATGTTTCGGCCATTGGCCTACACCAAGTCTTTCGCGATCGCCTTCTCTTCAATTCTGGCTATCACGGTGGTCCCGGTGCTGATGGTCCTCTTCATCCGCGGGAAACGCCTCCGCCCCGAGGAAGCCAATCCCATCTCGCGCTTCTTCCAGGCGATTTATCTGCCAGTGATCCGATGGTGCCTGCGTCATCGCGCCCTGACGATCGCGGCCAACGTGATTTTTCTGCTGCTTACGATTCCACTGCTCTTCAAGATCGGCAGTCAGTTCATGCCACCGCTGTATGAGGGATCGAGTCTCTACATGCCTACCGCCCTGCCCGGCATATCAATCAGCTCGGCGGTGAACCTGATGCAGAAGCAGGATCAGATCATCCGCACGTTTCCAGAGGTCGAGAGTGTCTTCGGCTCGGTCGGACGTTCAGACAGCGCGACCGACAACGCGCCGCTGGACATGTACGACACGACGATCATGCTCAAGCCGCGCGACCAATGGCGAAAGGGCATGACCTACGATCAGCTCATCGCCGAGATGGACGACCGGCTTCATTTCCCGGGTCTCTCTAACTCATGGACGATGCCAGTCGAGAACCGGCTCGACATGGAGCTGACCGGAATCAAAACTCCGGTGGGACTCAAAATTCAGGGGCCCGATGTCGATCGGATTCAGCAGATCGGTTCTCAGATAGAAGAAATACTTGGTTCCCTTCCAGGTACCCGGGGAATTTTCGCCGAACGAGTTTCTCAGGGGTTCTACATCAACGTTACTGTCGACCGCGCCGTCGCCGCCAGGTATGGTCTCACGGTCGGAGACGTGCAGCGGGCGGTCAGCTCCGGCATGGGCGGCGAGAATATCGCGACCACCGTCGAGGGCCGCGAGCGCTACTCGATAAACGTTCGCTATCTCGCCGACTATCGCAACGACCTCAACGCGCTTGGTCGAATACTGATCATGACGCCGACGGGAGCGCAGATTCCGCTCGGCGAGGTTGCGCGCATAGACTTGAGCCCGGGGCCATCGATGATACGTGACGAGGACGGGCTGTTGACCGGCTATGTCTATGTTGACCTCGCGACCTCGGACTACGGCAGCTACGTTAACGCCGCCCAGCGGATGCTCGATCAACAGCTCCATCTGCCGGCCGGGTACACTCTGAAATGGTCTGGAGAGTACGAGTTCCAGTTGCGCGCGCGAAAGCGCCTGACGGTCATCCTGCCGATCGTCTTCCTCCTGATCTTTGTCTTGCTCTACATGCTCTTCCAGTCGGTGACCGAATCGATCGTACTCATTCTTCCGACCGTGTACGCGATGACCGGTGGCCTGCTGCTCCAGTACATGATGGGCTTCAACTTCAGCGTCGCCGTATGGGTCGGGTACATCGCGTTGTTCGGAATCGCAGTCGAGACCGGCGTCGTCATGGTGATCTATCTTCACGAAGCCCTGAATCGTCACATCGCCGCCGGCGCGCTCACTCACGAAGGCGTCGAAGCGGCGGTGATCGAGGGCGCAGTCCAGCGGCTGCGGCCCAAGCTCATGACGGTTGCAGTGGTGATGCTCAGTCTCGCGCCGATTCTATGGGAGAGCGGCATCGGCTCCGACGTGATGAAGCCCATCGCCGCGCCAATCGTGGGCGGCATGATTACCTCGACGATTCATGTGCTCATACTGGTGCCGGTGTTCTTTGCGATCATAAAAGAGCGCGCGTTGAGGAAAGGAACCCTGCTCTGAGGACCAGGCTGATACGGCCAATCTCCGAATTCATGAATTCCCCGGAAGTTCGTGGATCATTCGCATTTAAGAAGTGCAGGCTGACATCGCTCGCGTTTTCAAACCGGCCGAGCGCTGCCTTCGTAAAAGAAAGAAAATGGGCGCGGAGCGAACTTCTGGTACCCGGCGCTAAGTCGTTCGAGACGAAATCCGGCGGCTTGAATAAGATCATC
>DATDGX010000076.1:0-48148 GCA_036521875.1 Binataceae bacterium (SeqCode)
GAAGGTACATCGCGAGGAGCCGCCGAAGATCTCGCCGCTGCCGGAGTTCTACCAGCAGACCCGGGCCGCCTATAAGGTGCTCGCGAACGCGGGTGGCGGCGCGATGAAATCGCTGACCAAGGACTCGCACATCAACCAGCAGGTGCTGATCCTGGCCTTCGGCGAGCAGTGGCAGAACCAGGTCGCCGCCTTCAGCCGCGGCCTCAATTCCCCCGCCAGCAGTCAATGAGCCGGGCTTTCTCGCTGGCCGGCCAACCAGACCTTCCGTACGCGCTAAAATAAATCGCAAGAAAGTTCCCCTCCTACGATCTTAGTTTCGGCGACGCTTGGGTCGACCCTGGGAGCGTCCCAACGCTGGCGCGAAGCGCGAAGGTTGAAAGGAGGATGAGATGATTTCGATTTTGATTGCCTGCCTGGCCTTGGTTGGCTCGATACTGGTCTTGGCCTTTGGATGGAGCCGGCTTCGCGGCCTTCCCGTCGCTGCGTCGATGCGGCCGCGGCTTCGCAGCGCGGCCTTTTTTGTCGGCGGCCCATTTTCGATTTCGATCGCGATCCATCTCGCGATCATTTTCGCGCTCATCATCGCCGTGCATGAGACCCGCGCGCGTGACCTGATCCTTGTCACCATGGAGCCAGGATCCGTTCGCCCATTCGAGGACGCCGAGCGCCTCGAGATACCTGACGAAACGATGCCTGATTTCACAACCAAATCATCCGACGATTTGCCGCAGCAGACGGACGTCAACAAGCTGCTCGCGAATTCCAGCGCAGTCGCCGGTACGGCATCCGACACCGGAATCGATATCGGCCGCCACCTCGGCGAGTTCCTGAATCTCCACCCTGGAGCCGGCGACGACGCGAGCTTCCCGGAGTTTATCCTGGATTTGCGCCGCAAGGGTCTCGATATCGTGCTGGTGATCGACGGCACCAAGTCGATGGACTTCGTGATGGCCGATGTGAAGGCGCGAATGACGCAGCTCGCAGTCCGGGTTCGGCATCTGGTTCCGATCGCGCGCGTCGGCGTCGTCGTGTTCGGTGGCAAGGGCGATCCACTCGACATACAGCCGCTGACGCTCTCGACCGCCAGACTGCAAGCGTTTCTTGGCTCGATTCAGGCCAGGGGCGGCGGCGAGTGGCAGGAGAACACGCTCGGCGGGGTTCAGGCGGCGATCACCAAGATGGATTGGAAGCCCTACGCGCGCAAGGTGATCGTGCTGATCGGCGACTCGCCGCCCGAAAAAGAAGACTTCGCGCCGCTGCTCGCGCTCATCCGGAATTTCAGGCGCAACAACGGCACGCTGAGCGGCGTCGATGTGACAGAAGAGGAGCATGAGCGCTTCGAGCACGAATTTTCGATGAAGATTCATCGAGACCCGACAGCGAAGATCGGGCCGCTTCCTGAATTCGCAAGGCAAACTCAGATCGCATACAAAGTGCTCGCGGTCGAGGGCGGCGGCTCGATACGCAGCCTGAGCCACGACGAGGGCATCAATCACCAGGTGATGATCCTGGTGTTCGGCGACAAGTGGCAGGAGGAGGTTCGCCGTTACGCGTCGAGATAGCGCGACCGCCGCCGCAGCCAGCAGGTCCGGCCGGGCTCCTGTGCTACTTCAGGCGAGTTCCTCTGCGACGACTTTGCGAACACCGGGCCGCTCGGACATGCGGCGCCGGTGATCGATCACCTTGGGCAGGCGGGTCAGGTCAACACCATCGCCTTCCAGCCACTGCGCGACCGTGAACAGGTAGGGGTCGCAGATGGTGTAAGCCTCGCCCATCACCCACGGCCCTTTCAGCATCTCACGCTCGACGAGATCGAAACACGCGCCGACCGACTGCGGCACCTTGCGCTGCATCGCGGCGATCGCAGCCTCGTCGTCGGCCCATCGATGACCGCGCACGCGATGCGCATGGGCGACATGCAGCGTGGAGCACAGGTAGCTGTTGAAGGCCTGCACCTGCGCAAATGCAAACGCGTCATTGACTGGCGCCAGGTCCGCCTGCGGAAAGCTTTGCGCGATGTACGCGAGGATGGCCGGCGTCTCGGTCAGGATGCCTCGGTCGGTGACCAATGCCGGCACCCGGCCTTTGGGGTTGATAGCTAGATACGCCGGGCCGCGCTGCTCGTTGGCTGCGAAGTTCATCCGCACCGTCGAATACTGAGCGCCCGCTTCCTCCAGGGCGATGTGCGATGCGAGTGCGCAGGTGCGGGGAGCGTAGAACAGTTTGATCATTTTGATCGACTCCTTCACCGAGAGCCTACAGCTCCGAGAACACGAAAAGAATCTCCGCTCACTGGAATCCTGATAGAACATCTTGTAATAATTTCAAGTCTCGGTGTACAAGTCGGGTTCGGGGTGGTTATCGACTATGGTCTGGGCTTTCGTCGGCTTCGCAATCGTCGCGAGCGTGGCCGCGGCTTTGTTCGGCAGGCGGCTGCCGCTCCTGGTCCAATACGGTTGCTTCCTGCGCTTCCCACTCTTGATGGCGCTGGTGATCGTTCTGTTGCCGCGGTTCGAATCGCAATGGATACCCGGCACCTTCGATCTCAGCTACCGCGAGGTCTTCGCCGTCACTCCCTTCGTGATGTTCGCCGCATGGGCCTGCATGCTCACCGGCCTGGTGATACTCGATGGTGCGTCGCGGCGCTTCGCGGTGCCACGGCTCCCGCTGCCCTCCTGGCTGCTGCGGTGGCGTTTGCCCATCGCTTCATCTTTGGCGCTGCCGATGCTCGTGCGCATGACGCTTGCGAACAGCGACTTCAAGTTAGCCGCTCTCTATGTGGCCGCGGGAGTGGGCGTCGCTTTCCTCGGCCTTCTGGCTCTAACGATCACGCGGCAGTTGATGATACCCCCCGACCTGCCGGCAAACTTGTTGCTTTCTCGACTATGGGTTCCCAGGTTCATTCAGAGCCTCGACGCGATGAGCTGGCCCACCCGGATCCTGCTGCCGCCACATCGTCTGCGCCGCGTCCCGCGAGCGCTCGGCGCCGGCTACATCGATTACGCCAGCGGCCGCGTGCTGCCGGGACCGGTGTGGATTCTCGTATTGCTGGGCGCGGCGATGAGCGGCTGCATTCTCTCCAATCGCCACATCAACTGGCTGATAGCGCACAACCGGCACATGACGCTGCTCCCGACCATGGCGTACCTCACGATCGGGATTATCATGATCACGCTTTTTCTCGCCTCTCTGTCGTTCTTCTTCGATCGATATCGAATCCCGGTCCTCCTGATCGCGGGGCTGTGGATCGTGACCCCGCATCTCACCAGCCATGAGAGAAATTACTTCACGATCACGCACGCGAAGTGCACCAATACCGGCGATGCGTCGAGCGCCCACGAATGCTCTGCGCCCACCGACTTGAGGGCCGCCGTCGATCCATGGCTACGGCAGGAAGAACGCCGTGCGCCGGGCCACAAGCCGACTCTGGTGGTGGTTTGCGCCAGCGGCGGCGGCCTTCAAGCGGCGGCATGGACGGCAAGAGTGCTGACCGGGATGGAAGAGGAACTCGGCACCGACTTCATCCATTCCGTGCGCCTGGTGAGCGGCGTCTCGGGCGGCAGTCTTGGCTTGCTGTATTTTGTCGTGTCGTACGATCCGGAGTTGGGCGCGCCGCCTCTCGATCAACTGCCTTTCATCAATCAAGCCGCACAGAAGTCCAGCACCGAAAGCATCGCCCAGAGCGTCGCGCAGAACGAGCTCCTCTGGCTTCTGGTTCCTTTCGCGGATTCCACCGCCGATGACCGCGGTTGGGCAATCGAGCGAAGCTGGAGCCACACGCTGCTGATGCGCGGCGCGCAACATCTGATCACAGAACGGCTTTCCGATTGGCGTGCCGCCGCTCAGAGCGGCTGGCTCCCGGCGACCGTCTTTGGCGCGACTATCGTCGAGACCGGGCAACCCCTGCTGTTCAGCACCGTCGACATACCGTCCTATTTTCAGGCGGTTCTCTTCGGCAATGACAATTCGGGTTACGGCCGCGCAGACATCGACCTGGTGACGGCCGTCCGGCTGTCCAGCTCGTTCGCATGGGCCAGCCCGGTTGCCAGTGCGCGCTACGCGGATCAAGGCCGTGTTGATGGGAGCCAGCCGAGCCAGCTCCACATCTGCGATGGCGGCTATTATGACAGTCTTGCCGTCGAAGCAGCCGTAAACTGGAGCTGGGACGCGCTGCAGTTGTACCGGGAGCGGCTGCACAAGATCGTAATCGTTCAAATCCGGGCGCGTCGCGACATCAGCACTCGCGAAGAGGCTCCGATGAGTGCGTTTGTGCAGACCTTCGCGCCGCTGACCGCAACCCTCAACGCGCTCTTCCGCGCCCATGCCAATCGTGATGCGCTGGAAGTTCGACAACTGATCGACGAGTCGAACGGGCTTATCGATACCGTTGTGGTGACGGCGGAGAACGGCGCCAAACCCGCGTGGTCGCTCCCAAGTGATTCTCCACTCACCATCGAGCGCGACTGGCAACTCGTCAAACAGGGCGCGCAGATGCACAAGCTCGAACGGCTGCTCGCGCAGTGATCCGCGGTTGTGCAGATTGTTACAGTCTCCGAGAGTTGCAACAGCCTCTTAAGGGGGCTGGCTCTAATCGATCGTCAGACCTCTCGACTGCCTGGTCTCCTTCGCTGTCAGCCAGGCGATTCACTCGTACGCAAGACCCATCGCCGCCATTGCGTAGAATGAATCGCGGATCGAGCTTCCGTTGCTCCCGGTTCCGTACTGTCGATGGCACCTCGATGCAAAAACACCCCGCTTCGGCCAGCGTAACGTTCTTCAGAACGAAGTCCGGAATAATCATCGCCTGCGCGGCCTGCGCCAAGTCGAAGGAGGGAGAAAAACCGGTGCCCGCGGCAGCGTAGCCTAAACCGGTAAACGCGGTGAACAGACCAAAGCGCCTGCTGACCTGCGCTTGCATTTGCGCTGCTGTGAACTGCGGTGGCCCGCTTTGAGGAAAGTTCTAAATGTCGGCCTTCGCTTCGCGCCATATTGCACGCGCGATGCACAGTCGCAACTGCAAGTTATAAGATCGAGATAGCGTCCCTGCAGGCGATCCGGCTTCGCTCCACAGCAGAACAATTGAGGGCTGCCAATTGGAGCAGAAAGAGGGACCTTTGTTCAACGCGAGAGGTGACAGCCAATGAGAGTTGTTCTTGCATCTGAATCGCAATCGCGAAGACGAGCACTTGACATCCTTGGGCTCACTTACGTGGTGTGTCCGAGCGCGATCGACGAAAAGTCGATCCGGGACTCCGACCCTGCCGCGCTGACGAAAAAGCTCGCGGAAGCGAAAGCGTGGAAAGTTGTAAGCACCGTTCAGGACGCGGTCGTGGTCTCGGGCGACGCGGTGGTAGCGAAAGGCGCAAAGATTTTCGAGAAGCCGCGAAGCAACGATGAAGCGGTGGAATTCCTCCGTGAGCTTTCCGGCAGTGCGTTCCAATTCGTGACGTCGCTTACCGTGATCCGTTCAGATACGAGGAGAATGCTGTCGACCGTCGAAATCTCGGAGATCAACTTTCGCCGGCTGGTGGAGGGCGAAATCCGCGACTACGTCAGCAGATATCCAGTGTTGAGGTTTGCGGGCGCTTTCGAAGGCGACGGCGTGCTGCGCTTCGCTGAATCCGTCTCGGGCAGCTACAACTTTATAACTGCGCTACCCGTGAGCCGGCTGGCCGTATTTCTTCGCGAGCAGGGCGTCCAAGTGTAGCCTGAATCAGCGAAAAGAAGTCCGCCGCTCGAACGGCTAATGCTTGGCGATGGTCAGACAGCCAGGCCCTCGGCGGGTTCGAGAATCCAAAGATCTCAGGTAAGAGCGGCTACCCCAATTGAGTTGACCATTTTGGTCAAGAATACTCTTCCGTCCGACTACGGCATCGACGTCGGTTTTCGCAACAATCGGTCCGAAACCGCTCGCGTCGTCGGGTGCATGGGAAAGCGTCGAGGTAG
This sequence comes from Binataceae bacterium (SeqCode), assembly GCA_036521875.1. GTDB lineage: Bacteria > Desulfobacterota > Binatia > Binatales > Binataceae > DATDGX01. The sequence continues at coordinate 5,947 of DATDGX010000076.1, forward strand.
CGAGTTCATCTCAGGGCCCACCCTCTGTCGGCTCCAAATCGGCATCCATTAGGACTTTTTGTCAATTTGGTAGTCAACTTGGAAAATGGAAATCCGGGTTAAACAGACTGACGAGCGGGAAGTTCCCCTCGTGCGCCCTCCGAATCAGACATCGCTTACGTGGGTCAGTCGTGTCTCAGGTTGGCCGGTCGATGAAGTCGCCTACAATCTTAGCCGACCGAGTTCACGATCTGGGACTGCGCTCCGCGTCGCTTTTGTAGCCGTTCAATGTTCCCCGCATCATCTCGGCATCTTGGCGGTCGAGGAAGCTTACGCGAAAAAAAATCGTAGTGCACCACTCGACCATCGTCGCGATCAATTCGGAAAGCTATCGGCTTAACGACAAACACAAAGCCGCCTCTGCTCGCCGCTCCAATCAAAACCGCCAGGCATTAAACATGCCTTGGCGAGTAAGGCTTATCGATGCTGGCCGCGAACGCTCGCGTCGCGCAAAGGAAGACGCGGCCTGATAAGGCCGCGAGCACGGCTCCGACGCGACCTTCTTCACGAACTCGCGCCGCGTCACCCGATTAATTATCGGTGCCTCCGGACAGTTTTTGGATGCCGCTCAGCTCTCCCGGTCGGCTTGATATTCCGGTCGGCCAGAGGGGCTGCTCGGATAAATCTATCGGACGCAGAACTCATGGCACTCCAGCGGCGCTCAGCAGTGCATTTATCGATTTGTCTTGGAAGGTCTCGATTCCGTATTTCTGGTTCTGCCGAAAGTAGCGCGCCTCCTTTGGGGCTTTGATCCAGGCATTCGCGACCGTCTCAGGAGTTGGATATTGCCCCTGCACGAGGCACGGCTCATTGGCTGTTGCCAAGAGCAGGTCGAGCGCCTGGAGCTGGGAAGATTTGGCGCTATCCACGGTCTTCGGCCAATCGATCTTAAGAAATCCGCTTGCGTCCACTATCGGTATTTCTCCGGTCGCACACTTCAATCTGCCATAGGGCTGTCCGGCTTCGTGAACCGTCTTTCTCCACTCGTCATGCCAGGCAGGCGGCAGCCCTTGCCCTTTCGGATTGATCAGGAGCGCCACACATCCCCAATTTTTCGCCACTCCGACATCGGACTCCCCAGGATCGTTGGATTGCTCAGCCCACCAGAGTTGTTTCGCCTCGAGTATCAAGTGATCATAAGAAGACATCGGCTGCTGCTGACACGGGATGACTATCGCCTGGCCCCACTCGTTATTTCGCTGACACAGTTGCGAAAAGACCATGGTATATGTGTTACTGCGCTTGCAGGATTTTCGCCCGTAGCGGATAGGCGCGCTCACATAGAACTCTCCATTCAAGTCCAGTCGGGCCTTGCGCCATTTTATACGGTGAGGCTCGATGCCCCAGTACAGAGAGCCGATGACAAGTATTCCAGCATTGAGTGTCATGAGAGTTCTCCTATGCTCCGACTCCCTTCTGTCTGGCTATTTTGTGTATCCGGCGGCGAAACAGCCGGCATGGGCATTTGTTCGACATTTGCCCGGCACGGCATGAAAGCAAATATCCGGCTTAGCTCGCCGGCCATGAGCGCCGCGGGAAGCATGCAATCCGCAACCACCACGTCTCAGCGTTGGCGAGCACAAATCGCATAACCTCGGACGAACATAAGAACGCCAGCCGCTCAGACATCGGAGAGACGCACTGCGGCTCCTTTCGTTTTGCTTCCCGCGTCCACGTGCCGTCTACATAAAATCTAAGCGTTGCCGTCCGATTCTTTGGCCGTCATTTTTGGTGAATAATTTCAAGTATTTATTGGCGCCCCTACTTGATTCGAACCCACGGCCCCAGGATTGGTAGTCCTCCGCCCTCTCTGCTGAGCCGTACGTATCAACTGCGCGCGCGCAGACTTCTACGGCTTTACAAGTCGTCTACAATCTTACGGCGACCGCTTTTGTCACGATCCGGGACTGCGCTCGGCGTCGCTCTTGTAGCCGTTCAATGTGCCCCGCATCATCTCGGCATATTGGCGGTCGAGGAAGCTCACGCGAAACAGAAAATCGCCGAGGCTTCCGAGTTACCCGGGAAACCGGCCGCGATTGAGCTGGAACGCGTAGGTCCAGTGCACGTGGGTGCGGGCAGGGCCTGTCGCGCTGACTGATCTTGAAAGCGAGGAACCGCCTGAGGATTTCGGACTGGAGAACGACGCTGCCACAGGAGACGATGAAACTTCATTCTGACTTATAAGAGACGAGTTCACGCCGCGAACTGTGTGGCGAACAATTGTGCGCTAAGTATTTTCCCGCCCTTGATCCGGGCAAAGTATGCTCAGTGGCGATGAAGACGGCCATGTCATAGGATAAGCCCCGCTGAATACGGGACGCAAATGGGGATAAAATTATCTCAGCGGACGCGCATTTTCCTCGTATTACTGCCTATATTCTTCGGGATCTTGTTGTATTCTCTTGAAAAAGTGATTTCAGACAATACCGCCGAGGATCTCCATGTTTGGCTTCAGTTTCTGACAACCAACTGGCCAAATTGGCAGAAAGCTTTCGACCGCAGAAGTGTCTGGTTTGCGTCGGCTGTATCCATACGTTTTGCATTAGCGTATGCTCTTTTAAGTGGGGTATGGGTTACGTTTTCCCGCTTACTGACTTGGGAAAAGGAGCAAACGATGCGGTATGCAGATGCTCTCCGATTTAGAGACCGAGCAATCGAATTGGAGATTCTTAATACGCTGCCCCCAGACAGACGTGATCAAGCTCGCGATCTAGTTCACAAGGCCATTGAGGACGGTTCGAAGGCATGGGAGGATAAGCATCTCCCTAATCTGGTTGGGCCCGAGCTTGCGAAGGAATTCGTTCGACGCTTACACGAAGAACATATTGGGCGTTGAGCTTGCGTGCCGCTGCCCGCATCTGACCAACATACTCTCGATGGAATACTTGACGATCTATCGAAAGTTAATCCTCCCGTAACACCGAACGTAAAGCGCCGCGTAATTCTGTCCTACGCGAGAACTCTCAAGCCTCCTCCAACGGAGGAAGCCATTGCAGAGTACTTGACAGCGAAGAGGCTCTAGCTGGATTTCGTTCGCACCGGCTTGCCTTTTGCGTGCTCCCGCTTCGCTTTGCCTAACGCCATATCGATGCTGCCGATGAATAGTACCGCGCTGATTCCCTCCTCCGATTGGCAGATCACATACTCGACCTGAAACCGCCGTGTATATTATCAGCCGCCGCTCTAGCGCTCTCCGGCCAAACTTTCGGCGAAGGGAAAGGGTAGCGCCGATCCGGAAGACCTTCTCGACGGTCTCATAGTTCCCCTGCGCCCAGCGCGGTCGCGAAGTAGATCGCGAGCGCGGCTCGTACACCTGCTTTCACGATCCGGGGCTGCGCTCCGCGTCGCTTTTGTAGCCGTTCAATGTTCCTCGCATCATCTCCGCATATTGGCGGTCGAGGAAGCTCATGCGAAACAGAAAATCGCCGAGGCTTCCGAGATACCCGGGAAACCGGCCGCGATTGAGCTGGAACGCGTAGGTCCAGTGCACGTGGGTGCGGGCAGGGCCTGTCGCGCTATAGAGAAAGTCCCCGACGCCATACACGATGGGTCTCGCCTGCGCGGTCGTGTAGTTCCAGACGACGTAGCGGAAGTGATAGGCGCCCTTCGTTTGCTGGCGTTCGAGAACCTGTTCTTCCAGCGTAGAGCCATCGGTCAGGCAGGTAATCCGGCGCGTCCCGGGTTCGCCAAAGTCGGTTTTGCTCAGCGGGTAGGTCCCCGCAACGCCGGGTAGCGAATTCGGGCTGCGCTCTTCCTCGCTCTCGCGCACGGAGCCGCCGACCTGGCGTCCACCTGCGCCCCGCGCATTCGAGAAGCAGATGAGTGCCCGCTCATTCGACGCGCGCGCGGCTGGCGGGCGTGCCGCGATGCGTGGTAACTAGCCGATAGAAGCGCGCGATGCGCTATCGCCAACGCGGGATGCGCGTTTGCACGCGCGTCGCGCCATCCTGCACAGGAGTTCGATTCATGGCACTTCGACTCGAAAACAAAAATGCTCTGATCACCGGCGGGGCGAGCGGAATCGGCCGCGCGACCGCGATCCGCTTCGCGGAAGAGGGCGCCAACGTCTTCATCGCGGATCGCCACCTCGCCGCCGCGGAGGAAACCGCCGCGCAGGTTCGCAAGCTCGGCCGCAAATCGATCGCGCATCAGGTCGACACCAGCGTCGAGGCGCAGGTCGACGCGATGGTCGAGCGGATGGTCGCGGAGCTGGGCGGCGTCGATATCGTGGTCGCGGCCGCCGGGCTCTCGCACGCGCGCTATGGCGAGGAGGGCACGCCCGCGTTCGCTCCGCTCGCGGACAAGCCGTTCGCCGACTGGAAGAAGGTGCTGAGCGTCAACCTGGACGGCGTGTTCCTCACCGACCGCGCGGTCGCGCGCGCAATGATCAAGGCGGGCAAGGGTGGCCGGATCATCAACATCGCGTCGGCCGCCGCGCGCCTGCCTACTCCGGGCGTCGGGGAATACTCAGTGAGCAAGGCGGGCGTCTGGATGCTGACCAAGGTGCTCGCGGCCGAGCTGGCGACGCACAACATTACCGCCAATGCTATCGGCCCCGGCTTCATCCGGACGCCGATGACGGCGGGGCTCGAAGAGAGCCCGATCGCGGCGCAACTGATGCAGCGCGTGCCGATGGGAAAAATTGGCGAGCCGCTCGACATCGCCAACACGGCGCTGTTCCTCGCCAGCGATGAGGCGCGCTACTACACCGGTTCGATTCTGCATCCCGACGGTGGCCTCTTGATGCAGTGATGATACGGACTCGCGCAATGCCGCGATTCGCAAAGGCCGCGGTGGTTGTCGTCACGGCAGCGCTCGCGATCGCATCGGTGTCGATGCGCGGCGTCGCGCGCTCACAGGAGATGCCGATGGAGCCCGCCGCGACGCCGACCGAGCCGGGCGCTCCCGAAGCGGCGCCGACGATCGCGGCGATACCGCTGCCGCGGATGCCGCAAATCGGGCTCCAGGTGCTGCCCGGTTACGGCATCGCGCCGCTCACGGTTGGGTTCATCATCTCGATGCCGGATCCGTCGATCGAGTTTGAATCGTTCCGATGGGACTTCGGCGACGGCCAGGTCTCGCTGCTGCCGCCGCAGATGCTGTTCCACACCTACGCGAACCCAGGCAGCTATGTCGTGACGCTGACGGCAACTTCAACCAACGGCTTGTCAGCGAGCGCGATCGGAGGAGTTATCGTGCGGCCTAGCGCTCAGTAAGTATTACACATGCTACGCAGTGTTTAATCCTCCAGCAGCTTGATCTTGCCGCTCTCGAGGTCGTAGATACCGCCAACGATTTTTAGCTCGCCGCTATTGACCATCGCGGACAGCTCCGCCGACTGACTCAGGTTCTGGACGACCAACTTCACGTTTTCGCGGACCGTGTTGTCAACCTGGTCGCCCTGCATTTTTTTGGCAGCCGCCACCGCCGGCTTCAATTCGCTCAGCATCGGACCGACGTCGCCGGGCTCGTCGTGCCCTAAGACCGCAGCTATCACGGCCCCGCATCGCGTGTGTCCCAGGATCATGATGAGGCGCACGCCGAGGTGCGTCACCGCATAGTCGAGAGTCTCGATCACCACCTGATCGGCGACGTTGCCCGCGACCCTGGCCACGAACAGATCGCCAAGCCCGCGATCGAACAGGATCTCGGGGGGCGTACGCGAGTCGGAGCAGGCGAGAATCGCGGCGAGCGGATGCTGCCCTTTGACGAGTTCCTCCCGGCGGGCCGGCGTCTGAAGGGGATGCTCCATCTTGCTCGCCCTGAACCGTTCGTTGCCCTCAAGCAGCAACCTGAGCGCCTGTTTGGCGTCGACTCGGGCCGCGGCAGCCGGCGCCGCTGCGCGGACGGCAGTCGCGGAGAGGGCGGTCATCATTGCCATCGTGGCTATCGAGACAATCGTGGCTATCGCCAGGGGTTTTCGAAGCATCGCGTTTCCTTTTCCTCGCAGTTGATTCGACCGCGTGAGAACTTAGCAGACCGGCCCTCCGATAGCATCGGCACGCGATCCACCGCGAGCCGCTCGCAGAGCGCCATTGACAGTTCTGCGTCGCACGCGAGTAATAAACGCAATGCGCATTGTACGCCGAACTATCTCCATCGCGATCGCGACGCGCGGACTGGTGATGATGCTGGCGAGCCTCGTGCTCCTCTCGGGATGCCTGCAGTCGGCGATCGACGAGAACAAGCAGCAGATCGATCAGCAGCAGAAGCAAATCGACAGCCTGCAGCAGCAGCTCAACGCGCTCAGCGTGCCGCAATACACTCCCGCACCGGGCAGCGGATGCGACAAGGAGGTGATGGCGACGGCGACCAGGCGCGGCGGCGATAGATTCGCGGCCGGCGACGTCGGGCGAGCGCTTGGCTACTATCAGGACGCGCTGACGGCGTGTCCGGGGAATCCGCAGGCGGAAGTGAATCTCGCGCGCACCTACGAGGCGATGGGGAATCGTGCCGCCGCGACGCAGCACTACCAGAACGCCGCGAACAGCTCCGACCCCTCGCAGAAAAGCGCCGAGGACGAGGCGCGCGCCGCACTCGCGCACGGCAGCGTGGCGAAGTGACGGCCCGCCCCGCTCCTGTGACGCGCCAACTGGTGACAGCTTTACCGCGAGGTTAGATTTGATTCGTCTCTCAGTTCCGCAGCGCCGACGGCCGCGCGCTCGCCGCCGCAAACCTCGAGCGGCACGGCGCCGAAGCGCTGGTCGTAATCGGCGGTGAGGGCGCGCTTAAGGGCGCGGTGATATTCAGCCGCTAGACCGGAGTGCGCACCGTGGCGGTTCCCGCCTCGATCGACAACGACGTCCCCGGCACCGACTACGCCATCGGCTTCGACACCGCGGTTAACACCGCGTTGGAGGCGGTCGATCGCATCCGCGATACAGTGTTCGCGCACGACCGGCTGTTCTTCGTCGGGCGATGGGCCGCGACTCGGGATTTATCGCTCATTGGAGGTCGCGCTCGGCGGCGGCGCCGAGGCGGTTATCGTCCCGGAATTTCCGTGCAGCATCGACGACCTCTGCCGGCGCATCGCGGAGAGCCAGGCGCGCGGCAAACGCTCCTCGATAATCGAGATCTCGGAAGGACCCCGCACCGGCGGCGCGATTCCGATCGCCGCTCTCGTCAGCGCGCGCCTCAACATGCCCGCGCGGACCGTTGTGCTCGGCCACATCCAGCGCGGCGGCGCGCTACCGCCCGCGACCGCCTGCTCGCGAGCCGGATGGGCGCTGAGGCGGTACGCGCGATCCTCGACGATTCGCCCTCGGTGCTGATCGGCGAGGAGCGCGGCGCGATCGTGCGCGTGCCGCTCAAGTCCGTCGCCGACCAGGCGCGCCTGCTCGACCCCTCGCTAATCGAGCTGGTCGACAAGCTCTCCGTCTAGCGCCGGCCTCGACAGGGCGCGCGCGTCCGCGCAAAATCCACCGCTGCATTCCGTCCGTACCTACGATTGGGCGCGTCAACCTGCCCCGCGAGGGTTCGAAATCGGCCTTCGCCAAAAATTTGTGCGTCAAACGCTGCCAATCGGGAACCAACTCATTACCGCGAGGGTTGACAAGGCGGGGAATGATCTCATCGCTGTTGATGAGGGCCTGACAGAGGGCTGGTGGCATGCCTCCCGGGCTGAAACTTCCCGGCGGACTTTGGAGATGCGGCCGAACGGAGTTTTTGACTCGCCGGCAGACGGCGTAATCGGGATTCATCAAATTCTTCCGTGCCAATATTTTGACCTCTCGGGCGGCCATCGTCTGACCGGCGAGCAGCGCCTGATGCTCGCGATGCTCGCCGACGCCATCAACGTCTATCAGCAGGGCGTGCTGTCGCGATCGACGCGCAAGCGCCTGCTCTACATCGATGCCGAGCGCTGGATTCTCTCGGGAACCACCAACCATCACGCCTTCAGCTTCGACACGGTTTGCGACGCGCTCGCGATAAACCCCGCCGTCCTGCGGCGGCGGATGCTCGCCTGGAAGCACGAGGTCCAGCGCGATGTCGAGATTCGCGCCACCCCGCATCTGCGGCTCAAGATCACGCCGCGCTCGAAGCATCTGAGCCAGCGTCGTCGCGCTCGCATCGCCGTCCCAGCCTACTAGCCGGCTGACTCCCGTCGGCCGCTTTCGAGCGGTCGTTCCTTTTCGCGATTCTCTCACTATCCCTCTCGCCATCTCGGTCCAAGCGTGCGATATTTCCGGCACCTGAGAACGCGGCGCGTCGCGCGCGACCAATCGGCGCAGGCGAACTTGCCGCGCGGCGTCTAATCGAGGAGGAACCCCAGACCGTGAAGGATCCATTCAGTGTCGAAGGCAAGGTTACGATCGTAACCGGCGGCGGAACCGGTATCGGCGAGTCGATTGCGCGCGAATTTGCGGCGCGCGGCGCTCCGGTGCTGATCGCAAGCCGCAGCACCGAGCATCTTGAGCCGGTGCGCGACTCGATTCGCAAGGCCGGCGGCAAATGCGAGATGGCGGTGGTCGACGTGCGCGACGCCGCCCAGTGCGACGCGATGGTCGCGGAGGCAGTCAAGCATTTTGGCCGCCTCGACGTGCTGATCAACAATCACGGCGCCAGCATCACGACGCCGACCCTCAATCTGTCCGCCAACGGATGGCGCGCGGTGGTCGGGATCAACCTCGACGGCGTGTTCCTGTGCTCGAAAGCGGCGGCGCGCCAATTCATCGCGGCTAAGACTCCAGGCTCGATTATCAACATCTCGTCGACCGCGGGCGTTCATGGGTCACCCACGATGCTGCCCTATGGCGCGGCGAAGGCGGGAGTCATCAACCTGACGATGTCGCATTCCGGCGAATGGGGCGAGCACGGTATCCGCGTCAACTGCATCGCGCCCGGACCGATCGACACCGAGGGCGCCGCGCCGCGCGTATGGCCGAATCCGGCGGTGAAGGAGGCGGTCCGGCGCTCGCGCGCGCTGCAGCGCTTCGGACGCATCGAGGAGATTGCGTACCCATGCATCTTCCTGGCCTCAGACGCTTCCAGCTATGTGACCGGCGCGCTGCTGATCGTCGACGGCGGCACGTCTCCACGCGCGATCGCGTAGGCCGACCGTAACCTTTCGACGTCCCGGCGGTTTACTCAGTACGAATGGAGCACGCCGAGGAGAAAGCGGGATGGCGATCCAGGAAAAAACCGCGCCCGCCGAAAAGAAACACATCCGTCACGGTATCGGCAGCGTCCGGCCGTATCTGTACGGTCATCTCGATCTGCTCGAGTTCGTGAGGCAGGCGTTCGGCGCGGTGGAATTGGAGCGTCTCAAGGTTGGCGCTAACGGGTTCCACGTCGAGGCGAAGATCGGCGACTCCATGATCGTGATGGAAGCCGGTGAACCGCCGCCCGCTGGCGGCACGCGCGCCTCGATCTATGTCTATGTCGAGGACGTGGACGCGGCCTATGCGCGCGCAATCCGGGCCGGCGCGACTTCGATTGCTGAGCCGGCCGACAAGCCTTACCAGGAGCGCGGCGCCGGCGTGAAGGATTCGTTCGGAAATACCTGGTGGATCGCAACCTACACTGGATAAACTGAATCGCGACGGCTTGATTCTCGACTGCGCGACACCAGCTCGCGCGGGCCTTTCGATTTTTCACTACCGCAATCCGAATTTCGGACCGCCGCGCCGATGCGCTTCGCGCTTGTGGCGTCCGCGCGGGTCGTGGTACGGCATTCGGGACCGTACGTCGCACGAAATTCGGATGCGTTCCGTCATTGAGAGGAAATTAGATGGCCGACAAAAGCATCGTCGGACAGAAGGGCAAGCCCTTTTCGATGCCGATTGAATGGAGCAAAGTGCGCGAGTTCGCCCGCGCGATCAAAGATCCGAATCCGCTCTACTTCGACCCCGAGCTGGCGAAGAAAGAGGTGGGCGGAATTCCGGTCCCAGTCACCTTTCTGCAGACTAGCGCATTCTGGCAGACCGCCGAGTCGGGTCCTGGAATGGGCGGCTTCGATATCCGCCGCATCCTTCATGGCGAGCAGGAGTTCGAGCTCCTCAAGCCGATCCTGGTCGGCGACACTCTGACCGGGGTTGGACGCGTCGCGGACCTCTACGAGAAAGAGGGCGGCCGCGGCGGCAAGATGACTTTCATGGTGATGGAGACCGAGTACACCAATCAGCGCGGCGAGAAAGTCGCGATCGCGCGCTCGACGCTGATCGAAACCGGCCAGGCGGTCAAGAGCTGACGCGAATCGAAAACTGACGCGAAGCGAAAACCGGACGCGAAGCAAAATCGGAGAGGACGCGGGCCGCTCGAGCGCCCGCGAATTAATAACATGAAACCGAAATTGAAATTCGATCAGATCAAAGTCGGCGACGAGATTCCGAAGTTCGTGGTCGAGGGCGTCTCGCGCCCCGACTTTGTTCGCTACGCCGGCGCGTCGGGCGACTTCGTCCCGCTGCATTACGATCAGACCTTCGTCGAGGCGGCGGGAATCCCGACCGTGTTTGCGCAGGGCATGTTCACCGCGGGGCTGCTCTCGAAAGCGCTGACCGACTACGCGGGAATCGGCAACGTGCGCCAGTTCAAAGTTCGCTTCGCGACTCGCGTGTGGCCGGGCGACACCGTCACCTGCTCGGGCAAGGTCACCGCCAAGACCGAGAACAACGGCGAGAAGCTGATCGAAGGCGAGCTGACCGTGCTCAATCAGAAAGGCGAGCCGGCGATTCGAGGTTCATTTCGCGCAGCGACTGCTTAAGATCAGCCTGCCTGAGCCAAACGGCCTTTTTTCGCTCACCATTTTGGAAATAGGCGAGTGGTCTATCGGCCGCCCGCCTGAAGGCGCAACATAGTATTCGATGGGCGAGCCCCGCTACGTAATCATCCACGGTCATTTTTACCAGCCACCGCGCGAAAGTCCTTGGACCGGTTTGGTCTCACCGGAAGCCGGTGCGGCTCCGTTTCAGAACTGGAACGAGCGAATTTTGAGCGAATGCTACACGGCCAACGCCCACGCCCACACGATGGAGGGCACCGTCGTTCACGTTCGCAACAACTATGAATCGATAAACTTCGATATCGGGCCGACGCTCGCGAGTTGGATGCAGACGCACGGGAAAACTGCGTACCGCGCGTTTGTGCGCGGCGATGCGCTCTCGCTCGAGCGCAATGGCGGCCACGGCAACGCCATCGCGCAGTCATACAATCACTCGATCCTGCCGCTGCTAACCGCGCGCGATCGCGAGCTGCAAATCGCCTGGGGCATCGAGGATTTCGTCTATCGCTTCGGGCGCCGGCCCGAGGGGATATGGCTCCCCGAATGCGCCGCCGATGAAGCCACGCTCGAGTCGGTTGCGGATGCGGACTTGAACTTCGTGATCCTCGCGCCGCATCAAGGCCGCTTCAGCGCCGACGGCGCCGATGACCGCACCGCCGGCCCGTTCCTGTGGCGGGTCGGAGAGCGCCGGCTCGCCATCTTCCGCTTCGATCGCGAGCTCTCGGCGACCCTCTCATTCGGCGAGGGCTTGCAGGACGGCGCGCGGCTTGCCGAATGGATTCGCGCCACCGTTGGCCGCATCGAGCCGGGCTCCGCGGTCCTGCTCGCCACCGACGGCGAGACCTTCGGCCATCACAAGCGCACCGGCGCCTCCGAGTTGGCGCGGGCACTGATGTCCTTGGAGCACAGCGACGATATCGTCGTGACGAACTGCGCGGCGTACCTGGCGGCGCATCCCGCCTCGGGCTCATTCGAGATTCCGTCGGCGACCTCGTGGAGTTGCGCGCACGGCGTCGAGCGATGGCGCTCCGACTGCGGATGTAGAATGGATTCGCACACCGCCCAGGCGTGGCGCGGCCCGCTCCACGACGCGATGGACTTCGTGAAGAACCATACGGACGCGGTCTACGATCGTTTCGCACCGCCGCTCGTAAAGGATCATTGGGCCGCGCTCAAGGGCGGAATCCGCGTGCTCATCGACGCCAACCCCGCCATCCAGGACGAGTTCTTCACCCGCTTCAAGGTCACCGAGGAAGTGAATCGCGAGCGTCTGCTGCGGATGTTCGAGATGGTGCGCGCGGGCCAAGCTTCGCTCACCAGTTGCGCATGGTTCTTCGACGATTTTGGCGGGCTGGAAGGACGCGTCGTGCTGCGCTGGGCGGCGCGCGCCGTCGAGCTTGCCGCCGAGCTCACCCCGAGCATCGAGACCGAGCTGCTGGAACGATTGCGCCAAATCCACTCCAACCGGCGCGAGATCCAGGACGCCGCCACGCTTTACCTGAGCCTGAAAACACGCGAAGCGCGCGGGAGGGTTTAACCGCGATGGCCTCGAACGAGCAAGATAAAGAGCATGGCATCGAATCGATACTGACCGAGTCCCGCATCTTCCCGCCCCCCAAAGAGTTCAGCGCGCGCGCGTGGGTCAAGAGCGCCGCCGAGTACGAGCAGCTCTACCAACGCGCCGACCTGGACGCCGAGGGCTTCTGGGCCGAATGCGCGCGCAATCTCGACTGGTTCAAACCCTTCGACAAAGTGCTGGAGTGGAAGTTCCCGTTCGCGAAGTGGTTCGTCGGCGGACAGCTCAACGCCTCTTACAATTGTATCGATCGCCATCTGGCCGGGGCGCGCCGCAACAAGGCGGCGATTATCTGGGAGGGCGAGCCCGGCGATTCGCGCGTGCTCACCTACCAGATGCTCGCCGAGGAAGTCGGCCGCTGCGCCAACGCGCTCAAGTCGTTGGGCGTCAAGGACGGCGACCGCGTGGCGATCTACATGCCGCTGGTGCCCGAGACGGCGATCGCGATGCTCGCGTGCGCGCGAATCGGCGCGATCCATTCGGTGGTGTTCGGCGGCTTCTCCGCCGAAGCGCTCGCCGACCGGATCAACGACGCCGAGGCCAGGCTCGTTATCACCGCCGACGCAGGATGGCGTCGCGGGCAGCAGGTCGACCTCAAGGTCAACGTCGATGAGGCGCTCAAGAAATGCCCGACAGTGGAAAAGGTCGTGGTGCTCAGGCGCGTCGGCAGCAAGGTCGCGATGCGCAAGGGCCGCGATCTGTGGTGGGACGAAGTTGTAAGTGCTGAGAGTCCCCGATGCGAACCCGCGCATCTCGATTCTGAACATCCCCTCTATACGCTCTACACCTCGGGCACCACCGGTAAGCCCAAGGGCGTCCTGCACACTATCGGCGGCTATCTCGTGCACACGCTGATGACGATGAAATGGGTGTTCGATCTCAAGGAGGAAGACGTCTATTGGTGCACCGCCGACGTCGGCTGGGTTACCGGGCACAGCTACACGGTTTACGGACCGCTCGCCGCGGGCGCCACGGTCGTGATGTACGAAGGCGCGCCGAATTTTCCCGAGAACGATCGCTTCTGGCGAATAATCGAAAAGTATCGCGTTAATATTTTTTATACTGCGCCCACCGCGATCCGCACCTTCATCAAATGGGGCGACTCGTGGGTAAAAAAGCACGACCTCTCGAGCCTCCGTCTGCTCGGCACCGTCGGTGAGCCGATCAATCCCGAGGCCTGGATCTGGTATCACAAGGCGATCGGCGGCGAGCGCTGCCCCATAGTCGATACTTGGTGGCAGACCGAGACCGGCGGAATCCTGATCGCCCCGATGCCCGGTGCGATCGCGACCAAGCCCGGCTCGGCGACGCGGCCGCTGCCCGGCGTCGCGGCCGACGTCGTCACGCGCGAGGGCAAATCGGTCGGCGCCAATCAAGGCGGACTGCTCGTGATCCGCAAGCCGTGGCCCGGGATGCTGCGCACGATCTTCCGCGACCCGGAGCGCTACCGGCAGCAGTACTTCAGCCAGATCGAGGGCATGTACTTCACCGGCGACGGCGCGCGCCGCGACCAGGACGGCTACTTCTGGATCATGGGCCGCGTCGACGACGTGATTAACGTGTCGGGGCATCGGCTCGGCACCATGGAGATCGAAAGCGCGCTGGTGTCGCATACGACGGTCGCGGAGGCGGCGGTGGTCGGCCGCCCCGACGACATGAAGGGGCAGGCGGTGGTCGCGTTCGTGACGCTCGAGGGCGGGCGCACCGGCGACGACAAACTCAAGGACGAGTTGCGCAAGCACGTGGTCAAGGAGATCGGAGCGTTGGCGCGTCCCGACGACATCCGCTTCACCGAGGCGCTGCCCAAGACGCGCAGCGGCAAGATCATGCGCCGCCTGCTGCGCCAGATCGCCGCGGGCGACGCCACCCTCGGCGATACCTCGACGCTCGAAGATCTTTCGGTCCTCTCCAAGCTCCGCGAAGACGACGAGTAATCTCTAATCGGTTCGGAAAAAGAAACTTCGCGCTGTCACTTGTCGAGGCCCACGTTTTTCAGCAACGCGATGAAGCGCGGATCGGAGCGCAGCGGGTTCCAGTAATTCAAGACCTTGAGTGTGGCCACGCACCCGCTTCGTTCCTGGTACGCCTTTTCAAGAAGGTCCAGTGCGGTATTATTCTCGCCGAGTGCGACATAAACCGATGCCGGCCAACACGGCGAAACATAAGTTTGCGCTGGTAGGTGATTGAGCTGCTCGATGGCTTTGCGCGCCTGCTCTCGATTTCCCGACCTCGCGTACTCGAGTCCGAGGAAGGCGATGGGCTGGGGACCGGGTTCTATAGCTACGCCCTTTTCAAACTCTTTCAACGCTTCGCCGTGATTTCCCATCCCCTCGTAACTGAAGCCGAGACAAGTGCTGTAGGCGGCCCAGGAGGCGGGATCGACCTCCAGCGCCTTGCGGCATTGCTCCAAAGCCTTTGGATAGTCTTTTCGAACATTGAGCAACTGACCCATAGCGACGTAGTGATACGGAGACAGCGGATCGATCAGCTGCGCGAGTTTCAATTCCCGCTCGGCTTCATCGAATCGCGCCTGCCAGACAAGCATGAATGCATACCAACTGTGGGCGAAAGCGTTTCCGGGCGCCAGCTCGATTGCACGACGATTCTCACTCTCGGCTGCAACCCAATCGTAAGCGTAAGAGAAGTAGATAGTGCCAAGCAACGAATGCGCCGGGGCATTCGTGTCATCGAGCCGCAGCGCTGTCTCGAGGAGCTCTTTCGCCTTGGGCATGGCTTCCCGGTTGGAAAGGACAAAGTCCGCGGCAACGACGTACATTGCGGCTAACCCCACATAGCCCTCCGCATAGTCGGGGGCGATTTTGATCGCCTGCTCGTAATATTCTTTGGCTTTCTGAAAGCCGTCGCTCGTTTGCTTTCGCAGAAAGTAGTTGCCCTTGAGGATTGCCTCGAGCGCCTGCGGGTTGACTGGACGAGGTTTGGCGAAGCGCGCCTGCTCAGCGGGCGTCAACTCAACATCGATCTGTCGGGCGATGGTCGAGGCCAGCTCGTCCTGCATGGATAGTACGTCGCGAGTGTCGCGCTCGTAGCTTTCCGCCCACAGATGCTTGTCGTTCGGCGCATCGATCAACTGCGCGGTGATCCGCACCTTGTCGCCGACGCGCAGGACCGAGCCTTCCACGATCGTGTCCACGTTGAGCGCCTTGGCGATCTCGGGCAGTTGCTCGCGATGCTCGCCCTTGAACTTCATCACCGAGGTCCGCGAGATCACTCGAAGCCCGCCGATCTTCGCCAGGTCGGTGATCAGCTCATCAGTCATGCCGTCGGCGAAATACTCCTGCGCCGGATCGCCGGAGAGATTCTCGAGCGGAAGCACGGCGATGGAACGCCCGTTCGGAGGCTTCGCGGCCGGCGGCCCCGCGGAACCCGGAGTGAACCGCCGCACGGTCGCGATTCCTGCGATGATCGCGACCAGCAGCAGCACGCCAGCGCCAGCCACGATCGCGTGACGCCGCTTGCCGCTCGGATGACCGGAGGCAGGTTGCGTCTCAAGTTCATGCTGCGCCGCGGCGGCGGGATCGTCGCGCTGATAGAGCACCTCGCACGCGTCAGTCGGCGTGCTGAACCCCTTCAGCTCCATCGGGCCAGGTCGTGGAAGCTGAACGTCTGATGCCCGGCGAGGAGTCCCGCCACCAGGCTGCTGCACAGGATTTGCCCCGCGCTGGCCCGGTCACAGAGCCGGCGAGCTACGACTACGGCCGTTCCGAAATAGTCGCTCTCGTTTTTGAGCGCCTCCCCGACATGCAGCCCGACCCGTATCTGGAGCCGCTCGCCCGGCGCCCGCCACGCTCGCTGTTGCATCGCGATCGCACAGCGGACCGCGTCGGCAGCCGATGGGAACACGACCATCGCTCCGTCACCAAGCCATTTCACCTCGTGCCCGCCGTAGGCTTTGACCGAATCGGAGAGCAGCTTGTGATGAGCGTCGAAGATGCGCCGGCCGCTCTCGTCACCGGCGCGCGACAGGAGCTGCGTCGAGTTGACCAGGTCGGTGAACAGCAACGTCACCGTGCCACTGTGTGTGGTGCTTGTTTCCGAAGGCATATAGCAGCCGAGGCCGCTTGCGCGATTTCTGGTTCCGGCGGGCTCGGAAAAGCCGACAGGATGTTACTCCGGCAAATGCCGCATCGCGAAGCCCATCCGTGCGCCCATGCCCTTGCGGATCGCATGAGGGTTGATCGACAAGACGGTATCTTCCCACCGCGCTGCAAGCCGCGAACAGTCATCGCTTCACGGTGAGCGCGTGGTTCCAGCCAGACGAGTTAGCTGGTCAAAAGGATTCTCGGACGCGACGGAACAATACTCGACGCTCGCGCGAGATCACGCCCCGCGATCACGATCGCGCCAATCAGTTCGCTGGCACTTCGAACCACAGCGTCGCGAGCGGCGGCAGAGTCAGCGCAATCGAATGCGGTAGCCCGTGCCACGGGAGCGCCTGTGCCATTACGGCGCCCTCATTGCCCCGATTGCTGCCGCCATAGATCTCGGAGTCGGTATTGAGCATCTCGCGATACAATCCCGGCACGGGAACACCCACCCGATAACCGCTCCGCATCACGGGCGAGAAATTGCACACGCAGACCAGCTTGCGGCCCGCGGACGGCGCGCTGCGCATGAACGCGATTACGTTTTCATCGGAATTGTTGGCGTCGATCCATTGGAAGCCAGCGGTCTCGTGGTCCGCTTCCCATAGCGCCGGTTCGTTTCTGTAGATGTGGTTGAGATCGCGGACCAGGTTCTGCACCCCGCGATGGTCGGGCTCCGCAAGCAGATGCCAGTCGAGGCTCGTGTCGTGGTTCCATTCGCGCCACTGGCCAAACTCGCCGCCCATGAAGAGGACCTTCTTGCCGGAGCGCGCCCACATGTAGCCGAGCAGCGAGCGCAGGTTGGCAAACTTCTGCCAACGGTCGCCGGGCATCTTGTCGAGCAGCGCGCGCTTGCCGTACACGACCTCGTCGTGGGAGAGCGGCAGCACGAAATTCTCGAACCACGCATAAAGAAAGCCGAAGGTCAGATCGCGATGATGAAAGCGGCGATGGACCGGCTCCTTGCTGAAGTACTCGAGCGTGTCGTGCATCCATCCCATGTCCCACTTGAAGCCGAAACCAAGTCCGCCCACGTAAACCGGGCGGCTCACTCCCGGCCACGCGGTCGATTCCTCGGCGATCATCTGGACGCCCGGCTGGCGCGCATAAACTTGCTCGTTGAGTTCCTTGATAAACGAGATCGCCTCGAGATTCTCATTGCCCCCGTGCACGTTCGGAAGCCACTCGCCGGCTTTGCGCCCGTAGTCGAGGTAGAGCATCGAGGAGACCGCGTCGACCCGCAGTCCGTCGGCATGAAACTCGTGCAGCCAGTAGTGCGCGCTGCCGAGCAGGAAACTCCGCACCTCGTCGCGTCCGAAGTTGAAAATGTAAGTGTGCCACTCGGGATGATAGCCCTGGCGCGAGTCCATGTGCTCGTACAGCGCGGTGCCGTCGAAACGCCCGAGGCTGAACGCGTCGCTCGGAAAGTGCGCGGGCACCCAGTCGAGAATCACGCCGATCCCGCGCTGATGCAGCGTGTCGACCAGATAGCGGAAGTCGTCGGGAGTGCCGTAGCGCGCAGTCGGCGCATAGTAGCCGGTGGTCTCGTATCCCCACGATCCCGTGAACGGATGCTCCATCACCGGCAGAAACTCGACGTGAGTAAAGCCGAGGTCCCCTACGTAGTCGGCGAGCTGCACGGCCAGCTCGCGATAGGTGAGTGAGCGGTTCGCTTCCTCGGGCACCCGGCGCCACGAACCGAGATGAACTTCGTAAATCGAAAGCGGGCTGCGCAGCGCGTCGCGGCCGCGGCGGGCGGCAATCCAGGCTTCGTCGTTGAAAGTATAGTTGGACTGGTAGACGCGCGACGCGGACGCCGGTGGGCATTCGGTAGCCGACGCAAACGGATCCGCCTTGATGTTGATCGCGCCGTCGCGGGTGCGAATCTCGTATTTGTAGAGCGTGCCGGGCGCCAGGTCCGGGATGAACAGCTCCCACACGCCGGAAGAGCCGAGCATCCGCATCATGTCGAGACGCCCGTCCCAGGTATTGAAATCGCCGACTACGCTGACGCCGGCCGCATTCGGCGCCCACAGCGCAAACGATACTCCTTGCACCCCTTCGGCCTCGCGCACGTGAGCGCCCATCTTCTCCCAGATGCGCTCGTGCTTCTGTTCCGCCCACAAATGAATATCCAGATCGCCAAGCGTCGGCATGAATGAGTATGGCTGCCGAATAGTCACTACGTTGCCGCCCGGATAGTGAACCTCGAGACGATATGCGGGACCTTGAAGCGGCTCCTTGACGACAATTTCGAATAGTCCCGGAATTCGCTTCGTCATCTCGCGCGGCGGCTCACCATCGCGGAGAAGGAACATCTGCTCCGCGTCCGGGCGATAGGAGCGAACGACCGCGCCGCCCGGGATGGGATGCACTCCGAGAATCGAATGAGGATCCCGATGCTTCAGCTCCAGCAGGCTCTGGAGGTCGTCTGGCGCGATCGTGGAGAGAGCGCCCTCGTCAGGATTTGTCTCCTGCGTTTCCGGAGCTTGCTTGCGCCAGGAAAAAATTCCGCGCTTCGGTTTCTCAGGCTTCATAGTCTCCAGGTGATGCCAGATTCAGAGGTGAAGTTCAGGGGTGGGCGGCGCCGGCGCCAGCCTCGATGCCGATCATCTGAGTAATGGCGCGCAGCGGAATCAATAGCCAGTCGGGCCGGTTGTTCAGTTCATAGCCCACTTCGTAGATCGCTTTCTCCATCATGAAAGTGTCGAGTAGTACTTTGAGCTCGTCGCGGTTGTTCGGCACAAACGGCGCGTGACCGGCCGCTGCGAGGTAACCGCGCATGAAAGCCCACGACGACCAGCTCTGCCAGAAGTTCGCCCACGGCTCCATCTGGGCGAAATGGGCTTTGCCCAGCGCGCCGATCTTGAGCTGCTCGAGAGTCGAGGTGAGCGCCGCGTAATGGAACGAGCGCAGCATCCCGGCGACGTCGTACATCGCGGAGCGTTTGTGGCGCCGTTCGCTGAGCGGGCGCGCCGGTTCGCCTTCGAAATCGATGATAACGAAGTCCTTGCCGGTGTGGAGCACCTGTCCGAGATGCAAATCGCCGTGACATCGCATCCGTACCACGCTCAGCCGGCAGCGCAGGAACGCATCGAAGCGTGCCGCGATGTCGCCCTGATGGGCCGCAACCTGTTGGGCCTGCTTGCGGAGATCTTCCGGAATCGCCGAGCCGCGGATCTTGAGCGCGCGCATCACCTGGGTGAGGAGATTGCGCATCGACTGGTACATCGACCTTTGGTAAAGCCCCGCGAAAGGCTCCGGCGCAAAATCCGGATCGTCGGCGCTGGAAGAGAGCGCCAGGTGAAGCTCCGCGACGCGGCGGCCGAGGAGCCGCGCCGGGTCGAGATAGGGACCCATCAACTCATGCGCGAGCGGGTCGGGCTGCTCGAGGTCAAGCAACTCGACCAGCGGCTTTTGCGGCGCCGGCGCGGTCCCCGGCCTGGTCGCCGTCATTTCGAAAAATCGATGCAACTCCGCGAGCGTGAACTGCCACGCGTCACCTTCGTTCGGGACGAAGCGCTGGAGCACCGCCAGGTTCCGTGGCTCGCCGCGTCCGCCGGGCCGGTAGTCGATCCATCCCGCGAGCGGCGGCACGTGCGTAAACAGCGCGTGCTCGGTCAGGAAGCGGCCAACCTCGAGGTCGGGATTAATCCCAGCGTCTAGGCGCCGGAACAGTTTCAGGATAAAGCGATCGCCAAAAACGATCGAGTTGTTACTCTGCTCGACCTTGAGCACGCGCGGCTCGAGCGGCGCGTCGCCATTGCCGCGTAACTGATGGAACACATGGGTGGTCTGGGCTGACAGTTCGCCACTGATTCCGCGATGGCGGCGGCGCCGTTCAATCATCTCTAGCAGCGTCGTAGCGAACTCAGGGTCGACTACAGCGTCGTAGAGTATGCCGGTGCCATCACCCTCCTGCCCCGGTTTGTCAACCTGGGCAACCACGCGCTCCGGCCACCGCGAACTGACATCCCGCGCCCGGTCGCCCATCGCGATCGCGAGCGGCAGCACGTACGTCTCGGGCTCGGCGTTGGTGTACTCGACATTGATAAGCGCGAGCTGCGCGACGCTCGGCCCCTCCGCCAGTGGCAGCGCGTCGGCAACCGTCGCGGACTTGATCGAGCGCGCCTTCGCCCCGAACCAGCGGCAGTGCGGAAGATAGTCTGGCAGTGCGCGTTCGAGCGAGCCGCGCATCTCCGCCCCCAACATCCCCGTATCGACACCCGCAGTCACCTCGACGCGCGGTGGGTGGTACTCGGGCAGGCGGGCGCCTGCCGATGACGCGTCTTTGGGCTGTTCGATCGAGAACCAGAAAAAAGCGTGCGGCCCGAGCGTGAGAAGGTAGGGCAAATCGCCGACTGGCGGAAATGGCGTGCGGCCGAACAATTCGACTGGCACCATCCCCTTGAACTTCGACAGATCGAGCTCGACGTACTGAACGAAGCGCGAAAGATTCGCGACCACCAGGATGCGCTCCTCTTCGAAGGCGCGGATGAAAGCGAGCACGTGCGAATTGTCGGGGCTCAGGAACTCCATCGAGCCGCGGCCGAACGCCTTGAATTGTTTGCGCAGCGCGACCAGCCGGCGCATCCACCACAGCAGCGAATGGCGATTGCTCTCCTGCGCCTCAACATTGACGGTCTGGTAGTGATACTCGTAGTCGATGATCACCGGCAGGATGAGCCGCTGTGGGTTGGCGGCCGAGAAGCCCGCGTTGCGATCGCCGCTCCATTGCATCGGAGTGCGGACCCCGTCGCGGTCGCCTAAGTAGACATTGTCGCCCATCCCGATTTCGTCGCCGTAGTAGACCACCGGCGTTCCCGGCAGCGAGAACAGCAGGGCGTTGTTCAGCTCGATGGTGCGGCGATGATTTCCGAGCAGCGGCGCGAGCCGGCGCCGGATGCCCAGGTTCACACGCATCCGCGAGTCCTGCGCATACGCGCGATACATGTAGTCGCGCTCCTCGTCGGTGACCATTTCCAGCGTCAGCTCGTCGTGATTGCGCAGGAACAACGCCCACTGAGATGCGGGCGTGATGTCGGGCGTTTGCGCCCAGATATCGGTGAGCGGGAAGCGATCTTCCATCCGCACCGCCATGAACATCCGCGGCATCAGCGGGAAGTGGAACGCCATATTGCATTCCTTGCCTTCCGCCAGGTACGCGGCCGCGTCTTCTGGCCATTGATTGGCCTCGGCCAGCAGCATGCGGTTGGGATAGTTCTCGTCGATGTAGTGTCTCAGCTCGCGAAGGAATGCGTGAGTCTCGGGCAGATTTTCGCAGTTGGTGCCTTCGCGCTTGAACAAGTAGGGGACCGCGTCGAGGCGCAGCCCGTCGACGCCCATGCTGCACCAGAATGCGATGACCCGCATCATCTCGCGGCGTACCGCGGGGTTGTCGTAATTGAGGTCGGGCTGATGCGAAAAGAAACGATGGAAGTAGTATGCCTTCGCGACCGGATCCCACGACCAGTTGGACGGCTCGAAGTCCTGGAAGATTATTCGCGCGTCTTTGTAGCGTTCCGTGCTATCGCTCCAGACATAGTAATCGCGATGATTACTGCCCGCCGGCGCGCGCCGCGCGCGCTGAAACCATTCGTGCCGATCGGAGGTATGATTGAGTACTAACTCGGTTACTATCTTGAGTCCGCGGCGATGCGCTTCACGCAATAGCACTCTGAAGTCGCGCAGCGTCCCGCAATCAGGATGAACGCTGGTGTAGTCAGAAATGTCATAGCCGTCGTCGCGCATCGGTGAGGGATAGAACGGCAATAGCCACAGGGTAGTCACGCCAAGCGACTGCAGGTAGTCGAGCTTCGCAGTGAGGCCCGGAAAGTCGCCGATGCCGTCGCCGTTGCTGTCATAGAAGGAGCGCACCCGAAGCTCATAGAAGACCGCGTCCTTGTACCAGAGCGGATCGGGTGGAGCGCCGTTTTCGACCGCGCCATTTTCGAGGCGCGGCATCTTGGGACTTTTCACGGGAATCTTCGAGCTCAAAGGCGCTCCTCGACGCGCAAAATGTGCGCAGGCTCGACCGCCGGGTCGAGGCGCACGTAATTGTGCTCCGACCAGGTATAGCTCGCGCCGGTCAGCACATCGGTAACCCGGTAACTCTGGCCCGGAGCGACGCCAATTGCGTCAGGCGGCACCGTGACGGTGCAATGATTGGGATGCAACGGGTCCAGGTTTACCGCTACAAGTATCACGTTTCTGTTTCCCGGCGATGCTTTGCAGAAGAACAAAATCTGATCGTTGTCGGTAGTGAGAAAGCGCAGATTAAGGAACTCCTGCAGCGGGGGGTTCTCGCGCCGAATCGAGTTGACGCGCGCGATGAACTCCTTGATGTTGCCGGGGCTGTTCCAGTCGCGCACCTTGATTTCGTACTTCTCGGAATTCAGATACTCCTCGGTGCCCGGCACCGCCTGGTTCTCGCACAGCTCGAAGCCGCTGTAGATGCCGTACGCGGGTGACAGCGTCGCCGCCAGCACCAGGCGCATCTTGAACGCCGCGCGCCCTCCGCTCTGCAGCATCGGGCTTAGAATGTCGGGAGTGTTGGTAAAAAAGTTGGGCCGGAAATACTCCCCCATCGGAGTCTGGGTCAATTCGGTCAAATACTCAGTCAGCTCATACTTGCTATTGCGCCAGGTAAAGTAGGTATAAGACTGAGAGAAGCCGGCCTTTGCCAGTTCTTTCATCAGTTTCGGGCGGGTGAAGGCCTCCGCCAGAAAAATGACTTCCGGATGCGTGGATTGAACTTCATTGATTAGCCATTCCCAGAACGCGACCGGCTTGGTGTGCGGATTGTCGACGCGAAAGATCGTGACCCCGCTATCGATCCAGAACCTCACTACCCGCAACAGCTCCTCGAACAGGCCGGGCCGATCCGAAGTGTCGAAGTCGATGGGAAATATATCCTGGTATTCCTTGGGCGGGTTCTCTGCGTACTTGATGGTGCCATCGGGCCGGTGGCTGAACCAGTCCGGATGTTCCATGACCCAGGGATGGTCGGGCGAACATTGCACCGCGAAGTCGAGCGCGATCTCGATGCCGACACGGCTCGCCGCCGCGACGAAGTGAGTAAAGTCGTCGAACGTGCCGAGCGACGGCTCGACAGCGGTGTGGCCGCCGGCCTTGCTGCCGATCGCCCACGGGCTGCCGGGAGCGCCGGCGCCGCCGTTGAGCGCATTGCCTGCGCCCTTGCGATTGGTGTGGCCAATCGGATGGATCGGCGGCAGGTAGACTACATCGAAACCGAGGTCGTGAATCTCCGGCAGCCGGCGTTCAGCGTCGCGGAACGTTGCGGGCTTGCCGGGCTCGCTTCCTTGCGAACGCACGAACATCTCGTACCAGGTGCTGAAGCGTGCTTTGCGCCGATCCGCGACCAGCTCCAGGAGAGGCTCAAAGCGGGTAACGCCGGAACGATCGCTGCTGCGCTCGGCTGCCGCGCTCAGCTCAGGACGCGCGAGGACTGCCAGCGCGGCGGCCCCATCCGCGGACGTCCGCGGTGCTAGTTTGCGCAACCGATCGATCGAGGTTTGCAACAACTCGCGATCGGTGTCGCGAGTCGAGCGCGCGATGCTCTCCAGGATCGCGATGCCTTCCAACAAATCGGAAGCGAGCTCGCGTCCCGCATCCGCCTTCTTAGTGAAATCGGCGAGCCACGAGGCGAACACGTCGGTCCACGCTTCGACAGTATAGATGTAGCGGGCATTGTCGGCTGGCACGAACTCGCCGCGCCATCGATCGTTGTCGACCGCCACCATCGGCGCTTCCGCGAATGCCTCGTCCTGCTTGCGGCGCCATTTGACGGCCGCGCGCAGCACTTGATGGCCGTCGCGGAAAATGTCGGCTTCCACAATGCACGGCTCGCCGGCGATTCGCTTGGCCGGATAACGCCCGCAATCGACGCACGGGGTGACGTCTTCGATGACGATATGGCCAGCACGCCGATCAGACGCGGCAGGCGATAGGCGGTTCTGTAGCTGATGATACGAAGAAGACGACATCCAGCCCGATGCAGCGAAGCAAATTTGGAATTCGGCGGCGACTGGGATTCCAGTTCCCAATCGCCGCTTCCAAAATTGTAGCCCGGTATTGAGTCAGATGCGAACCGTCGTCTTTCGGCGATGGCTGCCGCGCCGCCGCGCGCTTCAGTTTTCCGGCGGAGACAGCTCGAACTCGATGCCGCCGATTCGCTTCGCTACCTGATTGTAGATCCAGCCCATCACCGCCGAGCCGACGAACGCGACGACTCCGTAAAGTATCGGCGCCAACACCAGCAAGAGTAGCGGAGGATGCATCCGTATGTTCGGTCCGCCAGTCCTCACGCGAAATCCGACTACCAGAATAATAAGCGCAAAGAGCAACCCGAAGACGAAATACAACACGCCAAACACTTTCGCGGTTTGCAGGATGCTGATCGACCTTATCTGCTGCATCATTGGAATCACCCTCCCTTGGCGAATGCGCTCAGCCCCAGACTTCGTTTGCGACTTCGACCGCCAGTCGCAGCTTTGCGCGCTGATCTTCGGCGCTGATGCGGTTGCCGGGCGCGGTGCTCGCGAAGCCGCATTGCGGACTTATCGAGAGATGATCGAGGTCGATAAATCTCGACGCCTCGTCGATCCGGCGCTTGAGCGAGTCTTTCGATTCGAGCTCCGGGAACTTGCTCGAGATGAGCCCAAGCACGACGGTCTTGTTTTTCGGCACCAGGCGCAGCGGCGCAAAGCTGCCCGCGCGCGGCGTATCGAATTCCAGGAAGTATGAGTCGGCGCGGATCCGGTTGAACAACGTGTCGGCGATGAGATCGTAACCGCCCTCGGCGCTCCAATGGCTCTGGTTGTTGCCGCGGCAGAGATGCATCGCAAGGTGTAGACTCGCGGGGCGTCCTGCAATCGCGCGGTTGATCATTTCCGGATATGTCTCCAGCAGCAGCGCGCGCCCGTCGTCGCCGCGCTTGCGCATCTGCTCCGTACTTCGCGGGTCGCTGAGCGAGGCGAGCGTGGTCTCGTCGATTTGCACATAGCGGCATCCGGCCTCCGCCAGCGCGCGCAACTCCTGGTGAAAGGCGTCGACGATGTCTTCCCAGAACAGGTCGAGGTCCGGGTAGGCGTCGGTGCTGATATTTTTGCGGCCGGCGCGGAAGTGAATGATGGTTGGCGAGGGGATGGTGAGCTTGGGCGTGCGCGCGGTGGCGCTGCGGAGGAAGTTGAAGTCGGCGACGTGAATCGGACCATGCCAGCGCATGCGGCCGTGAACGCGTGGCACTATCAGCGGAAGCTTGTGACCCTCGCGGTCGATGAAAAAATTGTTCTCGTCGATCGACGAGGGCTCGTATGCGACCGTGACGCCGCCGAGTCCGCGGCAGTAGAAATCGGTGTAAAAGACCTCGCGCCGGTATTCGCCGTCGGTGATCGACTGGAGCCCGGCTTCTTCCTGCATCGCTACGCCAGCGCGTATCGCGGCGTCCTCGAGCGCGCGCAATTCCACCGCGGAAATTTTCCCCGCGCTGTGATCCTCGCGCGCTTTGAGCAGCGCGGGCGGCCGCAGCAGGCTGCCGACGTGGTCGGCGCGAAACGGCGGATTGTGGGGCGCAGCGCTTGCCGTCATCTCAATTCGATGCTCGCCACATACCTATCGGTTCCCTATCGAGTCTCCCGGCGCAGATGCGTTTCCAGGAACTCGTGCAGTCGGCGCCACGAGTCGAGGTTCGCGACGTGATTCGCCTCGGGCGTGCCTCCGAGCGCCATCATCGAGCGGACCACCGGATGGAAGATTGCGCTGATAACCGGAGTGTAGGGGAACTGGATGAAATGTCCGGCGCCGGCGTAGCTGACGTGGTCGTGCGGATGCGGGAAGTTCAGGCGTATCAGGCGCTGCATCGCGATATCGGCCAGGTTCAGCGACGGCCACATCTGATCGTCGGTGCCAGAGAACATCAGCACCGGTCCGTTGATTTTTTCGACCGCGATCGCCGCGCGCTCAGCGCTCTCGCGGTTCTTCATCGATTCGAGGAACCATGGCGTGAGCGCCGTCGGCGGCTTGGTCCACGCCTCGATGTCCGGCGGCGCGGGCTCGATAAACGAGATACCCTTGCCGCCGAGCGTCCACGCCGGTCGCGGCGCCTCGTTCGGCGGTCCGAGGCCCGGCCAGACAACACCGCTTGGCACGTAAGCGATCACGGCAGTGACATCGCGGAAGTTCACGCCGAGCAGCAGCGCGAGCTCGCCGCCGCGCGAAGAGCCAATCACCGCGAGCTGGCCGGGGCGCACGGCAGGATTGCGGCGCATCCAAGCGATCGCGGTGGCGAAATATTCGAGCGGAATCTCGAGCAGGTCTTTCGGCACCCCTTCCATCGCGAAGTATGCGAGCGACATCACCGCGTATCCGCGGCTCGCGAGCAGAGCGGGATGAGCCTCGGCGAGGCCGCCGCCAGACCCGCCGAAGAAAACAATTCCCGGCCGCGCGCCATCGCGATGGCCGAAAAATCTCGCGACCAGACCGTCGTCGCGAACCACTTCACGGGTCACACCCGGCGCGAGGAAGCGGCGCGTGAGTTCCGCCTTGGCGGTGGTAGTGCCGTTGACTTCGGCCTCGAGTGTCACGGTGACGGGGTCGGGCATGGCTTTGTGGAACGCGCCGCGCTCGACGACCGCGCGATCGAGCTCCATCGACCACAACAGTCCCATCGCGTCGCCCGTCTGGTAGCTTCCAGACTTGGGCGCCTGGCGCGCGAGGTCGACGGCGCCGCTCGAGTCGGTGACGAACGCGGCGCGCGACTCCCATCGATGCTTCAGATCGTCGAGCGCGTGTGCGCGCAGCGTGACTTCGCAGCCGGGCGGAAAACCCGCGAGCCGGATAGCGATCGGCTCGTCGTACATCGCGTCGGCGGGCGACGCATCGATTCGCATGCCTCGCGCATACCATATCAGCATCGGCGCGCAAAACCGCGACGGCCCGAGTAGATCGCCGCGGGGCTGAGCCGCATCCTGTGTCTCGCGAATATCTATTTGCGGCCATACCTGGCAGCGACCTGCCGATGGTCTTCTGATACCTGCGCCGCGATAGTCGAACCTACGCCCGCCGCATTTACGCGAAATCGGGCGCCACATGGCTGCCTTGCTGGCGGGTCTTTTCCGGTGATATTCTTTGCTTGGTCAAGTGGGCTCGTGCCCACTTTTTTGTTGGTGTCGGAAGGCTTCTATCTAAATAATAGCCGCGCGAAAAGGTGCGGAGCGGGCGGAGACGAGCGGTGCCGATGATGGTACTAGCGCTGCATCCGGTCGCCGAGAAGGTGCGAGAGTTGCTCGAGCCTCACGTCGAGCGCCAGGGCTATGAACTGGTGTCCGTGGAGTATCGTAAGGGAACCAGGAACTCGATGCTGCGGCTGTTGGTGGACAAGCCGGAACGTGGCATCGCGCTCAGCGACCTTGAGCGGCTGAGCCCCGTGCTGGGCGATCTGCTCGACGTGTACGACCCTATCGAGGGCCGCTACATGTTGGAGGTCGCGTCGCCGGGGATCAATCGTCCCCTGAGCAAGCTCGCGCATTTCGAGGCGTGCCGCGGCCAGCGGGTCAGAGTGCGGACTCATCATGCGCACGATGGGCAGAAGTCGTTCGCGGGCGTGTTGGTCTCGGTGAGCGCGACCGGGATCGAGCTCGACGACGTGGCGAGCCATCGGCGCGTCGCCATCGGGTTCGACGATATGGAGCGTGCGAACTATGAACATGATTTCGGTGACGGGCATTAAGCAATCGGATTGATAGGGAATTGAAGGAGTCGAATAAAATATTTATGACGGTTCGGGTCCGCGTCGTCCGCGCGACAGAGATAGTTGGCGTGGAGGCGGGACCGGTGATTGTCATGGGACGCGCGGCCGACGCCGCGCCCGGGGAGGCGCTATGCAGGTCGATCTGAACCGGGTCATCGAACAGGTCTCCAAGGAAAAGGGCATCGACAAAACGATCGTGATCAACGCGGTCGAAGAGATGATGCATTCGGCGGCGCGGCGCACCTTCGGCCCCGACCGCAATATTGAGTCGCGCTACAACAATGAGCTGGGCGAGATCGAGCTGTTCGAAATCAAGACCGTAGTCGAGAACGTCGCCAATCCGCTTTCCGAAGCGAAGGTCGATGAGGCGCGCGCCAAGTACGACCCCGAGGCCGAGGTCGGCGACGAGATCCTCATCAAGCTCGACACCGCGACGATGGGACGCATCGCCGCGCAAGCCGCCAAGCAGAACCTGATTCAGCACATCCGCGATGCGGAGAGAAAGCAGATCTTCAACGAGTTCAAGGACCGCAAGAACGAGGTCGTCTCCGGCATCGTGCAGCGCTTCGAGCGCAAGAACATGATCGTGAATCTCGGACGCACCGAGGCGATCCTGCCGGAGAAGGAACAAATCCCGCACGAGCGCTACCGCCAGGGCGATCGTATCCGCGCGCTCATCATCGACGTCGACCTGAGCGAGAAGGGGCTCTCCATCGTGCTCTCGCGCACCGCCAACGAATTCCTGATGAAGCTGTTCGAGCAGGAGGTGCCGGAAATTTACGAGGGCATCGTCGAGATTCGCCAGTCGGCGCGCGAGCCGGGCGGACGCGCCAAGGTCGCCGTCTACTCCAAGGACAGCGACGTCGACCCGGTCGGCGCATGCGTCGGGATGAAGGGCACGCGCGTGCAATCGGTGGTGCAGGAATTGCGCGGCGAGAAAATCGACATTGTGCCGTGGACCGACGATCAGGCCGAGCTGGTGTGCCGCGCGCTCGCTCCGGCCAAGGTTTCCAAGGTCATCATCGACGAGGAAGAGCACGCGATGGAAGTGATCGTGCCCGACGATCAGCTCTCGCTCGCGATCGGAAAGCGCGGCCAGAACGTCAGGCTCGCGCATCGGCTCACCGGCTGGAAGCTCGACGTGCGCAGCGAAGCGGAAGCCGAGGAAGAGGCCCGCGCCGCGCGCGCCTCGCTCAACGCGATCCCGGGAATCGGCGACATCAACGCCGAGTTGCTCTACCAGTGGGGCTACCGCTCCTCGGAGCAGCTCTCGGAGGCCGATCCTGACAATTTCGAGGTGGAAGGAATCAGCGCCGATCGCGCGCGTCAAATAGTCAGCGCGGCGCGCGATCACGTCGCGAACAAGAAACGCATCGAGGAGGCGAAGGCTGCCGCCGAAGCTGAAGCTGCGGCGGCTGCGGCTGCCGCGGCCGCAGTGGCTGCGAGCGCCGAGGCGCTGGCAACGGGGACCGAAGCCGCCGGCGACGGCGGGTCCGAAGCTCCGGCAGCCAAGGCCCCCGACGATTCGGCGGCGAGCGATGCGGAAGGGAAATCATAAGCCGGCGCGGAATCGCGAGCCCGTGCGGACTTGCATCGGATGCATGAATCAGGACGTCAACAGCGCGATGGTCCGAATTGCGGCGCGCGACGGAACGGTAGTCGCCGACTTCACGCGCCGGGTCGCGGGGCGCGGCGCTTATCTCCATCCGCAGGGCGAATGTATCGAACGATTTGTGAACGCAAAGTTACGCGAATTCCGCTCGCTGCGAAGGAAGATCGATCGTCCTGAGCGGCTCAAAATCGCCGACGCGATAAGGTCGCATCTGGCGAGAGAAGCGATACTCGAATAATATAACTGGGATGGCTCGGAAGCGCATAAAAACTCTTGCTACCGATTGGGGTGCGCCGCTCGAGGACGTTCTCGCCAGCGCCGCGCGCCTGAAATTGCCGCACGCTCATTCCGAGTCGAGCTTGCTGGCGCCCGACGAAGCCGACCGGGTCAAGGCTGACCTCGACGAGCAGGCGCATCGCGCGGAAATCCTGCGCCGCGAGACCGTCCTCGAGACGACCGCGGGCAAGGTCCTCGAAAAGCGCCTCAACGCGACCGTGATGCGCCGGCGGCATGCCGAGCCGGGCCACGCCGCGGGGGGAGCCGAGCCGTTTCATTTCGAAGTCGAGCAAAAGAACGACGAGCCGTTCGTGGCGCCATTCCTCGACGAGGCGCCGGCGGTGCGCTCCGAAACTCCGGCGCTGTTCGACTCCGAGCCGGCGCAGGAGACGATTGCGCCTGCTGCCTACGAATCGAAACCGGCGCATGCTCTGATTCCCGAAGTTGAGCATCAAGCTCCGCCGCCGCACGAAGCGGAAATGCCTCCGCTCGACGCTGACGTCATGTCGCCGCTCGAGGCTCTCGATCAGGCGCCCGAACCTGAGGAGTCGCGGGCAGAGCCGGAGCGGGAACCAGAGCGCACGCCCGAGCCCGCGCGGCCGATGGCGCGCGTCGGATTTCGCGGCGATCATGTTCGAACGCTCGATACCTCGGGCCGCGGCCCTACGATCAATCTGACCGATCGCGCGCACGCCTCGGTGCCGACGCTCGACGACGGTCAGAAGGGTCCCAAGGTTCTCGGCAAGATCGATCTGCGTCCGAAGACTCCCGCGCGCACCACCGCCATGCCGGAGCGTCCCGGCGCGCCGGCGCGTCCCGGAACCGCGAGCCGCTTCGGTGCATCGCCGCCGCAACCGGAACCCGCCGGCGACGGGATGCCTCTTCAACCGCCCGGCGAGGCGAAGCCCGGCGCGCGGGCGATCAAAAAGAAAAAAGTCGTCAAAAAAGGCACTACCGATCTGGCGGCCGAGCGCGAGATGCGCGGGCTGCGAGTGCCGAAGAAACGCCGCGCACTCCCCGGAAAAGAGCAGCGAAAAACCGAAATCACCACGCCCAAGGCCTCCAAACGCGTGGTGCGCATCACCGAAGGGGTCACTGTCGGCGACCTCGGGCGTAACATGGGCGTCAAGGCCGGAGACCTCATCAAGAAGTTGATGGAGCTCGGCCAGATGGCGACGCTCAATCAGGTGCTCGACGTCGACACCGCGACGTTGCTCGCCGGCGAGTTCGGCTATAGCGTCGAGAATGTCGCCTTCGATGCCGAGTCGGCGATCGAGGAAACCACCACCGAAGAAGTCGTCGGCGAAGCGGTGCCGCGGCCGCCGGTGGTGACCGTGATGGGCCACGTCGATCACGGCAAGACCTCGCTGCTCGACGCGATCCGCCACACCAGCGTAACTGAGCGCGAGTTCGGCGGAATCACGCAGCACATCGGCGCCTACACCGTCGAGGTGCACGGCCGCACCATCACGTTCGTCGACACTCCTGGCCACGAGGCGTTCACCCAGATGCGCGCGCGCGGCGCCAAGGTAACCGACATCGTGGTGCTCGTGGTGGCGGCGACTGAGGGTGTGATGCCGCAGACCATCGAGGCTATCAATCATGCGCGCGCGGCCAAGGTCCCGATCATCGTTGCGATCAACAAGATCGATTTGCCCGACGCCAATATCGACCGCACCAAGCAGCGGCTCACCGAACAAGGACTCATCCCGGAAGACTACGGCGGCGACACGATTACGGTGCCGGTCTCCGCGCGCAGCGGCGAGGGAGTCGAGAAGCTGCTTGAGATGATCCTGCTGCAGGCAGACCTGATGGAGCTCAAGGCGGATCCAAATCGGACCGCGCGCGGCACGGTCGTCGAGTCGCAACTCGATCGCGGCCGCGGTCCGGTCGCAACCGTGCTCATCCAGGAAGGCACGCTGCATCAGGGCGACGCGTTCGTGTGCGGCATGTCGTACGGGCGCGTGCGCGCGATGCTGAACCACCTGGGCCAGCGGCTCACCGAAGCAGGGCCGTCGACCCCGGTCGAAATTTTCGGACTGTCGAGCGTACCCGAGCCGGGCACCGCGTTTACCGGCGTCGCGGAAGAATCCAAGGCGCGCCAGGTCGCCGAGTATCGCCGCTCCAAGCAGCGCGAGGGTGAGCTGCAAAAGACCAGCCGCGTCTCGCTCGAAGACTTGAGTCAGCGGATGGCGGCGGGCGATGTCAAGGAGCTCAAAGTAATCGTCAAGGCCGACGTCGGTGGCTCAGTCGAGGCGCTTGCCAACGCGCTCACGCGCCTCTCGACGGACGAGGTCAAGCTCGAAGTGATTCACACTTCGGCCGGCGCGATTTCGGAAACCGACGTTACCCTGGCGTCGGCTTCCAAAGCGGTCATCGTCGGTTTCAACATCCGCCCTGAGCCCAAGGCTGCGGCGCTCGCCGAGAAAGAAGGCGTCGAGATTCGCCTCTACACGATCATCTACGAGGCAATCAACGATATCCGCGAGGCGATGGAAGGTCTGCTCGCACCGACCTATCGCGAGAAGGCGCTGGGCCGCGCCGAGATTCGCAAGGTCTTCAACGTGCCGGGCGCGACCGTCGGCGGAGCGATGGTCCTCGATGGCAAGCTCACGCGCAGCGCGCGCGCGCGCCTGGTGCGCGACGGCCGGGTGGTGTGGGAAGGCAAGATCGGTTCGCTCAAGCGCTTCAAGGACGACGCGCGCGAGGTCCAGG
Organism: Binataceae bacterium (SeqCode); assembly: GCA_036521875.1. GTDB lineage: Bacteria > Desulfobacterota > Binatia > Binatales > Binataceae > DATDGX01. The sequence continues at coordinate 38,758 of DATDGX010000076.1, forward strand.
CCGGTTACGAATGCGGAATCGCGCTCGAGAACTTCAACGATCTCAAGCCGAACGACGTAGTCGAGGCGTTCGAGATGGAAGCGATCCTTCGCAAGCTCGCCACGCCCAAGCCCGAGACGGTTCGCGGCCAGGCGCAAGTCGAGAAGCAACTTCAGACCTGACCGCCCGTGAGTTCGGTTTCGATGCGCGATCGCGGGGCGGCGCGCGTTCGGATCGTAGAGAGGGGGCGAGCACACATGGTAGTCGGCGTCCTGCGGCTCACGCTCTTCCTGCCGGAGAACCATTCGCTCAAGGGTAAACGGCAAGTGCTGCGCGCGATCAAGGATCGCGTGCGCAACAAGTTCAACGTTTCGATCGCCGAGTCAGACGGCCACGACATGTGGCAGCGCGCCGAGCTCGGCATCTGCCAGGTCGGCAGCGACCGCGCGTTCGTCGACTCCGCGCTGCGTCAAGTCGTGAACTTTATCGACTCGCTTGGGCTGGTACCGCTCGGCGAAGAGCAGTTGGAGATCATCAACTACTGACCGAAGTGCGCCGGAGAACCAGGTGAGTGAAGCACGAAGACCCGAGCGCGTCGCGGAACTGGTGCTGCGAGAGCTCAGCGTGATGCTGCTGCGCGACCTGAAAGATCCGCGCCTTCAGGGCGTGACGCTGACCTCGGTGAAGATGGCCGACGATCTGCGCCACGGCCGAGTCTTCTTTTCTCATCTGGAAGGCGCCGCACGCGCGCCGGTAGTTGTCGCCGGCTTCAAGAGCGCCAGCGGTTTCATCCGGCGCGAGATCGGCCGCTCGCTGGGTCTCCGCTTCGCCCCCGAGCTGGAATTCAAATACGATCCCGGTCTCGAACACGCCTCTCGTATCGATTCTCTGCTCCGCGACGTCCGCCCGAAATAGCACTCGACCCTGGCGCTGTTCTCCATCCAAGCTGCGTTCTGATTTCTGAATCTCGTCCAGTGAGTCCGTCACTGCTACGGGCGATGCTCTCCTCTTTCGAGCAGTGGCTCGACGTCGCCGGTGATGAGCCGTGCACCGCGTTCGTTGCGCAGATAGACCCACGCCCATTCGGTCAGCACCAGCACGCGATTTCGAAATCCGATCAAATAGAAGATGTGTACGACCAGCCATAATATCCACGCCACGAATCCGCTCAGGTGAATCCGGCCGAAGTCGATCACCGCCGCGGCGCGTCCAATGGTGGCCAGGGTGCCCTTGTCGGCGTAGCGGAACGGCTCCAGCGCCTCGCCGCGAATCGAATGAACGATGTTGCGTGCCGCATGCCGCCCTTCCTGCATCGCGGCCGGAGCGACTCCCGGTACCGGCTTTCCGTCCAGCTGCAACGCCGCGAGGTCGCCGATGACGAACACGCGCGGCTCGCCTCCAAGCGTCAGATCCGGCCCGACCGCGATTCGCCCCGCGCGATCCAGCGGCACGCCGAGCGAGCGCGCGAGTGGCGACGCCGCGACTCCCGCCGCCCAGATGACCGTGCGCGCCGCGAGTCTCGCGCTCGCATGATTCACGCCGTTGTCATCGACGCCGGTCACCGCGGTGCTGGTCATTACTTCGACGCCGAGCCGGTCGAGCTGCCGAGACGCGTTCGCGCTCGATTCTGGCGACATCGCAGGCAGCACTCGCGCGGCTGCCTCGATAAGCACGATTCGCGCGCGGCGCGGTTCGATTCGCCGGAAGTCGAGCGCCAGCACGCGTCGCGAGATTTCCGCGAGCGCACCCGCCATCTCGACTCCGGTCGGTCCGCCGCCGACGATCACGAACGTCAGCCATTCGCGCTGAATCGCCGGGGCGCTCTCGCGCTCGGCAGCCTCGTACGCAACCAGCACGCGGCGGCGAATCTCCAGCGCGTCCTCGACCGTCTTCAGGCCCGGCGCGGAGTGCTCCCAGTTGTCGTGGCCGAAGTACGAATGCGTCGCGCCGGTCGCGACTACCAGATAGTCGAAGAACAACTCCTCGTCGCGAAGGACGACCTTGCGCGCGGCTAAATCAATTTTGGCGGCCTCGCCCAGGATCACCGAGACGTTGCGCTGGCGGCGCAGGATCCGCCGGATAGGTTGTGCGATGTCGCTGGGATTCAGCGCGGCGGTCGCGACCTGGTATAGCAGCGGCTGGAAGAGGTGATGGTTTCGGCGATCGACGAGGGTGACTCGGGCCGCCGCGCCGCGGAGCCCTTTCGCCGCCGCGAGGCCGCCGAATCCACCGCCGATGATCACCACGTGCGGCGCTCCGCTGGGTGCCGTTGCGTCCGATGCCATCACTCGAAACGATCGCACAGTCCTTCCGGCCTGTCATTCTGATATGTTCGTGGCTCCGCCGATGGATGGAATCATTCTCGTCGACAAGCCCGCCGGCATCAGTTCGGCCGAGGTGGTGCGCCGCGTCAAGGCGCGCGTCAAGCCCGCGCGCGTCGGCCATCTCGGAACTCTCGATCCATTTGCCACCGGCCTGCTGCCGATCCTGGTGGGCGAGGGCACCAAGCTCGCGCCGTTCCTGGAAGGCGGCGATCGCGAGTACGCCGGGCTGATTCAGCTCGGCACCGAGACCGACACGCTCGATCGCGAGGGCGTGGTGGTCCGCACCGCCGAAGTTCCGGCGCTCGAAGCGGCGCGTCTCGCGGAGTTGGTGGCGCGCTTCAGCGGCGAGATCGAGCAGACGCCACCTGTCTACTCGGCGATCAAGCGCGGCGGAGTCCCGCTCTATCGGCTCGCGCGCAAGGGCGGCGAGGTCGCGCCGCCGGACAGCCGGCGCATCGAGATCAAACGGCTCGAACTTGCAGCGGCTGGCGCCGACGCGATTCGCTTCACCGCGCTATGCTCGCCGGGAACCTACGCGCGCTCGCTCGCGCGCGACATCGGCGTCGCACTCGGCAGCGCCGCGCATCTGGCCGAGCTTCGGCGGTTGCGCAACGGCACCTTCGCGATCGAGAACGCGATGGCGCTCGAGGAGGTGCTCGCCGCGATCGAGGCGGGCGGCGCGAATTTGTGGTTGATCGGCCTTCGCGAGGCGATTCCCGCGCTTCCCGAAATCTCGATCGATTCCGTCCGTGAGCGGAGTCTCCGCAACGGCGACGCGCGCGCGCTTACCGAATCAGTCCCCGCGAGCGCCGCGCTCTTCAAGGTTATCTCGCACGACGGCAGGCTGATCGCGGTGGCCGAGGCGACCTCGCGCGTCACCGCGAGTATCGTCCGAATCTTCAGCGCTTGACCGGGGCCTCCGGTTCGCCCGACCACTGGGGCATCAGGGAGGTCACTTTCGATGCGCACAAATATCAGCGAAGGCTCGGCGCATTCGTTCGACGTCGTCGTCGAGCGCGACGTGATGGCAACCGCTCGCGACGGCGTGAAGCTCGCGACCGACATTTATCGGCCCGCGCTTGCGGGCAGGCCCGCGGGAGGTCGCTTCCCCGCGATCATCGAGCGCACCACGTGCAGCTCGAGCAGCTATCGCTTCAACCCGCGCTACCCGGTGCCGACGATTGGCGGAAGCATCTCGGTGGGATTCGAATTCATGGCGCCGGGCGGATTCGACACTATCCCGACGGTTACGCGCTGAATCTGACCGACTCGATAATCCGCGCGCGGTATCGGAGTTCGTTCGAGAAGCCGGAGCTGATGATGCCGGGACAAATCTACCAATTCAGTTTCAAGCTCTATCCGACCAGCAACCTGTTCAAACGCGGGCATCGGATTCGCCTCGACGTTTCCTCGTCGAACTTTCTCCGCTTCGACGTGAATCCGAATACCGGCGCGGCGCTCGGCGTGCCGGGCGCAATCGTGATCGCCGACAACACAATCCATCACGACGCTGCGCATCCGTCGCATATCGTGTTGCCGGTCGTAGCAGGGTAGCCGCGCGTCGCGCCTGCAGAGAGTGCGCGAGGGCCAATCTCGAAGCGGCGAATCTACAGTGATTTGCGGCGATCGATCACGCGCCGCGCCTTGAACTCGGTCTTCGGCAGCGTCCCCGGCGCGGTGAGACGCACGCGCGGGCGCAGCTCGCAGAGACGAACCACCTCGGTGGCGATCTGCTCCGCGAGGCCGGACTGGTCGCCGACCGCCGCCCGGGTTTCCGCGACTATGGTGAACGAATCCAACACGCCTTCGGTCTCGAGCACGATCATAAACTCGTCGCCGAGCGCGTCGAACCTGCGCACAATTTCCTCGATCACGCTCGGAAAGAGCTTCAGCCCCCGGATGTTCAACATATCGTCGGCGCGGCCCTGGAAGCCGCCGCGCGCACGTGCGAAGGTCCGGCCGCAGACGCATCGCGAGTAGTCGAAGGAGGTGAAGTCGCCGACCAGAAATCGAAGCTGCGGCGATCCCTCCGAATTCAAGTTGGTGACTACGGTGAGCCCGCGCTGGCCCGGTCCTACCGGTTCGAGTCTCTCCGGATCGACCAGCTCCCAGATCTGCAAATCCTCCTGAACGTGCGTCGACACGACGCCGGCGTCGAGCCCCTCGCGGCAGGTGAATGCCCATCCCGCCGGTACAGCTTCGGTGCATCCGTAGACGTCGTGGAGCTCGGCACCCCACGCGTGTTCGATTCGCGCGCGCGTCGAAGGAATCCCCGATGCGGGCTCGCCTCCGCAAATCACTTTCGCGATCGAGCTGGCAGCGGGATCGTGGCCCGCCTCGCGCATCGCGATCGCGAGATGGAGCACGTAGGACGGCGTCGCGGCGAGCAGGGTGGGGCGGTAGAGATCGATCATCTGCAGGCGCCGCTCGGTCGCGACTCCACCCGGCACAATCGCGACCTTCATCAGGTTGAGCGCATAATGAAGCGACCAGAAAAACACGTGTGGATTGTAGTTGGTGCAGGTGAGCGCCGAATCGCCGGCCCGGATGCCCATCGCATAGAGTGCACGCGCGCTGGTTATCGCCCATAGCTCGGCATCGAGCTGCGTGTAGCGGAACGAGCGCGGCGTCGCGGTGGTGCCCGAAGTCGAAAACACCATCCATCCGCGCTCGCGCCACGCGCGATCGTCGATCGGCGTGTAGGTTCCCCACGGGCGATGCGCGGTGACGTCGTCGGACATCTCCTGCTTGGTGGTAAGCGGAAACTTCGCGAGGTCCGCGACCGACCTGATATCGGCGGGGCGCAGCTGCGCCGCCTTGAACTTCGCGTTGTAGAAAGGGCTGCGCTCGTATAGGTACGGAAGCATCGCGGCGAGCTTCTCTTCCTGGATGTCGCGAATTCGCGCGCGCGCGGCGGTCTCGTAATCCGGCGCCCAGAAGCGCTTGCTCGCCGGCGCTTCCATCCCGCGCGCGAATTTCCGCAGCACGGCGACCCATCGCGCATGCGCGTCGAGAATCCTTCCCGCGCGCTTCTTCATCGGCGTGGCGAGCGGCGGCGGAGCCGCGCAACGGCGGTCGCGATCTTTTTCGAGAGTTGCGCGAGGTCTTCGGTCGTTGCTGCAAGCGCGATCAGCGTAGAGCACGTCTCCCGGAGCATCGCGTTGAGTCCGTCGTCCTCGGAGGCGCGCAGATCCGTCCGCACTCCGACGATCGGCTTGCCGAGCGCATGAGCGTAGCCGCATTCCCAGCACGTCCCCGAATCCGCGTCGGCGCCGTCCAGTATCGCCACCATCAAATCAGCGCGTTGGATGCTCTCGATACAGTCTCCCGCGATGGCTTTGAAGTTCGGTTTCCCGGCGCGGATAAATTTCGCGGCCCGCGCCTGCGGCAGAATGATCTCGGCGCCTGGTATCGCGGATTCGAGAGCGCCGGCAAGCTCGCGGTTCCAGATTCGCTCAGCCTGCGTGAACGGGGGACCCGCCAGGTAAATTGTGATGCGCTCGCTCAAGGAGGAATCACGTTTAGCCAATCGGTGGCGCGAAAGAAAACGGGCGCAGCCTGATGGCCGCGCCCGTTAATCAATTCGCTTCGCTTCCGCTCAGCTCTTCAGGAACCCGCGCACCGCCTTCACGAACGCCTCGGGCTGCTCGTACATCAGCATGTGCCCCGCTTCCTTGATCATCTCGACCTTCGAGTTCTTGATCCGGCTGGTGAACTCCTTGGCGTAGATCGGCGGAATCAGCCGATCCGATTCGCCCCAAATCAGCAGCGTCGGCGCCGCGATCCGATACGCGCGCTTCTTGAGCCCGCGATCCGGGATCGGCCACAGGAACTTGCTCGCGGTCGCGAACCGCTTCACGCGCTCGACGTACATCGTCTCCAGCGCCTTGAAGTCCGTCGGTATCGTAGTCATGAGCTGCGCGCCCGGCGACTTGGGATCGTGAAACAGCAGTGCCGCGATCTCGTCGAGCTGCGCGGCGAACAGGTCGGGGATCGGATTGGCGTCGAGCCAGAAGCCGGCCGGCGCCGCCAGCACCAGCTTCTTCGCGCGATGGATGTCGAGCGCTGCGACTTCCGCCGCGAGCATCCCACCCATCGAGTGCCCGACGATGTTCGCGGTCGGGATGCCCAGCTCGTCCATCAGCTGATGGAAGAACAGCGCGGCATCGACTACGTCATCGATATTCGTCTCGCCCGTCGATTCCGCGTAGCCGGGGAATTGCGGCGCGAACACCCGGAAGTCGCGCCCGAGGTCTTCCAGGAAGCCGTCGACTCCGGTGAGCCCGCCCGCGCCATGGATGAACAGCAGCGGGTCTCCGCTTTTGCCGAAGGTGTGCAGCTCGATCGAGTACTTGCCGTTTTGCGAACTATGCGTCGTGATCATTTCGAGCTCCGGGTCTCCGCCTGCGCTCCCGTCTTGGCACGCGCCGCGCCGTTGCCGCGGCCGGTTTCGAAGTGGACCGGCGCGGGCACCGCGATCTCCGCCTGCGGCATCCGCTTCGGCGACCAGCGATCCTGGTACTCGCTCCACAGGTCGCGCACGTACGGCATCACTTCGGTGGCGAACAGTTCCGTGTTCTTGCGCACCAGCTCCGGCGGCATCGAGCCTATCTGCATCAGCATCATCAGATGCCCGCAGTTGAGATGCTTCATCGCTTCGCGCAGTTGTTCGCGCACCGTCTTCGGCGAGCCCGCGATCACGTAGCCCTGCTCGACGAAGTCCTTCCACGTTAGACCTTCGCGCCGCAGCGCGGCCCGATCGCCGACCTGCCCGAGCATCCCGGCTTTGATCGTCTTCACCGTGCGGTAGCCCGGCGCGTCCGCGAAACCCTGGTAGACGTGCAGGCAGCGATTGTAGAAGTAGTCAAAGTGCGGCCCGTAGTCCTTCTCCGCCTGCGCGTCGGTCTCGGCGACGGCGACCACCTGCGCGAAGCCCATGCTGTAGGGGTTGAGCTCCTTGCCCTTCTTCGCCATCACTTCCCAGTAGCCGTCGGCGACCTTTTTGCCGGCGAGGTAACCGAGGAACGACAGGAAGCTGTACTGATAGTCGTGATCGGCGCAGAAGTCGTAGGTCTCGAGCGAGCCGCCGCCCGGAATCCAGATCGGCGGACGCGGCTGCTGGAGCGGCTTGGGCCACAGGTTCACGTAGCGCAGCTTGGTGTACTTGCCGTTGAAGGAAAACACGTCCTTCGCTTCCCACGCTTTGATGATCAGCTCATGCGCCTCGTAATACTTCTCGCGGATCGTCGCGGGAACTTCGCCATAGCAGAAGTTGGTGTCCATCGAGGTGCCCACCGGGAAGCCCGCGACCAGCCGCCCGCCCGAGAGCACGTCGAGCATCGCGAACTCCTCCGCGACCCGAATCGGCGGATTGTACAGCGCGATCGAATTGCCCAGCACGACGATATTGGCGTTGCGGGTGCGCCGCGTCAGCGCCGCCGCCATCAGGTTCGGCGAGGGCATCAGCCCGTAGGCGTTCTGGTGATGCTCGTTGACGCCGAGCCCGTCGTAGCCCATCTGGTCGGCGAACTCGAGCTGGTCGAGGTAGTCGTTGTAAAGCTGATGGCCGAGCTTGGGATCGTAGAGTTTGCGCGGGATGTCGACCCACACGCTGTGATACTTTTCCTTGAAGTCCTCCGGCAGGAACCGGTACGGCATCAGATGGAACCAGGTGAATTTCATAGCCTCTTCTCCTTGACGGCCGTGACGCTCGCCGCGCTCTCACGCGGGCGGGTTCGCGGCAAGCTCGTCGGTTTCCTTTTCGCCATTATGTTTTGCGCCGCCACTCCGGGCCGCGCTTGACGACTTTGATTTTCGCATCGAGGTGGACGATGCGGTCGGCCTTGCGGCCGCCGCTGAGGTCGATGTCGCCCTTGCGGCCGCCATTGAGGCAGGCGCCGACGCCGGCGTTGAAGCCGGCGCAGGCGCCGGCATCGACGCGGGCGTCGATTTCGATGTCGTTGGCGTCGACGCGAGACTCGCGGCCGCCTCGCGATTGCGCGGCGCGGCGCCTTGCGTCGCGGCCACCAGATGCGACTCCAGCGCCTCTTCGACGAAGTGTTCGGGATTGAGTCCCGTCACGTCGCGAAAGAAATTATCGTCGCCCATCAGCATGAACGCGCCGTTGAGACTCGCCCACATCACGGCGGCGGTCCTGGTCGGGCCCATCGCGTTCGCGATCAGGCCGGCCTCGAAACAGCCACCGATAGTGCTTTCCCAGATTCCGAAGATCTCGTGCCCCAGGTCCATCACGCGCTTGAAGTGGCGGATCTCCGATGGGCGGCGGAGCCGCTTGCGGAGCTGCGCGAAGGCGGCGGATTGCTGGCTAAGGAAAATCTCGCGCGAGTCGCGCAGATGGTCGAGATACGCGCCGGCGATCGCGCGCAACTCGTCGAGCGGCGCTAGATTGCGCGACCGAATCGCCAGGTAGCGCTCGCGCAGGCGCTCGGCGCGCTCGACGACCAGGCTCATATACAAGTCGTCGCGCGATGAGAAATACAGGTAAATAGTGCCGACCGCGACTTCAGCCTCGCGCGCCACCATTTCGACAGTAGCAGCCTCGAGCCCATGGCCCGCGAACACCCGCGCCGCGGCAGCCAGAATCGCCCGCCCACGCGCCTCGCGCTCCCGCCGATGCCGCTCCTTGACGCTCACTCAGTCCCCACTGAATATCGCTTCACTTTCTGAATTCTACCTCATAGCGCCGTTCGCGAATGCTGTCAAACGCCGAATCGGTCAGGAGAGTATGGGTACGCGCACCTTCCTCGCCCTCTCCGGAAGACCGGTAGGAATAGGGTACGGCCATCGGATCATTGAAGATTTCGAAGATGCAAAGCGACTTTCAGGGATTTTGATTGCTAACTCATCTCATGAATCAAGCGTCGCGACATAAGTCAAAACGTGGCCGGCGAGTCCCGCCAGAAGCCGCTTGATCGTCAGATCGGGAGCGGGCTCGCTGTAAACTCCTTTCGGACCTCCTTTTTCAGTTGCAAGGAGCAACGCCGCGGAGTCGTATTGCTTCTCCAGCATCAGTCGTTGAAGTAGGATTTCGTATCGCCTGGCATACGATGATTCGTCAAACTCGGCGA
>DATDGX010000077.1:0-23202 GCA_036521875.1 Binataceae bacterium (SeqCode)
CTCGGGATGCTCCATCTGCATGTCGTAGAGCGAGGCGACCGAGCGCGCACAGTTGGCGAAGGCGGGATGGGCGGTGGGATTTTCGACGCGCTCGCCGCCGATCCAAATCTCCGCGCCGAGCTTTTTTATCGAGCTGAGATAATTATTGCCCGATCGCGCGCCCATCTCAGAGCACCTCCTGAAGTGCGGGCAGCCGCTTCCGGAGCCGCTCCGCGGCGTCCTCGGGCGCCATGTAGGGCGGCCGTGCGGGGCCCATTTCGATTCCAGTGGTGACCGTCGCGGTGACCTTGGTGGTGCCGAGATGGCCGAGCGTTTCCTCGCCGCCGCGCGGGAAGCAGCGGTTGAGCCGCCGCTGAATTTCCTCGGCGCGCGCGTGATCGCCTTCCTTGAATGCCCTGAGCAGCGCGGCCGCCGCCGGCACCGCGAAAATATTTATGAACCCGCCCGCGGCGCCGAGCATCAGGCCCGCAAGGAAAGCGCGAAAGGTATTGAAGATGTCGGCGTGGCCGCCGACCTCATCGTAGAGCGCCTCGAGATGCTGCAAGTCGGTCAACACTTCCTTGAACGCGATCACGCCCGGGATGGTCGCCAGGCGGCCGGCAAACTTCGGCGAGATGTTGAACTTGCTCAACGCCGGATTGTGGTAGATGACGACCGCCAGGTCGCCGGCCTCGGCGATCATCCGGTAGTGCCGCTCCACTTCCGCCTCGCCGCATCGCCAGTAGTAGGGCGGGATGACTTGTTGCGCGTCGTAGCCGAGCCGCGCCGCGATCTTGGCGTAATGCAGTGTCTCGAGCGTGGTCGCCCCCGATGTCATCGCGACCGCGGAGGTGCCGACGCGGCGCCGCGCCTCTTCGATCACGATCTCGAACACGCGCGTGCGCTCCGTCTCGTTGAGATGCAGAAACTCGCCGATACTCGGCGCGGCGACCAGGCCGTTGGCGCCGTGGTCGAGCGCCCAGCGCGCTTCCAGCCGCAGCGCTTCTTCGTTGAGCCGGTAATCGTTGGTGAACGGCGTCACCAGCATCGCATGAATTCCGTGCGCTATTTTCACCACTGACCTCCTGAGCTCAGGCGTGAGGACCGGCCGCGGGTGCGAAGAAAAAAATCGACTGGCCGGTGCCGATCGCCGCTTCATAGGCGCCGAACTGTTCGCCGCGCCAGTTCCATCGCTCGGCGCCAAGCGCGCCCGCCATCACCAGGTAGTGCGAGAAGCGTCCTTCGGGCGAGCAATGCGCGCGGTAGTCGGCTGCCGAGGCGAGGATCTCCGCGTGCCGCCCCGCCTTGAACCATTCCATGATTCGTTCGTCGTAGAGAAGGTTGCCGGTCGAACTGATGTCGTCGGGCGATGCGGAGGCGCGCTCGAGGATGTGATCGTAATCCCAGAATCGGTGCGACATGCCGCCCGAGGCGACTATCACTACGCGCCGGTTCGAGTTGCGAATCGCATCGCCGAGCGCCGCGCCGAAAGCCAGATCGTTCGCCACCGACGCGGTCTGGCACACGCCAATCGACAGCACGCGGCGGCGCGCGTCGCGATTGAAGTAGTACATCACGTTGAGAGTGGGGTAATGGACCGGGAGATTGCGATGCGCCGACGCGAGCGCGCGAATTCCGCGCGCGCGCCCCGTGGCTTCCACCGCGCGCGCCAGCTCCGCATCGCCGGCGTAGTCGTACTCGAGATCGTGAAGCATCTCGGGCAGCTCCTCGGAAGTGTACGAGCCCGTCAGCCGCTCGTGCGCATTGAGCACGTACGAGAGCGTGGTGAACCAGTGCGTATCGACGAGCGCGAAAGTATCGAAGTCCAGCGAATGCAAGCGCTCGCGCTCGAGCCGGGGCATCGCGTCGTAAAAGGTGGTGACGTGGCGGCCCATGTAGGCCCTGCGCGCCGCGAGGTCGGTTATCATCAGGCGCGGCACGTGCGTGGTGAATATGGCGGCCGTGATTTCACCCATCGCCGGCTTCCTCACCATAAGCGAGGCACACCAGCTTCGGCTCGGTCCAGAACTCCAGCGAGAAGCGGCCGCCCTGACGGCCGAGTCCGCTCGCCTTCGAGCCGCCGAACGGGGTGCGCAGGTCGCGCAGAAAAAAACTGTTGACCCACACCATCCCGGTGCGCAGATGTTCGGCGACGCGGAGCGCGCGCGCGAGTTTCGAGGTCCACAGGTACGCGGCGAGGCCGTAGCGCGTCGCATTCGCCATCGCCACTGCCTGCTCCTCGTTGTCGAAGCGCTCGACGGTGAGCACCGGGCCGAAAATTTCCTCGCACACCGCGTGCGACTTGGGTCCCGCTTCGTCGAGCACCGTCGGCAGGTAGTAGAAGCCGCGCGCGTGTCCGTGCGGACGCTTGCCGCCGGTGAGCAGCTTCGCGCCGTCGGCGATCGCGTCGGCGACGTGGCTGTGGACGTGCTCGCGATGCGCCGCTGAAATCAGCGGCCCGTACTCGGTTCCCTCCTTCAGCGGGTCGCCAATCTTGAGCCGGCTGACCTCCTCGAGCAGGAGCTTGATGAACTCGCGCGCGACGCGATGCTCGACCAGCAGGCGCGAGCCGGCGACGCACGATTGTCCCTGGCTGCGAAAGATCGATCGCGCGACGCCAGCCGCGGCGCGCTTCAGGTCGGCGTCGGCGAAAACCAGGTTCGGCGACTTGCCTCCCAGCTCCAGCGCGACGCGCTTGAGCGACTCCGCAGCAGCAGCCATCACCTTGCGCCCGGTCGCGACGCCGCCAGTGAACGCTATCGCATCGACGCCGGGATGCGACGCCAGCGCCGCGCCCGCCTCTCCGAGTCCTGGCACGATATTCAACACACCGGGCGGAAGACCCGCCTCGGCCGCAACGTCACCAAGCGCAAGCGACGTGAGCGGCGCCAGCTCGGACGGCTTCAGCACGCAGGTATTTCCCGCGGCCAGGCAAGGGCCCAGGTTCCACGTCGCGAGCATCAGGGGCGAATTCCACGGGATGATGATCGCGCCGACGCCGAGTGGCGGCCGCTCGGTCAGGTTCACCAGCTTCAAATCTTCGCCGAGAAACTTCGCGTCGCTGAGCGCGGCTTCCTGAGTCCACGATTGCGCGGCGGCGGCGAAGAAGCGGAGATTTTTCGCCGCGCGCGCCACGTCGTGATTGACGCATTCGGAGACCGGCTTGCCGACGTCGCGCGCCTCGAGCGTGCCGAGCTCCCTCGCACGCCGCTCGATACCGTCCGCCATTTTATTGAGGATGGCGGCGCGCGCCTCGGCGCTCATTTTCGGCCACGGGCCGCGATTCGCCGCATCGCGCGCCGCGGTGACGGCGTGGTTGACGTCGTCGATTCCGGCGCTCGCGACTTCCGCCAGGACAGTCTCGGTCGCGGGCTCGAGGTCTTCGAAGCGCATGCCCGAAGCCGCCTCGACGTAGCGGCCGCCGATGAAGGGTTTGCTGTGCAACGCAGCGCTCATACCCGATTGTCGCAAACTTCGCGCGAAAAGTTGACCGATGCAACCGCGCCCTGGGCGTCCTGATTTGACGGGGCGCTAGTTGTCAGAGGCTACGACCAGAACGCGTCGGTCGCGTGCTGATTCGACGAGAACGACCAGAACTCCGCTACGGCACCGGCCTCGATTCGATAAACGTCGAACTCGTAGCATTCTCAGCGCCTGCCGTTGCGCTCGCCCGTGGCATGCAGCACCGCCAGTGCGTATTCGTTTTCGTTTTCGTCGTTGGCCATCACGCTTGTCAACCGCACGCGCAGCGTCCGTCCGCTACTTGTCTCATAAGCGCGAAAGGCGGCAAAGATCGCCTCGCGTCCATGGTAGTCGCGCGCCAATGGATTGTTGCCTTCGACATGCCAGACGGCGTCGGCGGCGAACAGCTCCGGTTCGGGATGCCGTCCGGCAGCGAAGGCTCCGTGAAGGCGCCGAATGAGCTCTTCGTTGCGATGACCCATCATTTTACCCTGGCGTTTTGGGTGTTACGCGGGTTTTATTTTTGACGCATCGCATTGCGCATCGAGACCTGTCCCACAGGTTGATCATGTAGCGGTCCGGGTCGAGCAACTCGGCGCCATAACCCCAGGGCAGGCGCTTGGGCGCATTCACAAATTTCACGCCCAGCGCCGCGAGTTCCTTGTGCATCCGGTCGACGCTTTTCACCTGGATGGTAAGCGTGCATTTCGCTCCCGCCAGTTTTTTCGCCGCCGCGTACAGGAAGATCGTGAAGTCGGCGCTATCCTGTATCGCGGTCACTCCGCCGCGCTCGAATTCAACTTTGAAACCCAGGATCTTCACGTACCAGTCGCGCGACTTGCGGACATCAGTGACCGGTAAGCTCATGTGATCGAATTTGACCATCTGCCGAATCTCCCGAGGGCGCAGTATAGCGCAGCGGGCCGACACGCGGCTGCGTCACTGGCGCTGCTGTTAGCATCCTCCTCGGCTTGACAAACATGAAACCACACGGTTACATGTCTCCGATGCCGATAGATCAAACGATTGCCGCGCTTGCCGATCCCACCCGCCGCGAACTGCTGCATCGCCTCGCGCGCAAGCCGCGCCGTGCGGGCGAGCTTGCCCGCGGCTTTGCGATCAGCCGACCGGCGGTCGTCAAACATACCCGGATTCTCGCCACCGCCGGTCTCATCAGGGGACGGAAAGTGGGGCGCGAGCGGATCTACGAACTCGCGCCGGGCGGCCGCGACGCGGTCGCGCTGTTGATCAAAAAACTCGAGGAGGTCGGTGGGTTCTGGGACACCGCGCTCGGCGCATTCAAACGCTACCTGGAGGAGAAGCGATGACGATACGGAAATCCATCCGAGTGGCGCGTTCGCCCGAAATCGCGTTCCGGGTCTTCACCGAGGAAATCAGCGCATGGTGGCCGCTGAAGGAAGGGTTTTCTTTCGGAGGCGAAAAGGCCAAGGACATTTTTATCGAGGGCCGCGTCGGTGGGAGGTTCTACGAGAGATTCAGCGACGGCACCGAGTTCGAAGTCGGCCGCGTCACCGCATTCGAGCCGCCCAAGGCGGTTATCTTCAGCTGGCAACCTCCCGCCTGGGAGGCCGCCACCGAAGTCGAAGTTCGCTTCATCGCGGACGGCGCCGGCACCAGGGTGGAGCTGGAGCATCGCGGGTGGGAGGCGATGCCGAGGCTCGAGAAGGAGAGCAAAGGATACGACAACGGCTGGAACCTGATACTTGCGAAGTACGTCTCGCGAGCGAGCGAGTCGGCTTGACCCTTAGTCGTATCGGTCTTAATCTCGAATCCCGCTAGATCTCGGTTCGAGGCGGCGTAGCCGAGCGTGACCGATCTCCCGCGCATAATTCCAATCTTCCCCCTGCCCAACCTGGTGTTGTTCCCCGGGTGCCGCGTGCCGCTTCATATTTTCGAGCCGCGCTATCGTCAGATGATTGCCGACGTCGCCACCGCGCACGGAATCGTCGGGATGATCCTGCTCAAGGGCGACTGGCAGGAGGCCTATCACGGCTTTCCAGATATTTACGAGGTCGGATGCGCGGGAAAAATCGGCGAGCTGGTGAAGCTCGAGGACGGGCGCTACAATCTGATCCTCGAAGGTCTCGCGGAGTTTCGCGTGATCCGCGAAATTCGCGAGCGCCCGTACCGGCAGGCCGAAGTCGAGTGGTGTCCGGTGAGGCCCGAGGATCTCGACTGTGACGCCGAGACGATGGATGGACTTCGCGAGCTGCTCATGAGCTACCTCGGCGAGGCGGCGAAGGACGCGTGGAGATCGCTCGTCGAGCAGCGCCGTCTGCGCGGCGCGGACCTCGTCAATTTTCTGTGCTTTCATCTCGACGTGACGCCGCTCGAAAAGCAGACCATGCTCGAGGCGATGGCGCGTCGCGTCGACTCGCTCATCGACGTGCTGAGCTTCAAGGTCGAAGAGCGAAAGCTCGGCGGCTCGGGCGGCGGTCCCGAGACCGTTCAGTAACCTCTCTTCCGGACGTCGATCGCATCATTGGATTGTGGGATCGCGGCGTCGCAGCATCGCGTTCTCGCATCCAGGCGTCGCGTGATCGCTGCGAGTCCTCCGGCGTTGCGTATCTTTCCGGAGCCAGCGCCGTCTATTGATTGGTAGGCTGCGCGTGATCGGAAGACCGCGCGCGAACGGAAGCTGCGCGGTAAGTTGCTGGGCCCGCAACAATCGTGTCGGAATTCAGGCGGAATCTGCCGTTGGTGCCGCAAAAGGGTTGCAGCGATCGGACGGCATCTGTCTTTGCAAATTGCGGATTCTTCGCGAAAAGCCAAGCTTGTAGAAAGACAGTCGTGAAGAAGCTGGGCTAATTCTAGGCCAAACCGCATTAGGCAATATGCATAAGTAACAGCCGGTTCAAATCGGCAAATGGGCATGGAAATTGCTTACAATTCAGCCGAGGGAAAACAACTAACCGAAATCCTGCTAACTGACACATCGCAAGCATCGGACGCATAAGTCGGGCGGGAAGGCCAAAAAGACAATGGATTGGGAAAACGGAGTATTGGGGAATCTGTTTGTGCCGGACGTTCTGACGCCCGAGCAGTTCTACGACAGTCGGCGCGACGACAGCGCTATCAGGCCGGTCAAAAAGCTGATGATGGCCATCCTGGAGGATGCCCTCCGCTGCTTCCAGAACAACGCCGACGCCAAGAACGGGACGCGCAAGCGCCTGTTCAATGAGGCGGAATCGTGGCTGTGCGGAGAGGGCGGCGAAGGCCCGTTCTCGTTCGAGACAGTGTGCGAGACGCTCGGGATTGAGCCGCAGTTTCTGCGCAAGGGATTGCGTGAATGGCGCAGCCAGCAGCTTGCAGGAGTCTCGACGCGCAGGCTCGCGCGACGCTCGCCGGTGGTCCGCAGCGGACGAATCAGCGCCCCCGCGCGCCGCGACGCGAAGCGCGCTTCTCAGGGCTGATAAAAAGCAATTAGTGGCCGCCGTCCGGAATCGGACGGCGGCAAATTTCAGGCACAAATTAAAGGCGGCGCTGCATATCCTGAAGATATGCGGCGCCGCCTCACTTAATTCATCTTCACGATCGCGAATCGTCGCGCTTACATCACACACATTGCGCGCGCGAAGAGCACGCCCTCGGCATCGCGCAGTGCGTCGCTAGCTTAACGTCAGGCCATCGACCTCGACCTCAGCGTCAAACCTCAATGCGCCATAGGTGGCGCAGGCGTCGATGACTGCTGACCGGCCGTCACAGGAGGTGTATTTGGTCCGGGGCCCGGTGTCGTCCTGGGAACGAATCCCGGAGGCGGCGGCGGCACATAGCCCTTGGGCTGATTCAGCACCCACTGCTCGCACTCCTGAATCTGGCTCGGATCAATTGCCTCCTGAGCGATAATTTGATCGTCAGTCCAGCCGCGCGTCTTCTCGTAGTGAACGCCCGGGCACTTGACCGCCAAGTTGAAGTCCTTGATGTTGCCCCTTCGCAGCGAGCCGTATGCGGTCGTCGGCGCGGTGCCTGCGGAGGCGGTCTGCGCGGCGCCCGGCGTGCCACCTGTTGCTCCGCTGCCGCCACCCGAACTCGCGCACCCGGCAACCAATAATGCCAGCCCCGAAGCCAGCACGAACCCGATCTTGAGTTTCATTGGCATCCTCCTTCCTGGGGACCTCCCCCGCTAACCAGGCCCAATGCGGGTAACCCACCGCCCAAGGCAAAACTGCGTCAAAATACACCGATTGAACAAATTAGCAAACCCCCCCTAACACAAATTAGACAGCCTGGTAGAGATTCCGATCATTGCGCTCGATTTTGCGCGCGCGCCCCTCGATCCGAGCATACTCCAGATGCGCCAGGGTTTCGAACGTTGCCGCCATTACGTGGAAGATCGGTCTCTCTTCGCCGCCGAACACCTGCTGCGCGATTTCGAAGGCGCTCTGCGGTTGTTTGCGCGTCAAATCGAGCATCTCCGCCTCGCGATACCGATGATGCTCAATAATCTGGTTGGCGCGATGGCGGTGGTCCTGGTAGACGCCGCCGTGCGCGGGCAGCACCAGCTCGACATCGAAGTTTTGCACTTTGAATTGCGAATCGATGAAGTCGCCGAGCGGGTTCGGCGGTCCGCCGGCGTCGGGATAGATTCCCACATGTGGCGTGATTTTAGGCAGCAAGTGGTCGCCTACGATCATCACCTTTTCCTTGCGCAGATAAATCACGTTGTGGCCCGGCGAATGCCCCGGTGTCCAGATCACTTCCATCTTGCGATCGCCGACCTCGATAACGTCGCCATCCTTGATGAACTGGTCGGGCTCGGTGACCGGAGCGTACACGTCCGTGCCCATCCAGCCCGGACGCATCCCGGGGCCGGTCTGCGCGAACTGCTCGAGCGGAAAACCGTTGGCGACGAAGAACGCGCGCGATTCGGGCCGCTCGTGCATCATGGTGCCCATGCGGCCGAAGCTAAGCATCCTGTTCGCACGCGCGGCTTCCAGCTCGTGCAGATGCGTTTTCGCGTGGCTGCGGCGGTGTATCTCACCTGAAGCGCCGAAGTGATCGACGTGATGATGGGTCCCGATCAGTACGTCGAGATCTTCTACCTTGATCCCGACCTGGTCGAAGGCGTCTTCGAGGGTGCTGAGACTGTCCGCCGTATTCATCCCGGTATCGATGAGCGCCCATGCGCCGTGACAATCGACCAGGTAGACGTTGATGATGGTGGGCCGCATCGGCAGCGGCAGGAAGATCTCGTAGATCCCGGGATGAACCTCGACGACTTTACTTGCCATTTTTGGAGACTCTCAGTGGCTGGTTGCGCATGACCAGTGGTCTTTGCGCTCCGCCGCTTCGATCGTTGACGTTGAGCGGCTGGCGCCGCCTGTTCGCCGCGCCACCGCCGCGCGCATCAATTTTGACTTTCACTGCGCGCATGCCGGCCCGAACGCCGCGCTACTCACTCGTGCAACTCGTCCTTCACCTGGAAGGTGACCTTGATGCGCACCTTCCAGCGCACCACCTTATTGGCTTCGACCGTAGCCGCGAGGTCTTCGACGTGCACGGTGTGGATGCCATGGATGGTCACCCCCGCGCGCGTGATCGCGAGCTGGACCGCGTCCTCGATCGAATTGGCCGACAGGCCGGTTAGCTCGATCGTTTTCTCAACCATATTGTGACCGCTCCCTGGCAACCGCGCGCAGCTTCAAGCGCGCAGCTTTAAGTTTGACCGAACAGCGCGGCGGGCGCTAGGTTGTGCCCTGCGTGGTGATTAGCGCACGCGCAGAGCGGAAACAAGGCGATGTGCGCTCGTGCATCTCAGCGCGCACGCCGCGCTCGCATCGGCGGATCGGCGCGCAGGAGTAGCAGGTGGCAATCAGGATCGAAAGTCCCTCGGGCGTGGACGCGCTCACCGAGTTCGTCCAGTTCTTCGACCAGGTCTACCAGTACCGGAGCGCGCGCTGGCCCGCGGCGCTGCCGATACAGTTGCCGGTACTGACAGGGGAGAGCGTGTTCGCGAAACCGCGCGTGATCAAACCCTTCGTGGCGCGCGAGGGCGGCGCGATGGTGGCGCGGGTCGTCGCGATGATCGATCACCTGTATCAGGAGCAGTGGAAGGAACCACTCGGGCATCTGGTGATGTTCGAGGCGATGCCGGGGACGCGCGACGCCGTCAAGCAGATGATGGACGCGGCGTGCGAATGGCTTCGTACCCAGGGCGCGCCTGCCGCACGCTCGGGATTCGGACTGTTCGAATTTCCGTTCGTGATCGACGACTACGAAACGCTGCCGCCCGATCTCATCCGCCAGAATCCCGCGTACTACCATTCGCTGCTGAAAGACGCCGGTTTCGAATCCGAGAAAGGATGGGTCGACTACAAAATCCAGGTCACGCCCGAGCTTACCGCGCGATATGAAAGCGCGTTCGAGGCGGCGCGGCGCGGCGGTTTCGAGGTCCTGCCGATCAAAGATGTGGCGCCCGCGCGCCGCGTGCACGATTTCACTTCCACCTGGAACGAGGCGTTCGCGAAGCATTGGGGCGCAACTCCGTTTGCGGAAGACGAGACCGCGCTGCTGTTCGAATTTTTCGGGATGAGCGGCGCGCTCGACACCTCGGTGGTCGCGTATCGCGGCGGCCAGCCGGTGGGTGCGCTGCTGGTTTCGCCGGAAACCAGCGAGGGTGCGATTCTCAAGCCGGGGCGTAAGCTCAGCGATGCGGAGAAGCTCAACTTTCTCGGGATCGGCGTGCGCGAATCGGCGCGCGGCCGCGGCGTCAACCTCGCGATGGCGTCGTATGCGTACCTGGAGCTGATCCGCCGCGGTGCGAAGTATCTGAGCTACACGCTGGTGCTCGACGACAACTGGCCGTCGCGCCGCACCGCCGAAAAGCTCGGCGCCAAAGTATGCGCCAACTACATGGTATATCGCCGCAACTTCAGCCGCTGAATTGGCACCCTCTCATTGAATCGAAATTGAACTCCTAGCCTCGCGGCGGAGTCCTCGCCGAGCGCGGGCCGCCGCGGCGCGAAGAGTCTCGCGACTCGCGCACGAACCGAAGCGGCGGGTGCGCGATCGCGATCGAATGGTTAGATTGCGATCGATGGTTAGTTTGCAGTCAGGAGCACCTTCAACAATGCGACGGGTCCGACTGGTCTCCGACAATTCAGCGGTGCGCGAGCGCCAAACCTCACGCGATGCGCCGCCCGACGGCGAACTGCTCGACGCCTACTCGCGTGCCGTGACCGGCGCGTCGGAGGCGGTGAGCCCGGCGGTCGTGAACATTGAAGTGAGCCAGCGTACTTCGCGCGAGGCTGCTGGAAGCGGTCCGGCGGAGCGCCTCGCGGGAAGCGGCTCGGGGTTCATCTTCACCCCCGACGGCTATCTGCTCACCAACAGCCACGTCGTCCACCGCGCGCATCGGATCAATGTCGCACTCTCCGACGGGCGCCGCGTCGAGGCGCAGATGATCGGCGACGATCCCGACACCGATCTCGCCGTGATCCGAATCGGCGCGCCCGACCTCGCGTCGGTGGCGCTGGGAGATTCGCAGGCGGTGCGGGTGGGACAGCTCGCGATTGCGATCGGCAATCCCTACGGCTTTCAGGCCACCGTGACCGCCGGCGTGGTGAGCGCGCTCGGCCGTTCGCTGCGCACCAGCACCGGCAGGCTCATCGACAACGTGATCCAGACCGACGCCGCGCTCAACCCGGGAAACTCGGGCGGCCCGCTGGTCAACTCTCGGGGCGAAGTGATCGGCGTCAACACCGCGATCATTCTGCCTGCGCAGGGAATCTGTTTCGCGATCGCCAGCAATACCGCGAAGCTGGTCGCGGGACTTCTGATCAAAGAGGGCAAGGTGCGGCGCGGCTATCTCGGCGTCTCCGGCCACAACATCACGATCCAGCGCAAGGTGGTGCGATTCTACCGGCTCGCGGCCGATACCGCGGTGCGAGTCGCCGCGGTCGAGGCGCGTAGCCCGGCGGCGCGCGCGGGCGTTGCCGAGGGCGACCTGGTGGTGGCGTTCGCGGGCCAGCCGGTCAAGGGCATCGACGATCTGCAGCGGGTGCTCGCGACGCACGTGCCTGGCGTGCGTTCCGCGCTGACGATTATTCGCGGCACCGAGCGGCTCGAGCTTCAGGTGGAACCGACCGAATCGCGCAGCGCGCCGCGCGAGTAAGCCGAATCGCACCGCGGCGCGAGTAAGCGCCGCGCCCGGCTCGCGAGCGGCGCGGCGTCAGGTCTGCAGCCACGATCCGACGCGGCTCAGCACCGCATCTGGATCGGCAGCCTCGAGATGATGTCCCGCGCCGCGCACGATGAACAGCTCGGCGTGCGGGATGCGGCTTTTCAGCGTCCGGGCGTTCTCGACCGGCACGCCGATATCCTGGTCGCCGTGCACGATCAGCACCGGGCACTTGATTTGTCCCAGCCGCTCGTACGCGTCGAACTGTATGATTCCCGCCATCGCGCGGTCGAACGTCTCCGGCGGCGACCAGCGCGCGGACTTGAGCGCCGCGATTATCTCGGCGCGAAGCTCCGGCCGCGCTGCCCACACTTCCGGCGGCGAGAACATCGGCATGATCTTGTCGAACGCGCGCTCCGGGTCGCCGGCAAATTCTCGCATCCCTTCGACCGCCGCGACGAGCCTCGCGTCGGTGCCGAGCTTCGAGTGCGGCCCGCCCGGAATCGTGCATCCAAGCACCGCCTTTTCGACTTGCTCCGGATGCCTCAGCGTCAGTTCCTGCGCGATCATGCCGCCCATCGAGACGCCGAAGATTTTTGCGCGCGGGATTCCGAGCACGTTCAGCAGATTGCTCGCATCGTCGGCCATCGTGGGAACCTGGTAGACCGGCTCGTCGGGACGGTCCGATTCTCCGGTGCCGCGATTGTCATAGATGATGCATTTGAAATCCGCGAGTCTCTTGAGTTGCGGCTTCCACAACGCGCCGGGCATCGCGAATCCCATTATCAGGAGCAGCGGTTCGCCCGCGCCGTGAATTTCGTAGTTCAGGCTGATGGGGCCGGCTTTGATTCGAGGCATGACGGATCTCCGATGCGCCGCGCGATTCAGGATACTCGCGCCGCGCCGAACACGCACGCGCGCGCGATTCAGATTCGTCAGGCTACTTTGAGGATGCTCTGCGGATACTGGTCGTTCGGATCGACGCCTGGCGCCATCGTATAGATCACCGACTTGTCGACCACCAGTTGGCCGTCGTCGCCGACCGTTATCTTGAAGCGATCCATCGGGCGCGGCGCCGGGCCTTCGAAGTTAAGCCCGCTGATGTAATAGCCGGAGCCGTGGCACGGGCACTTGAACTTCTGCTCCGTCTTCAGCCATCGCGGCGTGCATCCCAGATGCGTGCACTTGGCGAAGATGGCGTAGAAGCCCGCCTTGGTGCGGATGATCCAGGTGCGGAAGTCCTGCTTGTATTTTTCGCTGACCTCGCCGACCACGTAATCGCTCGGAAAGCCGGCTTTGAATTTTGACGGCGGCAGGAATAGCACGCGCGGAAATGCGGAGCGCACCGCGGCGAGCAGCCCGACCGTCGCGAACGCGGCGAAGCCACCCCATCCGAGCTTGCCCAGGAAGTCGCGCCGGCTCCATAGCGTGCCGAGCTCCGCGCTTTCCTTGTCGCGGCGCGCGCGTTCCTTGGCCTGCTCGTCCTCGCGCCACTTCTTCAGTTCAGCGGGATCAGTGGGTGCCTTGCCCTTGGGTGCTGCAGCCATCGAGTTCCAGGATCCTCCGAGGTGAGCGGAGCTGAATTAGCCCACTCAATTCAATTGGACGTTCCGCATTAGCAAAAATTCTATGCCGGAAAAGGACGCGCGATTCAAGCGCAATTCCGCCGCGCCCGCGCGCCTGCTCTCAGTGCTAGCGGGCTCAACCGTGAATATCGACTATACGATGAATTATAAATCCGGCGTCGAACGCCGATCTAGTGAAGGACCGGTTGACTCGTGCTCGCCGCAGGAGCAGCCGGAGCGGGCACCACGGCCGTAGCGGGCGGAGCGACCACGGAGCCCGGAATCACTGCATAAGGCGAGGTCTCGCTGCCATTAGGAATGCTGTCGGGAGGCGGAATTTCCGCGACCGGCGCCGGCGGGTAGCCGTCGTCTCCCCGGTCACCGCTCAGCACCGGCGCGAGCCCGGTCTGCGTCGCGAGATAATGCATCGGACGCGCGATAGTCCACTCGAGCAAAAAGCCGATCGGCGCCAACGCGTAGCTCGCAATTTTGAGCGGCTGCGAGTCTTCGTCGTTGTACTCGGCTGGATCGCGCTGATCCGCCGGATAGTTATAAGCCTGGGCGCGCGCCATCGAAGGCGCACCGATCAACAAAATTGCGCATAGCGCGAATGAGGCTCGCCACATGGGCTCAAGTTTGTGCCGCGGGCGGGGCCTCTGTCAACTGCGCCGCCTCGCCGCGAGCGCGTGCTTGCGTTGCCAAGGGTCGACGCGCAATTCTGATCGCTATGCGGTCCATCTCGCGCGCGCCGAAGTTCCTCCAGATGCTCGCGGCGATCGGCGCCGCGGCGCTGCTCGCGATACTCGCGGCCGGCTCCGTCGCGCGTGCCGCGATCACCACCGTCCCGGGCGCGATCGTCTTCGTCGGCACCGACTCGAACATCTATTACTGCGCCGGCAATTGCGCCGATCCGAAGTGCCTCACCTGCCCGACCGAAGGGATGCACGTGCGCCGCGACGCCGGCATCATCGACGCCGCGTTCCTGACCGCCGCCGACGAGGCGCCGCACAACGCCGAATACGGATGGCCGACCTTCTCGCCCGACGGCAAGCGCCTGGCGTATTCCTCCGCCGCGCGCACCAGTCACGGACCGTCGTTCGCGGTCTGGGTCTACGATCTCGCCAAGCACGAGGCGACCCAGGTTTTCGAGAGCCGCACCGAACGCATCATCTATCTCGCCTGGCTCTCCGACGCGCGGCATCTCTCTTTCCTGCTTTCCGAGCCGGTGGGGATGAGCCTGATGCTGGCCGAGGTGAAGGAGAGCGCGCCGATCCGGATCGTCACCAGCGGGATGCCGCTGTACTTCGACTGGGGCCGCTCACCCGGCACGCTCGCCGTGCACATGGTCGCGAACAACTCGGAGCGTACCGAGCAGGTCTCGCTGATGAGCCTGACTCCCACCAGTCAGCAGGTCGATCGGGTGTTGTCGCGCGGACGCAGCCCGTTCAAGACTCCCTGCTGGTCGCCCGACGGAAAGCATCTCGCCTACATCGTGAACAATCACGCCGAGTCGAACCTGGTGGTCGCCGACGCCGACGGAAAAAATCCGCGCTCGATAGTGAGCCTGCCAGTCGGCGAGAACAGTTTCGAATGGGCGCCCGACTCCACGCACATCGCCTACTCGACCGCGATCATCTCGCAGGACCCGGTGTTTCACGGGATCAAGATGGTCGATATCGTGGAAGCGAATTCAAAGTGGATCACCCAGGACCCGGTCGCGGCCTATTTCATTTCGCCCGACTCGCGCTACCTGGCGTTCGTCGGGGTGCCCGAGGACAAGCCGTACTACTCGTGGGGGCTGGTCGATCTGAAGACCGGCAAGCAGAAGATGCTCGGCAATTTTATCACCACCAATGACAGCGCGACCGCTTACCGCTTCTTCGATCAGCTCGCGGTCTCGCACACCATCTGGTCGCCCGACTCCAGCGCCTTCGTATTCGCGGGCGTGCGGCTCCTGAAGGATCCGCAGCAGGCGCTCGGGATGGCGCCGCCGCCTTCGGTGATGGTGATGCCAATCGACGGCGGCGATCCCAAGCTCATCGGCAACGGCACCGTCGCGTTCTTCTCGCCCGCCCCGGCGAGATAGGTGTCGCAGCGCATCTACACGGTTAAGCCCGCGACGCGGGCGCTCACGCCCACCGGCGGATTCCTGAGCGGCTTCGCATACTCGCTGAATCCCTACGTCGGATGCGCCTTCGGCGATGCGGGCGGATGCCCGTTTTGTTACGTGCGGATGCTTCCGGTCGCGCAAGCAGGCCCGGTGGACCAAGTCGGTCGCGCTCCGTGGGGCAGTTGGGTGATCGCGAAATCGAATCTCGCTGAGAAGCTCGAAGCGGAAGTCGCGGCGCTGGAAAAACGCGGGCGCCTCGAGCAGACCACAATCTTCATGTCCAGCGCGACCGATCCTTACCAGGGATTGGAGCGGCGGCTGCGCCTGAGCCGCGCCGCCCTCGAAGTCCTCGCGCGCTATCCGATTCGCCGCGTGCTGGTGCAGACGCGCAGCCCGCTGGTCGAGCGCGACCTCGACCTGCTGTGCCGCCTCGGCACTCGCGTGATCGTGTCGATCACAATCGAGACTGATGACGACACGGTGCGCCGCGCGATTACGCCAACCTCGCCGTCGGTCGCGCGCAGATTCAGGACCGCGCGGACCCTCCGCGCCGCCGGGATTTTCGTGCAGCTCGCGATAGCACCGATGATGCCGAACGACGCGGAGCGCTTCTCATCGATGGCCGCGGATGCTGCCGACCGAGTAGTGGTCGACACCTATTTCGCCGGCGACGGCGCCGGCGGGACGCGCTCGCGCGCACTGGGAATCGGAACGCTGTACGCGAAGCTCGGGTACCAGCGATGGTTTCAGTCCGACGCGCATCGCGACCTGCTAACGGCGATGCGCCGCCGCCTCGGCCCCTCGCGCGTCCTCTTCAGCCGCGCCGGCTTCAACGCCGTGTGACCAGGTGCCAGCACCTGGACCCGAGACCCGCCCACACCAGCGACGTGTCCAAAACTTCTAACAGCGCGAAGCGCGCTTCTTAGCCGAACGGGAAGTCCGAAACCTCAGTGAGGTTTCGTGTCTGCTTTTTATATTCTCTTCACCCGCCGAACGGCGTCCGCGCTCCTCGCGCGGGGCGGGGCGGGTGTTCTTTGCGGCATACGTAGATCGCCGCTGGCGCGCCGAGCACGCTGACTCGAATTACCTTCGACACTTTCAGCGCGCCGCGCGTCTCCAGCTCGCGCATCAGGCGCCATTCTGCCGTCAGTATCACCGCGAGGCCGCCCGGCTTTAGTACCCGCGCGAACTCCGCGAGCCATCGCGGATACAAGCGCCGGTTCTCGCCGTGCGATCCGTAGCGCATCCCCCACGGCAGGTTGGTCACGATCTTATCGACGCTGGATTCCGCGAGCGGTAGCCGGGTCGCGTCCCAATTCTCAATCCGTATCGGCTGATAGCGCGGGCCGATGTTGATCCGCGCCGCGGCGAGCGCGCCCGCGTCGCGATCGCTCCCGATTAACATCGCGTAGCGCCCCAGATGCGCGCGCTCGATCAGAATCGTTCCCGCGCCGCAAAATGGATCGAGCACCACGTCGCCGGCGCGCGGCTCCGACAGCCACGCGAGCGCCGCGGCCACCGAAGGTCGCAAGGACGCGGGCCGATGCGCGGCTTTGTACTCGCGATGGCGCATCGTCTCGTCGCTGAGCCGCACTGCGAGGATCACTTCGCCGCCGAGCATCGTTGCCCACCATTCCACGTCGGCGTTTTCGTGATCGAGGCGCCAGGTATGGTCGTCGCGCTCGGCGATGCCGCGCTCGACGGCGTGCTGGAAGTCGCTGCGCCGGAACTCGTGCTCGCCCTGGAAGCGCGCGACTACGCGGTAGCGAAGGCGGCGGCCCGCGCGCGCACCCGGCATCGCGCTGACTCGCGCCGCAATCGCCGCGGCGACGAAGGGCGCCTCGCGCGCCGCCGCGCGAATCCTGTCGAGCGTGGTGCTGCCGCGGTCGAGTCCCGCGCGGTAGCCGGCGAGTGCGAACAGATCCTCGGCAGTGCGGAGACTCGCGAGCGCCTGCGGCCGTGGCGCGCGGAAGATCATCATCCCGGCGCGATCGTGAACCACCCGCCGTGCCAATTCGCGCGCGCCAGGCACGCGCGCCGCGATCTCGCTCCACGCGATCGCCTCGAAGCCGGGCTGCGTCTGCGCGATGTAGATATCGGGCGACAGGCGCAGGGTACGCGGCGCGTGAATCGCGCGCGGCGCGCCGGCGCCGGCGTCGCGAGCCGCGACGTGGGCCGAGATGCGGTCGACGTTGCGGGCGAACGGGCGCTTTGGCCGAGGTGCCCGAGGCGTCGAGCTGGCGCGCGGATGGCGCGGCCCGTCACCCGGGCGCATCGCTACTTGGTGCGCGAAAGATATTCGCGCGTCTCGGTGTTGATCGTGATGGTGTCGCCCTCATTGACGAAGTGCGGCACCTGGATAACCAGCCCGGTTTCGAGCGTCGCCGGCTTGAGCGTGTTGTTCACCGCCGCGGTGCGCATCCCGGGGTCGGTCTGCGCGACCTTCAGGCTGACCGTCTTGGGCAGCGTCACGTTGAGCGGGGTGGTTTCGTAAAACTCGACTTCGACCTCGAGACTCGGCGTCAGATATCCGGCCACGTCCTCGATCAGTTCCTTGGGAATCGTGATCTGCTCGTAGCTCTCGTTGTTCATGAAGTGATAGTCGTCGCCGTCCTGGTAGAGGAACTGCATCTTCTGCTGGCTCAGGATCACGCGCTCGACGCGATCTTCCGAGCGGAAGCGGTTTTCGGTCTGCGATCCGCTCTTGATATTGCGCAGCTTGGTCTGCACCATCCCGCGCCAGTTTCCCGGCGTGATGTGCGTGATGGTCATCACGCGCCACAGGTCATTGTTGTATTCCAGGATCATCCCGGCGCGCAGTTGCGTCGCTTGAATCAGCATCGTGAAGGCACTCTCGCGAAATGGAAATCAAGAATGAACCGAAATATTATGCAAGGACTTCATATGGGGCAAGAAGCGCCTCCACGAAAGGGGAGAGTATCATGGATCGGTCGAAATCTCTCGGCTGAGTTCGTAGAGCCTCCATGACCAAACACATCGGCATCGCCGCAGTCAGCGCCGAAGGCGCCGCGCTTTGTTACCGCACCGTGTGTCTCGAAGGCGCGGCGCTTCTCGGGCCCCATGACCATCCGGAGATCAGCCTCCACGGTTTCTCCCTGCGCAGCTACCAGCGCCTCATCGACGATGACCGCTGGGATGCGGTCGGTGAGATGCTGCTCGAGTCGGCGGCGCGGCTGGTCCGCTCCGGAGCACAATTGCTGATCTGCCCCGACAACACGGTTCACCAGGGGCTCGATCTTATCCGCGAGCGTTCACCAGCGCCCTGGATCCACATAGCCGAGGAAGTCTCAGCCGAGGCTCGGCGGCGCGGCTTCAAGCGGCTCGCGATTCTCGGGACGCGCTTTTTGATGGAAGGTCCCGTGTATCGGTCCAAGCTGGCGCCGGCCGGCA
Organism: Binataceae bacterium (SeqCode); assembly: GCA_036521875.1. GTDB lineage: Bacteria > Desulfobacterota > Binatia > Binatales > Binataceae > DATDGX01. Next base: position 18,668 of record DATDGX010000077.1, read on the forward strand.
TCGACTGCCGCGTTCCGAATCTCGAACAACGTACGCGTATCAATCAGATCATTTACGATGAGTTGGTCTCCGCGCGTTTCCTTCCGGAGTCTCGCGCGTACTTGCAAAATGTAATTCGTGATCTTGGGGACAACGGCTGCGATGCGGTCGCGTTGGCCTGCACCGAGATTCCGTTGCTCATCAGCCCGGCCGACTCTCCGTTGCCGATCCTGGACTCGACGCGCATTCTCGCCCGCGCCGCTCTTCGTGAAGCAACTGCGGACTGAAAACGCAAAATCGTGACGACCGTTGGGGCGGCCCTGGATAAGATCGCCAGCTACCGAGGCTCATCGATGAAGCAGCATTGCAATCCGGTCAGCAAGGAGCTTCGCCAGAAACTTGAGCGGGAAAGTCGAGTAACTGGGCACGTCGCTTGGGACGTCGCCGTTCTCGGGCTTGAACTTTGTGCAAATACGCATCTGCAAGGGCGGGATGTCTCCTTGAAACCGCGCTCGGTACATCGAAACCCAATGCCTCTCCTCATCGAAGTTACCGGCGGTGACGTAACTACGCCACTGCGCTGCACGGATTGACTCACAGCACCGGTCATCAGAGGCTTCGAGGACGACGGCTGAGATTCCAGCTTCAGCGCAAAGGAAGGCAGCTCCCATTTCCGCCGTTAACTCTTCCTCGGAATAGACTGCGGAACCGAACGGAGCAGCCTCGCAAAATCCCTTCTCGTGCACAGGATCTGCAACTTGCCGAGTTCGCCCGCGAGCAGCCCGCCGCCGACGATGTCGAATAGACCTTCAAGCACGCGCAGACGCGGCCAAACCGCGATGCGAGTTGCGTCTAGCCGTTCAAGAACTCAACCATCGCCGGGATCGCCGTGCGATCCTGCAGCAAGAAAAGATGGCCGCCCTCGAAGAAGCGCAGGCTCGCGCCGGCGATCCGGCTCGCAAGCTTGTGCTGGGTCTCCGGCAAGGCGATGCCGTCGTAGCGCCCGGCCGCGATGAACACCGGGCAACGGATCTGCTCCAGCCTGTTCCACGTGTCATGCTCGGCGCGCGCTTCAAGTTGGCGTCGCGCGCCCATCTCGCGGCCAGGCTCGCCGGCGTGAGGGTCAGCCGCGCTCATGGCCACGAACCGGGCGTAGTCGCCGGGATTGGCCGCCGCCCAGGCCGCGTCGAGGCGGGTGTCCAAAATCGGGATGAGGTGACGGGCGCGGTGTTCGCCCTTGAGATGCTGGATTTCGTGGAACGGATAGGAGGCGCCGCCCGCGCCGCCCGGCGAGGTGCAGGCGAGCACCAGCCGCTCGACCTTGGCGGGATGCCTTAAGACCAGCTCTTGGGCCACCATGCCGCCGAAGGAGGCGCCGATCACCTTCGCCGTCGGCCAACCCACGCGGTCCAACAGCGCAGCCGCGTCGTCGGCGTAGTCGGCCATCGAATAGGCGACGTCCGGCTTGGCCGAACGGCCGAGGCCGCGCTGGTCGTAGGCCAGAAGGTCGAACGCCTTGGGGAGCGGCCCATCGAGCACGTTAGGCTTGACGCGCAGGTCGCCGCCCGTGCCCGAGATGAAGAGCAGCGGCGGGCCTTGTCCGGCACGCTCATAGTAGAGGTCGATCGCGCCAAGTTGGGCCATGGGCATGGATTGAAATTCCTTCTCGTCAGACGGTCCACCGCATCCTGCCAAGTGTGCCGTGCCGATAATAGAGCCCGCGGAAAGCGAGGGCTATCCAGCCGGAGAAACGGCCTTCAGCGCAACCGTCCCATTTCGGAGCCGAGGACGCCGCGACCAAGTAACGCGCCAACGAGCGTTCGGACCAGCTCTTCGGGTTCGTAGGTGGCGCAATTCGATCCGCAAACGGCCGTCACTCCTGGTCGATGCTCTCTCGGCGCTTGGCCTTCAGGAATGGCGCGGCGCTGAGATAGCTGGATTTCGACGTTCGGTACTCCCTGATGACCTCCTCGGACCGCTGGCGACAAGCGGTACCTCAGCTTCGCGCGCTCCATCAGGCATTACTTGACAGCCGGCTGTTAATCACGCCATCAATTAGTTGACTACCTAGTTTCAATCCTTCAAACAAGCACAGGGCCAAGGACAAACTATGAAGGTAACGGCATTGTTAATGGCTGCCGGTGCGCTTCTATTGCTGGCGTTCAGCGCCCACGGCGGAAGTGATCCTGAAATGCCGTGCCCTCCTGGAAACGTCTGGGAGTATTATAAAAACCAGAAAGCGTGCGTAGTCGCACCGCCCCGAAGCCAGGCCGACTGTCCACCGGGTTCCAAGTTCATGGTACTTAGCGGGAGGCCGGGATGTTGGGGTGGTCCTGGTATGAAAGGCGTGCAAACCGACGCATGGCCGCCTCCAAAAAATTGTCAGCAGGACTCCGATTGCGGAGGTGGCATCTGCGACGGTATCTGCTATGTAAACCCGGATAATCCTTAACGGGTTCGCTTCCTCGCAGCGATTCGAGCGCCAGCTTAGCAGCGACCATCAGCTATCGAACCTGACTGCCTGATGCGACGCAGATGGGAGGGGATCAAATGAGCCATCATCGGCGAGTACAAGCCTGCCTGGGTGTTGTAGTTACAATCCTTATGGCCGTATCAACCGGGCGCGCTCAGGTCTGGCATCCAGTCGGTCCTGCGCCGATCACTGGCGCGCAGCGAGCGGTCTACGGAAAGATCATGTCGGCGGACTGAAACGAGTTTACTTTAAGCCTGACAAGTTCCTCAGGCGATTTTGTTGGTATTCACAGTCATCGCAAAATGAGCTAATAATTGGGGTATGCAGACTTTCGAACAATTCGAACGGCAGTTCCCGACCGATGAAGCGTGCAAAGCGTACATCGTCCTGAAGCGTTGGCCAGACGGCGTGCGTTGTCCTCGCTGCAATCGGAAGGAAAAGGTTTACGCGCTCAAGGCAGCGTTCCGCTGGACTTGCTGCAACGAGGATTGTGGCGGACGCGCGGGTTATCGATTCTCGGTAACTACCGCGACGATCTTTCAGGACACAAAAGTCTCGCTGCGTCTCTGGTTCAAGATCGGCTATCTGATGCTGACTGCGAAGAAAGGAATTAGTTCGCTACAGGTCCGGCGCGTGATCTTCGGCGAAGATTCAGGAACCGATTGGCGAACCGCGTGGTACATCTGTCACCGCTGGCGCTGCGCCATGCAGGGCGACGCGTTCCCGCTGACTGGCGAAGTCGAGGCCGACGAAACCTATATCGGCGGCAAGGATCGAAATCGCCATTGGAACAAAAAGAGCGCTCAGGTCCGCGCACGCAGCGGATATGTTCGGGCTGATGATTACGACGTGCAGTAAGTAGACGCGTCGAAGTCGCCGCGCTAAAATGGCAGCGTGGCCCTATCGAAAAAGAAAAAGCCCATCAGCGAGAAGCAGCGCGAATCCGACGAACAACTGCGCGAGCAACTTCGCGACTTCGACCTTAAAAAATTCGATAAGGCCCTCTCTAAAGCAATCAATCCGCAGATGAGGGAGCGGGGCCGGAAATGCCAAGCGAAAACGTAATTCATAGTATCCGACAGGCTCGCGAAACTACGGCAGTCGAGCGCAATAGCGCGATGCTTGAATTGGAACCTGCTCGCCAGTCGCTCCAGGCTGCTACCGAAAATCTCAAAAGCGCGCAATCGCGACGAGATAACTTCATCGCTAACGAGCGAGAACTCGCGAGGAAATACCGCGAACTTATTGATTACTGTAGTTCACTTGCAAATTGCCCTGCAGCGCTCAGCGCTCAAATCGACAAGCTTGCTGCGGAAAGATCAACCGAATACGTCAGACGCAAACCCATGGATCAAGCCGTAGCCAACTGCGAAACAGTGTTGGCGGGACGACAGCAAGAATTGAAAATCGCTGAGCGAAACTTTCAGCACCTTGATCAGCAAGTCAAAGAACTGGACATCCATATGGCTAATCTAAATTAAAAATGGCCGCACGGCGAGAACGCAAAAGACCCGGAGTCGGGATAACTACCCCTAGAGAAAAACGCCGAGAGTGGACGATTGTTGATTGCCCTGCTTGCAATTGGCTTGGCGCTCCGAAGGACTTGATTCAGCATTACGCCGAGAAACACGAGCCGAAGACCAAAACCAAAAACAACGCGAAGTGACAGCAGCCGCAGCAGCACCCAATGTGTTTTGCTGCTATGGAGTCGTGGCCGAGTATGGTTGATGGCACCCGCCTTACAAGCGGGCAGGCTCGCAAAGGGCCTCGGGGGTTCAAATCCCTCCGACTGGTATCACTTCGCTTTCCGTCTCTTAGATCGGTCCGGTGAGCCGCCTATGTACTGAACGTATTGGATTTCGTTTTTGCGGTAGTTTCTATGCCATGACGGTGGCCACCACAGATCAAGTGCCCGCCGACCCGCCGAAATTTCATCTCTGTCCATTTCCAGTATAGCTGGCAAGCCCGCCAGTGTCTCTTCGTCGTGATATCGGAAAATAATCTTAGGCCTCTCGCTAAATTTTTCTAAAGCAGGCCGGACTGGCAGTTTGGCGTGTAACGCATTATCTATGTATTGATTCAT
>DATDGX010000078.1:0-10156 GCA_036521875.1 Binataceae bacterium (SeqCode)
AGCAATGCCCCTGATAGCGCGTTCGGCGTTGAGCACGCACAGAGCGCGACAGGCTGAAGAGCGCTTGCGCGTGGGAGCGGAATGGCGTGATTCTGGCCTTGTGTTCACAACCGGGATCGGAACGCCGGTAGAGCCGCGCGCGCTAAATTCAGACTTCGCGCGGATGCTCGAAAGGGCGGGCCTCGATCACGCTCGTCTCCACGACCTGCGGCACAGCGCGGCGAGCTTCCTGCTCGCTCAAGGAGTGCATCCACGGGTCGTGATGGAGATCCTCGGGCACAGTCAGATCAGCCTCACGATGAATACCTACTCGCACGTCCTCCCCTCGGGTATGCGCGAGGCGGCCGACAAGATGGACGCGGTACTTGCGGGCGCCTGATGGCCGTCATATTGTCCGTTTTTCGAGCCGGTGGTTGTAGAAAGCGGTTGTCATAGTTGGCGGGAACGAAGGCGAGAACCGAAAAAACCTAAGCATTTCGCGGCGCGCCCCCTTAGCTCAGATGGATAGAGCACAGGATTCCTAATCCTGGGGCCGGCAGTTCGAATCTGCCAGGGGGCGCCAATAACCATTGAGCATTCGATAGTTGGCAGTAGAGCAAACGAGATGTTTGACCACGTTGGGGTTGTGTTCCGCGACCTTAAGTCAGCCGGAGGCTTCTACACTAAGGTTCTGGCCGAGATAGGTTTCAAGCTGATGGAAGATCACATGCAGTCAGAGGGACAGGCTGGCTGGTGTTTGGCAGCGGGCTCAAGAGACGCCTTTCTTCGTAGTGGCCGCGGGCCGGCCTTCATTCTTGAGCACGGCGAGTGCTCCGGCACGAAGCCCGGTTCATATCGCATTTCGCGCTCGATCGCGCGAGGCGGTGGACCGCTCGTCCCTGGTCAGGTCGCGCGACGCGATCCAGCACGGGATTCCCGCGTCCTCGAGCGCCTTGCAGACCGCCGTCGCCGCGCGCTGGTCGTGTGTATCGTGGCTGATGAAAATCTGGTGCCTCGCCATCGACATTTCAGTTCGCGCGATACTTCACTGCCGGTGAACCGGTTGCGCGCCGCTCCGCTAATCGACGACGGCGATATCCACCGCGGGACGCAGTTCCGCGCACGCCGCAAGCGCCGGGTGGATATCGTTGTGCAGGAAGCTCGCGAACAGCGCATCGTCCGGCGGGGTTCCTCGCTGCAGCGCCGGGAAAGCCAACTGCCGCAGGATGTAGTCGAATCGCGGCGCCCACTTGCGGGTGCCGAGCCGCGCAGTGGTCGAGCAATTGTCGACCATGAACGAGATGCCCTTGTAGTGCATGTAGGGATTGAGGGAATCGACTGCCTCGATTATCGATTCGTTGGCGATTTCAGAATACGGGTGCCCCTTTTCCTTCAGCAAATCGACCTGCGCCATCATCGCCGCGACATAGAATCCGGCCGTGACCGGTTCGATCGGAATCTGATATCGCTTGCGGTTCGCGCGCACGCCGATCCCGACCTGCCACATCTCGGTGCCGTCGATCTTTCCCATCGGGTAGCGCTTGAAGCGCTGATTGGCGGCGACCACGCTGCGAATTTCATTCCCCGAGGCGACCTCGTCGTAGATCTCGAGCAGGATCTCGAACGCGGGCCGATACGCCGCCGAGTAGGCGCGCTTGAACGACTCCTGGCCGTCGTGGTTCAGGGACTCGTACACCGCCAGGATTCCGCGCTCGGAGATGGTGGATGAGATCGGACCGGTAATCGATTCCGCCGAGTCAATGAACGCCTGCTCCGGCGACCGTCCCTGGCTCCGGAACCACTGGTAGAGGCACTCCACGATTCCGTAGACCGCGCCGAGCAGGATTCCACGCTCTCCGAAGATGTCCGACTTGAATTCGGACTCGAGCGTGGTCTGGAAGGTGCATGGCGATCCGATCGCGACCGCCCAGCCGAGCGCGTAGTCCGTCGCGCGCCCGTTGACATCCTGCTCGATGGCGAAACTGGCGTTGATTCCCGCGCCGTCGATCTCGCGGCCCTGCTCGTAGAGCCGCCGCACCGACGGGCCCATCCCCTTGGGGCAGACGGCGATCACGTTGATGTTGCGCGGGAAGTACTCGCCGACATTCTTCAGGTGGCCGAGCAGGAATCCGTGCGAGAGGCCGAGCGTCGCGCCGGGCCGAATCGATTTGAAGATCTCCCGATAGTTCTCGGCCTGGGCTCCGTCCGCAATCAGCAGCAGCACCAGGTCCGACTCCGCGATGACCTGATACATCTCGCCAAGCGTGCCGTCGGCCCTGCTGAAACCGACGCTCTCGGCAGACGCGATCGACGGCGAATCCGCCCGCAGACCGACGGTCACGCGAATCCCGGTGCCGGCCAGCGAGTCGCGCAGATTGCGCGCCTGCGCCGGGCCCTGCGACGACCAGCCGATCACGCCGATCTGCTTGATCCCCTCAAAGGCCTTCGGCAGCAAGTCGAACAGATGCCGTTTGCCGCGGACGATATACTCGTCTTTGCCAGCGAGAACGATTTTTTCTTTGCTGAAAGTGCCGGTGCTGAATTGCAGGCTCATTGCGAAACTCTCCGATGCGCCGTTGGGGCGCGACTCACTTTATGGTCAGCAGCGATATTCGATGCCCATATCTAAACAGCGCACACTCCCCTGTCCGCGAAGCGCCGGAACGTAAATCAAGCTGCCGGAAGCCGGCAGGATGTACCAGCTCATGCCGTAGGTCTGGAGCCTGCCGGTGCTGGGGCTGTCGAGCGCCCAATACTGGAGTTCCGCCCGCGTAATCGCCCGCGAGCGCATCCCATGCACCTGTGCCTGTTCGAGTGCCTCGGGCAAATCGACAAAGTTCTGCGGAATTGGCTGGCTCGAATCCCCATACAAAAGCTCCGCCCGGTCTCCCGATCGAGACACGCTCAGCGCGCAGGTGGTTGGTAATCGCTTGACACGGCCCTCGATGTCAATCGAATCGAATCGTGGACAAGCCTGAAACTCGCGCCCGCTCTGCGATTCCCAGCGTAGGGGCTGAGAGCCGAAGCTTAGCTGCGATGCGCATCGTTGCGGCGATACGCATCAAGGCGCCAATGCGCACGGCCAGGAAGAGTCTGATGGTGAGAATTGCGCCTGCTAGTTTGTTGAGAATTGCGCCTGCTAGTTTACAGCAAATCGCGCCTGCGAGTTTGTAGCGAACTGGTAACAGCGATCGGAAGGGACTAGCTTGTGTCCGTGATTGGGGTGCGCGACGCTAACTTTTGGCGATCCTCGACCTACTTGCTGTCGCCGACCGATTCCCTGTCGGCATCGTGTTGGGGAACCCTGCGCGAGGGCGCGCGTTTATATGCCGTATTCGACCAGGAGTGCCTCCCGCAATTTTGTGAAATGGATCAGGCCGGCCTGATACTGAACTCGTTTCTGGCTGGAAACGCTCTCGAGATCGAAGCCGTAGCGGGGACCCACGTAGGAGAGGGCCGCAGAGAGTTTCCGGGGATTAAGTCGCCGCTTCGCAGGTTCGCCTTTTTCGCGTGGACCACTACCGAACAATTTCATGGCCGTGTCATGGGGATAAATGCCGAGGCTGACCATTACGTCCGCAGCGAGCTCACGCGGGTCACTCAAATGGCCTTCGTAACCTCGCTGGGCCAGGAGTTGCGGAGCCTCCTCGTGCACTCCGAACAGGTCCGCCGTTACGTGATGACCGACTTCGTGGGCGAACGCGGTCCCGATGGCAGCCGGGTGATGAGCCCCGTTGACGCAAATTAATGGACGCTTCTCGAAACCTGGACCACCACTGACGTAGAAACCGAATAACGCAAGACCCGAGGGCCACGGCATTTTGGCAATGCGAAAGTCCACGCCCAGATTGAACGCGCGGGCGGCAAATTCCTGCATCGAACCGAGCCTGACGGCTTCCTGGTTCAAGCGTGGCCAAGCCGTTCTTTTGGCTTCCGAAATTATCTCACGCACTTCGGACCGGCCGAGACACTTGCGTAGCGAGCGACCGTATTCGCGCCGCTGTAGGCGAGTGCCTTCGTCGTGTATCAAAGACAGCGTGGATGCAGGCTTGCGCTGGCTCTTGTCGAGGCCAGCGAGCACTTCTGCAACCAGTCCCTCGAACCGCGGGACGCGCTTCTCTCCGCTCATAGACGACTCCTGTAACATATTAAAACGAAAAGTACAACATCTCTGCAGAGCAAGCAACAGGAACCGCCAGAGCCTCTCAACCGGGTTGAAATTTCGCCTTTTGCCGGGCTTCTCACCTTGTTCGTTTGCGCAGCCTCAAACGCGCCTAAGCATCTTATAGTGCTGAAGAAATTGAGCAAGTGTCTACAACTTTTCCCTGCCGCGACGGCAGGCGCCGGTCTGCGGCCCCGGCTGCCGAGGATGCAGCGCGCCCCTCCAACGCGCTCCTTGAAGCGAGGTTCCTCGACATGCTTGCAGTCCGCCCTGATTTTCACCCGCAGGAGAACAACGAATGGAATTACGTCTAGTAACAACAGAGGAAGAGCGAAGAATCTTCACCGAACGAGTCGAGCAGGTTCGCGCCAAGCAGGGCTACGGGTTTCGAGAGGGGCCACGCTCGCGACTCGGCAACATTCATCTGACCTTCGGCAATCTTTACGGGCTTTACGAGAATGATGGTGCGCCAGCCCACCAGATGATTGCCGGGCTGGTAATGCACGATCTCGAGATGTTTCCGCAGACCTGCCCGAGGCCGGATCTTTCGCATCTGCCACCGCGCAGCGTTATCGAAGTCAGCGAACTGTGGTCGTGCGCGATCGGTGCCGGAGCGCTCGCGCGCGCCGGAGCCGCCATCCTGGCCGGTCTCCTCAACACGCAAGCGATCCTCGCCTATCTGGGCGTCAAGCCATTTGACGGCACCGCATTCTACGCGGCTTCCGGATTCGTCAAGGTCGGTGAACCGCTCGAGTACCCGTATCTCGCGACCCTGACGGGGGAAAAGATCCTGGCCCAGCCCATGATTCTGGCGGGGGAAACGCTCGAGAAAGTGACTCGGGTTTTTTCGAGCCTGACTATCGAGGCCAGCGATGATTGCAGCATGCTCCGTTTCCGCAACTTTTTGCAGCGTAAGGCTCAAGCGGAACGGCCGGTTCTGTCCGCGGTGGCGAGCGCGCGAGGCAACTCCGCATATCGCTATAACAATCTGGAGGTCGAAGCAGCCGCGCAGCTCTAGGCGCGTCCATCATGATTTGACGTGGTCGTGGGGCCACGGGGTTTGGTCGCGAGCGTCGTGCGCATGGTCGATCAAATTCGAGCAAAGAAAATTTCCCAATCGACCGTCGAGGTTCGATGGGTCGAAGTTTCGAGGGGCAAATATGTATAAGACATCCGCAGAAAACCCGATAGTCGAGCTTCGCCGGCTCGGCGACTCCCCGGGAACCATACCGGTCAAGCTCAGCCACGAAGAACTGAGTGCGCTGTCGAGGATCAATCCGCTCCGTGCGTGTGCGCACATCGGCGCGGAGTGGGCGATGATCGCGGCCATGATTTATTTCTGCGAACGGTTCTGGCATCCGTTCCTGTATATCTTCGCCATCGTGTTCATCGGAGCGCGTCAGCACGCGTTGCTGATTCTGATGCATGACGGCGTCCACTATCGATTGTTCCGCCACCGATCGCTCAATGACTGGGTGTCGGAAGTGCTGCTGGCGTGGCCGCATCTGGTCTCGGCGCGCGCCTATCGCAAGAATCATTTTGCGCATCACAAATTTCTGAATACCGAGCAGGATCCGGACTTCAAGCGCAGGATCGGCGATCCGTCGTGGGTATTTCCGAAACGCGCACCCGATCTCGCGAAGATCCTGTTTCGCGACGTCTCCGGACTCAACGGCATACTGCTGCTCAAGCTCGCCGGGTCACTGCTGTCCGGCGACACCGTCAGCTATTCGTTCCTGTTCGTGCGCTATGGATTCTATCTCGCCGCGGTGTCCGCCATTATTTACGCCGGCGCGTTCAAAGGATTGATCCTGTTCTGGCTGATCCCGTTGTTCACCTGGTTCGTGTTTATCTTTCGCGTGCGCAGCATCGCGGAGCACAACGCTATCGAGTCCGTCGATAGCAATTATCCGCAAATCAGAACCGTACACCCGGCCTTGCTGGAGAGAATGTTTCTGGCGCCCAAGAACGTCAACTATCACATCGAGCATCACTTCTTTCCGAGCGTTCCCTTCTATCGGTTGCCCGAGCTTCATGCGCTTCTGATGTCAAAACCCGGCTACCGCGAAGGTGCGCATGTTACCAAGACGTATTGGGGCGTGTTGGGCGAGTCGGTCGGGAGTGGCCGACAGCCGGACTATTCCGATAAACTGACGGTTGATATCGAGGGCTTGCAACCGGCCGAAGCGGCCTCGAGGTGATGCGGATCTGACGGCAAGACGTGGAACCGCTGCTCTGCGCTGCCAACCGCACGGAGAGACCGCGATCGCCGGCCGCAAAGCCGGCTGACGTGGCGCGCGTGGTGGTTCGGATGACGAGGCGGGTCTGCCGGTGCCGCGCGGCGATCGTAACCCGGTGACGGTTGCTGGGTCTGTTGATTATGCATGACCGACCGGCAATCCGGAGAGTGAGCTGGTTTGACAAATCCGTTCCTGCAGAGATCGCAGCGTTGGCCGGCAACCACCTCGGTCTCTGAATGACTGTCATCCCGATAACCTACAACCTCCGCAGTTTGATGGTCAGGCGCACCACTTCCATAATGACCGCGCTCGGAGTGGCGCTGGTGGTGATGGTGGTGGTGATCCTGCTCAGCTTCGTAAGCGGCCTCCGCAGAAGTCTGGAACTTGCGGGAGAGCCGGGGAGCTGGATTGTTCTCAGCCGCGGGAGCAGCTCGGAGGGAGAAAGCTACATACCCCGCGAGCAGTTCGACATTCTGCGCAGCCGTCCCGAGATCGCGGCCGACGCATCCGGCGCAGCGCTGTTCTCGCCGGAGATGGTCGTTCCGTTCAACGCCGCCATGATGCGCCCGGCCAACCAGTTTCAGCCAGCGACGTTGCGCGGCGTGACGCCGATCGCATACCGAATGCATCGCGGGCTGAAGGTGATAAGCGGGCGGCTGCCGGCCGCCGGGCGCGAGGAGATGATGATTGGACGAAAGCAGGCGGCGCGCTTTCCCGAGCTTGGCGTAGGAGCCCGCTTCAAGTACGGACGCCGTCTGTGGACCATCGTCGGGATTTTCGAGGATCGCGGCAGCGTCCTCGAATCGGAGTTCTGGGCGGATCTCGACGTCCTGCAGCAGGATGTCAGGTTCGAGAACGGATACTCGTCATTTCACGTGATGCTCAAGCCGGGGATGGAGGATGCTTTCAAGGGCGCGCTCACCAGGGACGCGCGTCTCACCGTCGATGCCATCAGCGAGAAAGAGTTCGTCGCGGCTCAGACCAAGGTGGCCAACCGTCTCCGCGCTCTCGTATTGATCGTCGGGATAATCGTCGGGACCGGTGCGGCGTTCGGCGGCATGAACACGATGTATGCCGCGGTCGCTCGACGCGCTCGCGAAATCGGGGTACTGCGGTCGCTCGGCTTCAGCAGAGGCGCAGTGCTGATTAGTTTTCTGATCGAGAGTGCGATTCTCGCGCTCGCGGGCGGCGTGTTCGGCGAAGTCCTCGCGATGCTGCTCAGCACTGCGACCGGTCTCAATGATCGACTCATGAACGTCGGCGCCTTTGTCTTTTCCTCCGCCTTCTCATTCAACGCGCTGGGAGCGGGCATGATCGCCGCCCTCCTGATCGGTATCGCCGGAGGCCTGCTGCCCGCCTGGCGCGCCTCCCGCATCCCAATCCTTGACGCCCTTCGCGAGGCGTGAGGCGTAAATCGTTGAAAACGCTGAGCCTCATCTTCCGCAACGTGAAACGCCAACCGCGGCGCGCGATCCTCACCCTGATGACCTTCGCGATGGCGGCCTTCATATTCACCGTGCTCGCCGCCATACCCGCATCGATCGATATGATCCTTGCGACCACCCGGCAGACGCTGCGCCTGTACTCCTACAATGCCGACGGACGCTACATCGGCGTACCCGCGCGCGACTGCAGAACCATCGAGAACATCCCGGGCGTGGTGGGATGCCTGCCGATGGTCGTCTTGCCCGCCACCTATCAGCATGAACATGAGGTGGTGCAGACCTTCGCGATCGACGCCGACAAAGTCGCCGCCGTCTACCCCGACTACGATCTATCGCCCACCGTGCTCGAGGAGTTCACCCATGAACGGACCGCGGCGGTCGCAGGGCGGATCCTGATGCGCAACCAGGGCTGGAAGATCGGCGACATCGTCACCCTGGTCGGTGATTCGGGACGGCTCAAGATCCGCTTCAAGCTGGTCGGCGAAATCCCGTCGAGCAACTATCCCAATTTCTTCATGTTCCGCCGCGACTACCTGGTGGAAGCCGAAAAGGCGATTGGCATCCCCGAGGAAAAGCATCCCGCGGGGTTTCTGGTCACCCGCGTCGCCTCGCCTGCCGAGGTTCCGTCCGTGGTCCGCGAAATCGATCGCACCTTTCACAACTCGGACTATGAGACCGCCACCATGACCGAAAGCGAAGCCGTCTCGGGCCTCATGTCCACGGTTGGGGACATCCGCGGCATCATCGACGGGGTCTCTGCCGCGATCGCGCTGACCGTTTTTCTGATCGCCGCGAATGCGATGTCGATGCTGGTGCGCGAACGCCTCCAGGACGTCGCGGTGCTGCGCAGCCTGGGATTCAACCGCTGGTTCGTGGCGCGCCTGCTGTTCGGCGAATGCGCGCTTATCGGCACGGCGGGCGGCGCGCTCGGAGCGGGGCTCGCGATGTGGCAGTTCAACAGCGGCACCACGCTGCACTCAGTGCTGGAGAGGGTAGGGTACCTGACCGTCACCTACACCGCCGCGCTCGAGGCGCTCCTCGCGGCGGTCTGCATCAGCATTCTAAGCGCGGTGATCCCGGTGCTGGGCGCGACGTCGGGGACGCCGGCCGACGCGTTTCGGAAAACGATTTAGGCGCGGTATCAGGAAAGGGGCGCGATCAGCAAAGGGGCGGATAACCTCCGCCCCTTCGATTACGGATCGGACTGACCTGGACGTTTGCGGGCGCGCCTGGCGATGCTGGCGCGCGCGGCGTTGCTCACGCCGCGCGGCGCCGCGCAGTCTATCTTCCTACCGCGTGACGTACCACGCTCAGGATATGGATGAAGTCGCGCGTCGATGCGACCTCGCCGAGCAGCGCCACGCGCGACAATACTTCCATCTCGGCATTCGTGATGTTGTGGATACGGCGCAGCTGATCGTTCTTGCGAAATTCTTCCCAACCGGAATTCCGCTCCGATTCGACCGCGGTGCTGAGCAGCGCCTGGGTGTGCGGATTGGCGAGAAAGAACAGGTCACGCCGATCGAGCCCGAGCACTTCGGCAAGCCGCGCCACCACCTTGTCCGAGGGATGTCGTTTGCCCGACTCCAGATGACCGACGTACGGAATCGAAGTCTTGATGCGCCGGGCAACTTCTTCCTGGGTGAGATCGAGGGTCCGGCGGCGTTCACGGATGATCTGCCCGAAGCTGCGTTCCTTGGTTCGTGCCATAAAATCTCGGCTCCTGTTGCGAAGTCCTCTTCCTTGGGGATGGGTGATCAAAAAACGGCTACGACGTTAATTAATTGTACGTCGGAAAATCTTTGCGGTTGCTACTATCTGTACAAAAACAATATGTAGCAAAAAACCGCTACGCGTGATAACGAGTCTCTACAACCACTGCAGCTACAATTAGTACCATCTGTCCAAACAGTAGGGAAGGAGAAACGTTACAGATTGTTCAGCCCCGATCGGCTTAACCTTACTGACTTAAATGGACGAGGCGGCAGAGCCGGATATTCAGACGCGCGGCGAAATCGTCGTGCTCAACCAGGTCGTGATCCAGCCGCGGCCCGGATTGCCCTTCGCCGATAGGTAAATACTACAGGGTGCAAAATGCTGCGGGAGGGTAGCGTTTCGCTACTCTCCCGCTGGTCATAGACGGCGCGAGCGTCGGCGGCGAATCCGCATAGGAAAAAACTACAGAGGCCAGCCCCTGCTTTTGCCTATACCGATTTGCCGCCGGCCATTTCCCGCAATGGGTAGTCGACGACGATCGCCCGGCCGTTACTGATCGCTCTCACCGAGTGAAGCGTATTCGGCGGTACCACGGCGACACATCCGGGTCCGGC
>DATDGX010000079.1:0-25529 GCA_036521875.1 Binataceae bacterium (SeqCode)
GTCTCGCGCGCTCACCTCGGCGAGCGCGCCGACCTTATCGTGGTGCTCGGCGGCGACGGTACGCTGCTTGGCGTCGCGCGGCTGGTGGCGCCGCGTGGCGTTCCGATTCTCGGCGTGAATCTCGGCGGGCTCGGATTTCTAACCGAGGTTGCCCGCGACGAAGCCAAGAGCGCGCTTAAGGAAGTGATCGCGGGGCGCTACGACGTCGATCGCCGCATCATGCTAGAAGCGATTGTCGAACGCGCCCAATACACCTCGCGCCCCTCGGAAACACTGCAGGCGCTCAACGATGTGGTGATCAGCAGGGGGCCGCTCGGCAGGATCCTCGATCTCGAGGTGATCGCGGACCGCAAGCCGTTCTGCTCCTATCGCGCCGACGGATTGATCATCGCGACCCCAACCGGGTCGACCGCATACGCGCTGAGCGCCGGCGGTCCGATCCTGTTTCCCACCCTCGGCGCGATGGTGCTGGCGCCGATCTGTCCGCATACGCTCACCAATCGGCCGGTGGTGCTCCCCGACACGTTCGAGATAGAAATTCGCGTCACCGCGCCCGACCACGACGGCACCCTGATAGTCGACGGGCAGGAGTCGGAGCAAATCGGAACCGGAGACACGATACGCGTTCATCGCGGCAGACACGCGGTGGTGCTGGTCCGCTCGGCGCATCCTTACTTCGAGGTGTGGCGCGACAAGCTGCGCTGGGGATAGTAACGGCGGATGCTGGTCGAACTGCGCATCCGGAACTTCGCGATTATCGAAGCGGCGGAGCTCGAGTTCGCATCCGGACTCAATATCCTTTCGGGCGAGACCGGCGCCGGCAAGACGATCATTCTGAGCGCGCTGGGGCTGCTGCTCGGCGGCCGCGCGTCACCCGACATGATTCGCAGCGGCGAGAAAGATGCGGTGGTCGAGGCGCTGTTCGGACTCGAGGGCGAGGCGCCGATAGCCGGACTCGCGGAGCGCGCGCGCGATGCAGACGCGCGCGAGATGCTGGTGCGACGGGTGGTCGCCGAGGGCGGGCGCTCGCGGGTCACGCTCGACGGCGAACTCGCGACCGTGCAGAGCTTGAGCCGCATCGGCGCGGCGCTGGTGCAGGTCTACGGTCAGCACGAGCAGCATTCGCTGCTCCGCTCGGAGAGCCATCGCGAGATACTCGACCGGTATGCTGGCCTTGACGATGCGCTGGCCGAGTATCGCGCCGGCTACACTCGCGCGCTGGACATCAAGTCGCGGCTCGCCGACCTCGAACGTCGCGAACGGGAGCGCGCGGACCTGCTAGAGCTCGCACGGTTTCGCGCGATGGAGCTGGAGCGCGCCGCGCTCGCGTCGGGAGAAGACGAACATTTGGCGAAGGAACGGACCATCCTTGTCAACCTGGTCAGGCTCGCGGCCGCCGCGGCCGAGGCCCATGACACGCTCTATGGCGCCGACACGGCGGCGATCGATTCGATCGCGAGCGCCGAGGCGCGGCTCAAGGACGCCGCTGCGCTCGACCCGAAGCTCGGCGAAGTGCTCGAAATGATCCGGAGCGCGCGCACCACTCTCGATGAGGCGGCACGCGCGCTCGGTGCCTATGCGGGCAAAGTGGAGCCGGACCCGGCGCGCCTCGAGCAGATCGAGACGCGGCTCCAGGAGCTGATCCGCTTGAAGCGCAAGTACGGCGGTTCGATCGACGCGGCGATTCAGACGCTCGAGCGTTCACGCGTAGAGATCGCCGAGCTGGAGGGCATCGCCGAGTCGAAGACCCAGGTCGACGTGGAGCTGGCGGTGGCGCTCGACGAGCTGGCCGCGCGCGCCGCCCGGCTCAGCGAAGAGCGCCGCCGCGCCGCGGCGGAGCTCAAGCGCAAGACCGAAACGGAGCTGAAGACGCTCGGGATGCGCGCGCCGGTGTTCGAGGCGCGGCTCGGCGCCGTCGCTGAAGACGAGGCCGGCTTCGTTCACGGCGGTCGCGCGCTGGGGACGGCCGGCGCGGATACAGTTGAGTTCTACCTGTCGCCCAACCTGGGGCAGCCACCGATGCCGCTGCTACGAATCGCGTCGGGCGGTGAGCTGTCGCGTGTGATGCTCGCGCTCAAGCGCCTGGAGGCGCAGAAGCGCGGCGTCGCGACGCTGATCTTCGACGAGGTCGACGCAGGCATCGGCGGCGCGGTCGCCGAGACTGTGGGGCGCAAGCTCAAGCAGCTCGCGCGTTATCATCAGATCCTGTGCGTGACGCATCTGCCGCAAATCGCAGCGTACGCGGACCGCCACTTCCTGGTCGAGAAGGAGGAGCGCCGCGGCGCGACCAAGAGCCGCGTCGCCGTGCTCGAGCAGGCCGAGCGCGGCGAAGAAATCGCGCGGATGCTCGGTGGCGCGGAGATCACGGAAAAGTTCCGCCGCGCCGCTCGCGAGCTGCTCGAGCGCGCGCGCCGCGAGTGAACGCAAGGACCACCTGGCAACTTCCGTCGGAAACGCGTAACGCTGCCGCCGCCGCGCCAGTGGCGGTACGCACGTCGTTGACTAGGCGGGGCGTATCGGATTAGCTGAAAAATCTCGCCATCGGTGGGGCTGTAGCTCAGTTTGGGAGAGCGCCTGAATGGCATTCAGGAGGTCGCGCGTTCGATCCGCGTCAGCTCCACCAATAAGATTGGCCGTCCCCGCCGCGCAAGATCATCGTCACTTGTTCGCGAGCACGTTGACCGCGTCCCACTGAGCTTCGGGTGGATGGCGCGCGGCCTGGCACGCACGAATTGGGAAAATCAGGATTGAGCGGGAAGATGGTTGATGTCAGAACTAGAGCGGTTTGAATTGCAATGGCTGCTCCCCGGCGTCTGATACGAGGCGGTTACGTCGCGACGATGGATCGGGCAATCGGCGACCTTCCCGATGCCGATGTGCTGATCGAAGGCCGCCGAATCGCCGCGGTTGCGCGGCGACTCGACGCCGCCGACGCTGACGTAATCGATGCGCGCGGTTCGGTGGTGCTGCCCGGCATGGTCGATACGCACCGCCACCCTGGCAGACCCTGATGCGCGGAATCTGCGCGAACTGGACGCTGAACGATTACTTCAACGGCATGCGGCTGGCCATCTCGCCCGCTTACTAGGACTCGGCTACGCGCGTTTCGCGAGCAACCTGCCGATCAACGAATCCGGCGCCATGCCGATAGCACTTGCCTATACGGTCCGCGACGCGCTCGAATGGGCGACTATCAACGGCGCCGAGGCGTGTGGCCTCGACGCGGAGATCGGTTCGATCACTCCAGGAAAGCAGGCCGACATAATTGTCGTCGGCAACGGTTCGTTCGCGATGCGTCCGATGCACGAACCGCTTGGAAGCATCGTCTTTCAGGCCACCACCCGCGACGTCGGCACGGTACTCATCGCAGGCAAGATCATGAAACAGGCGGGTAAGCTGACCGGCGTCGATTCAGATCGGCTGGCGGCTCAGGCCGAGAGCGCGGCGGGCGAGATCCTCGACCGGGTAAGGGAGTCTGGCGCGACGCTGCCCACCGTCCCACACTAAACAATGAGAGGTTAGCCCAATGGCACTCGCTCTCTCATGCGCGTTCGCAACCTCGGCTGACAGCCACGAGCACGCGCGAGTCGCGGAAGAGCTGGGGTACGCGCGCGCCTGGTTCTACGACTCGCCGGCACTTTACCCTGACGTATGGGTCCAACTGTGCCGCGCCGCGGAGCGCACCCGGCGCATTGGTCTGGGCCCCGGTGTGCTGGTTCCGAGCCTGCGCCATCCGATGGTCAACGCGGCGGCGATTGCAACGCTGGTTTCGATCGCGGGACCGGGCCGCGTCGCAGTCGCGATCGGGTCGGGCTTCACCGGGCGCCTGACGATGGGGCAGCGGCCGATGAAGTGGTCGGCCGTGCGCGAGTACGTGCAGGTCCTGCGTGCGCTGCTCCGCGGCGAGGAAGCGATCTGGGAGGGCGGTGTGATGCGCATGCTTCACCCCGAAGGCTACGGCCCCTCACGCCCTATCGAGGTGCCGTTTGTGATCGGCGCGGCTGGTCCGAAGGGGATCGCGGCGGCGCACGAGCTCGCCGACGGCGTATTTGCTACACCTCCGATTCCTGGCTTCAGGTGGAGTATCGCGCTGACGTTCGGCACGGTGCTGCGTGACGGCGAGGATCCCGGATCGGCGCGAGTGCTCGCTGCCGCCGGCCACGCGGCACCGGTGCTGTTTCATTTCGCGCTGGAGAACCGGATGCTTCATGTGGTCGAGCGGGGTCAGGAATGGGCTGCGGCGTACCAGAGCATCCCCGGCCATCTCCGCCATTTGGCGCTCCACGACCAGCATTTGATCGCCATTAATGAGCGCGACCGGCCCTTCATCACCGGCGCGATGCTGGTCAAACAGGGACTCGCGCTGAGTCGCGCCGGATGGCGCGAGCGCGTCGCGATGCTCGAGGCGGCGGGCGCGACCGAGATCGCATACCAACCCGCGGGCCCCGAAATCGCGTCCGAGCTGGAAGCGTTCGCATCCGCGGTTCGCAGTTGACCAGGAACACACCTACTTCGCTCATCCATTTGCGTGGGCTTCGTTCGTAATGATCCTTCTTAACGGCCTCCGGCGAACGCTCAAAAGACTGCTATGCGAGCGCAGCCCCGTAGCGCTTGCGGCTCCCACTCTCCAATCAGGATCGAAATGCGAACAGCGCTGCGTCCGGATCTCGCCGTCCTCCAATTGAAGCGGAAACGAGCTGCGCAGCCAGCATGGAATATGTAATGCCGTTGCCGCCATAACCCAGGACCGCGTAACAACGCGGATGGCCCGGAATTGGACCTATGCTGGGTAAGCCGGTGGCGCTCTGACCGAACGAAGCTGTCCACGCGAACTGTGCGCGCGGGTTGGCCTTCGGCAGCATCGTCGCGAGCTTCTGCTCCAGCGTTTTCGTTTTTCGCTCGAGTTGAGCGTCGCGGCGGTCCTCGTCCGCGAATTCTTCATCTTCACCTCCGCATATGATGCGGCCATCGATGGTGTCGCGCAGGTAAAGGTAAGGGTCAGCCGCTTCCCAGATCAGGCACTGGTCGGGCCAGAGATGCTTTGCCTGAGGCTTCGTGGCTATAACCCAGGTGGAAGAGATGCTATGTCCTTCGGTGGGCACAATCTTCGGCAACTCGTAACCGGTGCACAGTACGATTTGCCGTGATTCGATCGTGAAACGATCTTTGGTCACCGCCAAGGCGGCGCGCTTTCCCGATCGGATATCAACGATCTCGTGTGGCGCATAGAGCCGTGCACCGAGTTGGCGGGCTCGTCTTAGATATCCCGCTGTTAAAGCCCGCGGATCGGCCGCAACATTGTAGTCGCTCACGATCGCCGCGGACCTGGACAAGCCGAAGCCAGAGCGGAGCGCACGGCGGTCGAGATACCGGCTGGGCAATCCGATTCGTTCACGGGCGCGAACCTCTTTGGCGAGTCCGCGCGCATCCAGAAGGTCTCCCGCTAAATAGAGCGAGCGATGCAAGCGCATCGAAGCGTCGATCTTCTCGCTGCGGGCCAACTCGTAAAGCGTATCGAGAGCCGCCTTGGACCTTAGCCACGCACGCTCCGCTGGCCGCGCCCCGAGCCTGCGCTTCAGATGAATCAAGGGCGTGTCGATCTCAAATAGCAGTAGAGCAGTGCTCGCGGGCGTGGAGCCCATGAGCGGCCCGCGGCGATCGACCACCGCAACCCGGTGACCATCACGCGCGAGCGCATAGGCGATGAGCGCTCCGCTGATGCCCGCGCCAACGACCAGAACGTCGGTATCCAGGTCTCGCTTTAGCCGCTTGGCGCGCGGTGTGTGGCGCGGGTAGGCCGTCCATACTGGTGTGCTGGATCGAAGCCTCCGCTTGGAGGTTAGTCCCATTCCGGATAGCCTGGCCGACTAACGCCCAGAAGATTGCTATGCGAGCGTAGCGATCATACTGGCCGCGACCGCAAACATGGCAGCCGTGGCGATCCATCCGATGACTTTCTGCCTGCGAGGCAAGCGGACGGAGCCGGTGATTTTCTTATTGGTCGTCATCAGCATCATCACGATCATGATTGGAACGGCGGCGACGCCATTGATCACCGCGCTCCAGAAAAGCGCCTTGATCGGATTTATCGAAACAAAGTTCATTGCGACCCCAAGCACCGTCGCGCCGCATAGAATTCCGTAGAACCCCTTCGCCCTGTGCAGTTTGCGGTCGAGCCCGATCGGCCAATGGAGCGCCTCGGCCAGCGCGTACGCCGCGGACCCCGCCAGCACCGGAATAGCGATCAATCCCGTTCCTATGATTCCAATGCTGAACAGCAGGAAGGCCAACTCACCCGCCAGTGGGCGCAGTGCCTGTGCCGCCTGAGTGGTGGTCTGAATGTCGGTGATGCCATGGGCGTGAAGCACGGCCGCAGTATCGAGAATGATGAAAAAGGCGATCACGTTGGAAAACGCCATTCCGAGGTAGGTGTCGGCGCGCATCGGCTCGAGCTGCGCCTTCGCCTGGTGAGGCGCGTGCTTGAGAGGCTTTTCACCCGGCGCGGCCTGCTGTGCCTGAACTTCCGCAGATGCCTGCCAGAAGAAAAGATAGGGACTAATCGTGGTTCCAAACACCGCGGTCAACGCGGTCAAATAGCTATTCGAGAAAGTAATCGATGGAATAAATGCACCAGTCAGCACAGGCTTCCAGGGAACCTGAATTACTAATGCAGTTGCTACGTATACGAACAATACAAGCGTCGACCACTTCAGCAACTGAGCATATCGGCGATAGGGTACGAAAGTTACCGCTATTACCGAAATGATCCCAAACTCGATGGAATAGAAGAGCGCAGAGCCACCCACCAATATTTGCAGGGCGCTTCCCATCGCTCCGATATCGGCACCCAGGTTGATCACGTTGGCGATCAGCAAGAGCCCGACTAACGGATAGAGAATCATCGGCGAGTAGTGACGGCGGATGTTGCCAGCTATGCCGGATCCGGTCACCCGCCCGATCCACGCACTGATTTCCTGAATGCCCGCCATCAGCGGATAGGTGAGAATCATCGTCCATAGCATCGAGAATCCGAATTGGGCGCCGACCTGGGAGTAGGTCGCGATGCCACTGGGATCGTCGTCGGAGGCGCCAGTTATGATTCCGGGACCCAGCCCTCCCAGGCCGCGAAACAGTTTCGCCGCCAGCACCGAGAGATAGGGCTGGGCTCTCGACGCTACGACTTTAGCTGCTCCGCCGGTGACCGCTTCTTTTGCCATCGGACGAAGTTACTAAAGTGTGCGAGCTGAAAATCGCTTGCAAGGTGTAGTGCAGGTGTTGTAAAGGCGCCGCGCCGCGAAGAATTCGGCTGTCGGCGCGCCGCCCTATGTTCCCGAGCGCTCTGGAGTGGTGCTAGCCGCGACCAAGCAGCAACCAAACCAGGAGAACGACGACGATTATCGGTACAATACCGCCAGCGGGACCATAGCTGTTATAGCCATAGTAGCCACCACCGCCGCCAAACAGCAGGATCAGGATAATGATCAATATCAACACGTCGTTCTCCTTTGTCTGTTACTCTCGCGCAGCTCGGAGCGATTCGCCTCTCGCGCTCTGTAGCGAGCGCGTGAGTGGGATCGAAAAGATCCCACTCACGCGGTTCTGGTTATCTAGTAACGGGAGTTGGCCGTCTTCTGGTCTTTAGCAACAGAGGCCTCACCGGTGTAAGAGATATCCTGGGCGCCACCAGCCTCGAAGATTTTCTTCACGCGGTCGCGCTCTTTGCTGTCCTCAGTATGGACGGACAGCAGGATGTTGCCGTCTTTGACCTTTCCCTCGTAGCGCTTCGCTTCGTACTCGGGAATACCCAGGCCGATCAGCGCTCCGGTAAGTCCTCCGGCTGCTGCACCGCCCGCCGCGCCTGCGAGAGCTGCCATGATAGGACCCGCTGCGATGAAGGGTCCCAGCCCCGGAATCGCCAGCGCTCCAATACCAACCATCCAGCCCAGAGCTCCGCCCAGGATAGCGCCGCTGCCAGCGCCAGTGGCCGCGCCCTCGGGAGCCTTGGTGTGCTGCTCGTGAGCGAAGTCCCTGGTTCCCTGCTTGTCGGGAAACAGAACCGAAATGTCGTTGTGGGTGAAGCCGGCCGCTTTCAGATTATCGGCTATCATGATTGCCTGAGAGTCATTCTTCGCGATACCGAATACTGCTTTCTTCGCCATATTGCCTCCGGTTATTGACCTTTGACTTCGAGTTGGTTGTCGACTTTGTCTGCGCCCGCGATTGCCTGGGCTTTGCTCGCGATAGCGGTTTTTTCTTCTTCGGTCTTGACGGGACCGCGCAAGGTGACGCTGCCGTTGGCGCTGACGATCTTCACATTATGCGCCAGCATCGAAAGCGAATGATCTTTGACCACCGCGCGGCGAATCTTGCGGGTGAGTGCCACGTCGCTCTTGGCGTTCGACTGTTGGCCTGCGGTCATTGCTCCCGCATCGCGATCTCTGGCGTTGACGGCGGAGTTGTCAGGTGCGACAGGCGGCGCGTCTTGCGCCATAGTGACGGTTCCAAATCCCAACAGTGCCGAAGACAGGACTAGTGTTAACGCGATTCGTTTCAACGATGGTTACCTCCTGTTGTTTGTTTCAGTGTGAACTAGGACTCGCGTCGACGAAAAAAGAGCAACCGCCATGCCATCGCAAGCTGATTCACCAACAAAAAGAGCTAGGCGAAGAACGCAAGCAACTGTTGCTATATTCGAGCGGATTCGGGTCCAGTTCGCCTGAAGTGAGGTCCTGGTGATTCCGCGGATCGTGAAGACGGTAAAATTGGGTTTTCTTGATCAGGTCGGGCGAGGTCGGGTCGAAACCTCGGCATCATCGCGCGCGAAATGTGCTATCTGTAGCCGCAAGGAACCAGTTCCGATGCTCAAGATCGCTATCCTGGACGACTACGCGAAGATTGCGCTCCAGTGCGCCGATTGGTCGGTGCTCGACGGCAAGGCGGAGATCACCGTTTTCGACCGGCACCTCGCTCTTGAGGAGGCCGTGGTGGCATTACAGCCATTCGACGTGCTCTGCACCGTTCGCGAGCGGATGAGTATGCCACGGAGTCTTTTCGAGCGTTTACCCAAGCTCAAGTTGGTCACCATCATCGGGATGTCGCTGCCTAATCTCGACATGGCCGCAGCGACCGAGCATGGCGTGATCGTCGCCCATCCCAACTTTGTCAACCTGGTCGCTTCCAACATCGCCAGCGCGACGCCCGAACTGACCTGGGGATTGATGATCGCGACCGTGCGTCACATCAGCCTCGAGAGCCGGCGCATGCGCGAGGGCGCATGGCAGAACACAGTCGGCGTGAACCTCGCCGGTCGCACGCTCGGGCTATTGGGACTCGGGCGGATTGGCCAGCGGATGGCCGAATATGGCCGCGCCTTTGGCATGCCGGTGATCGCGTGGAGTCAGAACCTGACCGACGATGCAGCCAGAGCCGTCGGGGCGACGCGGGTGGAGAAGGACGATCTGTTCCGCCTCGCTGACGTGGTCTCGATCCACGTCCGTCTCAGCGATCGCACTCGCGGCCTCGTCACCGCGCGCGAACTCGCGCTGATGAAGCCGGCCGCGTATCTGATCAATACCTCGCGCGGACCGATCGTTGTCGAGGCTGATCTAATCGCCGTTCTGCGAGCAGAGCGCATCGCCGGCGCGGGAATCGACGTTTATGATGACGAGCCGCCAGCACCCGACCATCCCTTCCGCACCATGAACAACGTCACCGTTACCCCGCATCTGGGTTATGTGACGCGTGAGACCCTGACAGCTTTTTATGTCGATACGGTTGAGGCAGTAGTTGCCTTTGCCGACGGCGCTCCGATCCGGATCGCGAACCCCGAGGCCTTGGCTCACCCTCGACAGCGACGGTCGTGATCGGCGCCCTCAAGCACAGGGTCGAAGGCGGCGGGACGGAGAAAGTCGCGCATGTCCGCCTGAACGAACTCGAGCTGTACTTTTTCGCGCGCCGCACGTTTCCGCGCACGCGCGAGAAACGGCGCCGTCCGATCAACTGCCGTGACCGCGAATCCCAGGCGCGCAAATTCCACTGCATGGCGACCGATGCCGCAGCACAAATCCAGTACACTAGCGCCGGGAGTGATGCCTAGCAGTCTGACCAGCGCCTCGACCTGCGCAGCGGCGCGGTCGATGCGCTCGACCGTGAAAAAATAGGGCGCAAACGCGTCCCAGAATGCGTCGTCTGCCCACCACGAAGCCATCGCTCATCCTTAAGAGCCCAACATCGACCTGGCGATCGTTGAGCTTACGTCAATTGCTTGAACCCGAGCTACAATTCGTTGCCGATCGCACTCAAAGGTTATGGGATCAGTGCTAGCGTCGGCAGCGATGCGGCGGTCAACCTGATCACTCATTTGGCTATTTCGAGGATCAGGCCGACGATCTCAAAGCTGCGCGCAATCTCTATGAGTCGGTCAAGCCCGGAGCCCGCCTCGCCATCGAGATGATGGGCAAAGAAGTACTCGCGCGCAGGTTCATGGAGCGGCAATGGGATAGGGCGCCAGATGGCACTCTGGTTCTGATCGAACACAAGCTGCGGAGCGGGTGGGACTGGATGGACAATCGCTGGATCATCGTCAAGGGCGCGGACCGCCGCGAGCTGAATTTCTCGCACCGGGTGTATTTGGCAACGGAACTCGGTGCGGTGCTCAGGCAGGCGGGGTTCCGGAGCGTGGAATTCTTCGGCACTCTCGACGGTGCGCCCTATGATCAGGATGCCGAACGGCTGGTCGCCGTCGCGAGCAAATGACGCGTCTGCCGGCGTTACTTCTCGACCACGGGCGAACTATCGCGACTCAGCGATGATTTCCTCGACGTCGCGCAGGCGATCCTTGCCGAAGAAAATCTCGTCGCCAACGAAGAAGGTCGGTGAGCCGAAGGTGCCGCGCTCAACCGATCGCCGCGTGTTCTCGAGCAGTTGATCCTTTACCGGCTGGGTTTGGACCAGCTCGAAGATTCGCTCGCTTGGCAGGCCTGACTCCTCCAGCGCCGCACGTATCACGCTTGGGTCGTCCATTTTTTTGGGTTCGGCCCACATGTGACGATACATTTCGTCGACGTAGCGTTCGAACAGGCCCAGCGCCCGCGCCGCAATGGCGCCGCGCATAATCGTCAAGGTGTTGACGGGGAAAAAGGGATTGCGCGGATAGTGTGGGATCTTGTGCCGGCGGATGAAACGGGTTGTCTCGAGGCGCTCGTACTCGGGCTTGTTCTTGATTCCCGCCATGCTTTCCGCCGGCGAGCGATTGTTCGTCAGCTTGAAGACGCCGCCCAACAGGACCGGCACGTACTCGAACTTCACCACGGTGCGCTTCTCAATCTCGGGAATCACCAGGTGACTCAGATAGGCGTTGGGGCTGCCGAAGTCGAAGTGAAATTCTACCTTGGCCATAAGCTCACCATTTCTCGCCAAAGGGGCGGATCTCCTGCTCGAAAGTCCAGGCATCCGGACGCTGCTGGTACAGTTGCCAATAAGCTTCCGCGACCGCGGCAGGCTGCATGAGCCGGGTGGGATCGAGATTCTTTAACGCGTCCTCGCCTTCCCTCTCCTTGATCCGATCGCGCACCCACGCGGTATCCACTCCGCCATCGATAATGAGGTGCGCGACGTGAATGTTCTTCGGGCCCAATTCGCGCGCCGCACTCTGGGCGACTGCGCGCAGGCCGAATTTGGCACTGGCAAATGCCACGTAGCCGATTCCGCCACGCAGGCTTGCGGTCGCGCCGGTGAAGAAAATACATCCGCGCCCGCGCGGCAGCATATGGCGTGCCGCTTCCCGGCCGGTCAGAAATCCGGAATAGCAGGCCATCTCCCAGACTTTGCGGAACACGCGCTCGGTGGTATCGAGCAGCGGGAAATTGACGTTCGCTCCGATGTTGAAGATGCAGACTTCCAGCGGCGCGCGCCGTTCGGCCTCTTGAAGGAAGGCGGTGATGTCATCTTCCTTTCGCGCATCCAGTGACCGCGCAAAGATTCTTCCGCCGTTAGCCTCGACGTCTGCGACCAACGGTGCGAGCTTGTCGCCGCTGCGCCGTCCGGCGAAAACGATGAAGCCCTCGGCCGCAAATTTTTTTGCGATTGCGGCACCGATGTAGTCTCCGGCTCCGATAACTGCCGCCGTAGCGTTCCTGTGTTCCATTTAGAAGCCAATCCTCCTTGCGTCTTACGGTCGGTGGCAAATTTTCTGAACGATACAAACGGCGCGATGCTCACCGGGCGCGATACCAGACTCGCCGCCATGTCATCGCGAAGCGATTCGGCTCGTGCCCGTCGCGCGACTACGAACGAGTCCGTGGACTTTGGGGACTTTGGCAAGACTGACCACTCGCTTGGCGGCGGCTTTCAGTATTCGGTCCGAAAGAGCCTGGTCGTCAACCGCGCGCGCGAGAATCAGCGCGCCGGCCATGCAAGCGAATGCCGAAATCGCATCTTCGTAGTGGCGCGAAGGAGGCCCCTGCTCCATCAAGCCGGCCAGCAAGTCAAAGGTGTGCTGCAACTCTTTGGTGAAGGCTTGACGAACAGTCGGGGGCTGCCGCGCGATGTCGGCGCCAAGAGCCGCTAGGACGCAGCCCTGGCCGGGCGCGTCCCGATGCGCTCGCGACAGGTAGTCTTCCACGATCGCGGGAAAGGTTTTCTTTCCCGGCCGGCGTTCCGCCGTGCGCTGCCAGATGCGCTTCGAGCGCCGCGTGGCAAAACCAATCGCTTCCGCGATGATCGCCTCTTTGGACCCGAATTGGCTGTAGAGGCCGCCGTGGGTAAGACCGGCATCTGCGGTGACCGAGTCGACGCCGGTCGCGCCAATCCCGCGTTCGCGGAAGAGGCGCGCGGCCGAGGCCAGGATTTTTTCGCGGTTCTCTGCTGCCTTCTCTCGTGAAACCCGCATCTGCTCTCCCCGTTTCTCAGCTCGTTCCTGATCCAGAACTTCGCTCGACTGAGCGCTTGACTCATTTGATTACGAGCGTCATGAATGTACCAAACATGACGGGCATCATCAATAGGCGGACTTTCCCGGTTGCAGTGAGAGCGCCCCGTCCATACAGAGAAGACCAACCGGCCGGCGAGATGGCGGGCCGGCAAGGAATTATCTCATGAGCGATTCCACCGCGGTTCCTTTGCAAAAAGTTTGCGTGGTCGTCGGAGTCGGCGAAGGTCTCGGTGCGGCTCTGGCGCGCCGCTTCGCTTCCGGTTACAAAGTCGCGCTCCTGGCGAGGAGCGCAGACGTGACCGAAAAGGTCGCCGGCGAGATCAGATCCACCGGCGGCGTGGCGTTTCCGGTCCAGAGCGACGCTACTCTGGAAGCGGAGATCGCGGCCGCGCATGCGCGGATCACGCGCGAGCTTGGCCCGATCGATATTCTGATCTACAACGGCGGGCGACGCCCGATGGGCCGACTGCTGGAAACTACGCCCGAAGTATTCGAGCAGACCTGGCGGCTGCATACGCTGGGCGCCTTCCTGTGGGCGCGGCAGGTGGTGCCGGAGATGCTGTCGCGCGGCAGCGGCGCGATTCTGGTAACGGGAGCGACCGCGGGCATCCGGCCGTGGCCCAGCTCCGCGGCGTTCGCGCCGGCCAAGTTTGCGGTGCGGGGACTTACCCAGGTAATGGCTCGCGACCTTCATCCGCAGGGCATCCACGTCGCGTACGTCAACGTCGATGGCGGCATCGACATGCCTCTGCTCAGGAAATTCCGCCCGGACGCAAAAGACGACGACTTCCTGAAACCATCGGCAATCGCCGATGCGTTCTGGTACCTCGCACACCAGGATCGCAGCGTGTGGACCCAGGAGCTGGATGTCAGACCCTTCAAGGAAACATTTTAACTGGATGCAATCGAGCTAGCACCATGGCGAGTGATTTGACCTTATGGGGCGTCGGCACGAGCCGCACTCTACGAGCTCACTGGATGATGCTGGAACTTGGGCTGGAGTATAGGTTTCATCCGATCCAATCGCGCACTGGTGAGACTCAGACCGATGAGTTCCTGCGCCTCAATCCGAGGCACAAGATTCCGGTCCTTCGTCATGGGTCGTTTGTATTGACCGAGAGCGCCGCAATCACCCAGTACCTAAGTGAGACCTTTGCAAGTCCCCAAGAGTTCTATGTACCGCACGATGCGGAGAGTCGGGCGGCACTGAGCGAGTGGTGCTACTTCATTATATCCGAGCTCGACGCGGGCTCGCTGTATGTGGTGCGTCGGCACGAAGGGCTGAAGCAGGTCTATGGCGAGGCGCCGGTCGCGGTCGAGGCCGCGAAAGCGTACTTCCATCACAACCTCGAGGCGATGGCGCCGGGAATTCGGCAGCCGTACTTACTTGGTGATCGGCTAAGCACCGCCGACATTCTTATGGTGACGTGTCTCGAGTGGGCGGCGCTCAGCGGCATCCCGCTGTCGGAGACCTGGTCGCAGTACCGGAGTCGGCTCGCTTTGCGCCCGGCATACCGGGCAGCGATCGAGCGTAACTTTGCCGTGTACTAAGGACTGATCGTAGTCAGACTGAGCCAAGTCACGGGAGATCGTAAGATGGCAGGACCACTGGAAGCAGTTAGAGTGCTGGACTTGACGACCATGGTCGCGGGTCCCGTCGCGACGATGATGCTTGCTGACCAGGGCGCCGACGTCATCAAGATCGAGTCGCCGCTCGGCGACCTCATGCGTCACTTGAGTCGCGGCCGCAACGGGATGTCTGCGTCGTTCTTATGTTGCAATAGGAACAAGCGTTCATTGGTAGTCGATCTCAAGGCTGCCGAAGGTCTCGCGATCGTGAGGAAGCTGATCGCTACGGCGGCAGTTTTCGTTCACAACTTCCGTCCTGGAGCCGCCGAGCGCATCGGCCTAGGAGAAGACGCCGTGCGCGCGATTCGACACGACATCGTCTATGTGTCGATAAGTGGTTTTGGAGAGAGTGGCCCGTATGCCGGCCAACGCGCTTATGATCCGGTGATCCAGGCAATGTCCGGTCTGGCAGATATCCAGCGTGACAGAGACACAGGGCGTCCGAGGATGGTGCGAACCATCATTGCCGACTACACCACGGCACTGACCGCAGCTCAGGCGATTACGGCGGCGATTTTCGCGCGAGAGCGATCAGGAGAAGGGCAGCACGTGCGGATCGCGATGCTGGACACGATGATTTCCTATCTATGGCCCGAAGCGATGCCGAGCCTGACCTTCGTCGGTAATGAAGTCGATCCGTCCGACGGTGAGATGGGCCCCGATCTCGTGTTCGCAACGCAAGACCGCTACATCACCGCGGCTGCGCTGTCGGACGACGAATGGGCGGGCATGTGCCGGTCGCTCAATCGGCAGGATCTCATCGACGATCCACGCTTCAGGACTGCGCGCGACCGCTCGGTGAATGCGGTCGAGCGCCGGACGATCGTCTCAGCCGAGCTGGAGAAGTGGCGCGCCAGCGAAATTCTGCCGCGGCTGCTCGCTAACGATGTCCCATCGGCTCCGGTCCTGAGCCGTTTCGAACTCCTACAGGACGATCAGGTCCGCGAAAATCACATCCTCGAAGAGTTTCAGAGCAAGACCTTTGGGAGGGTGCGAATGCCCCGGGCTGCGGCTCGTTTCGATCGCACTCCTGCCAGCGTCCGCGAGTTGGCGCCGGCCCTGGGCGCGGACACTGCCGCCATTTTGAGCGAGTTAGGCTACGGCGCAGATGACATTTCGCGCCTCGATCGTGACCGGGTCGTGCGCAACACTCCCCATGATGCGCGCCGAGAGTAACAGGAACGAGTCACGCTCCTCGCAAAAGTTAAACAGGAAGGAAGCTGCAGTGAATAACACGAGCCCAGTTGCAATCGTGACCGGTGTAGGTCCGGGGACCGGTGCGGCGGTCGCGCGCCGCTTCTCGCGCGGCGGCTATGCGGTCGCGATGCTCGCGCGCAATCGCGAGCGGCTCGGGCTGCTGGAGCGTGAGATCGCGAACACTCATGC
Organism: Binataceae bacterium (SeqCode); assembly: GCA_036521875.1. Lineage (GTDB taxonomy): Bacteria > Desulfobacterota > Binatia > Binatales > Binataceae > DATDGX01. The sequence goes on from DATDGX010000079.1 coordinate 15,947, forward strand.
CTATCCATGCGACGTCACCGATGAAGCGCAGCTCGATGCCGCGATTGAGGCCATACGCGCAGAACTCGGCGCACCGAAAGTCCTGATCCACAACGCGGTCGGCGGAGCTTTTGGGAACTTCATGGAAATCGATCCCCAAGTGCTGAACCGGAACTTTCAGGTTAACACTATGGCTCTGCTGCATCTTGCGCGGCGGCTCGCCCCCGCGATGATCGCCGCGAGAGACGGCGCTATCATCGCCAGCGGCAACACCTCGGCGCTTCGCGGTAAGGCCAACTTCGCCGGTTTCGCGCCGACCAAGGCCGCGCAACGGATTCTTGCAGAAGCGATGGCCCGCGAGCTCGGGCCAAAGGGCGTGCATGTCGCCTACGTGCTGATCGATGCGGTCATCGACCTCGAATGGACGCGCAAACGATGGCCCGACGCACCGGACGAATTTTTCATCACTCCCACCGCGATTGCCGAGGAAATCTGGCACGTCGCACATCAGGACCGATCCGCATGGTCATTCAACGTTGAGCTCAGGCCGTTTGGCGAGACGTGGTGAGCGGCCGCTCTTGACGACCCAGGACAATACGGCGCGGTCCGACTGAAGTAAGACTTATGAGTGAGCTGCGAATCTTTTCATACCTGCCAAACCCACGCATTTGGAAAGCTACCATTGCCGCGCGTCTATCGGGCGTCGACGTCGAGGTGCTAGGAAGCTCGCCGAAAGAGCTTCAGTCCTGGCTGTGGGACTTTGACGCAAGGCCGCTCTCGGGCAATGAGCAAGCGACATCCGCGGACCTAGAGGCTGGCAGGGTCGGCTTCAAGGGGACCCTTCATAAGACTGACGCATTCATGGCGGCGCATCCGTTTGGCACGGTGCCAGCCGCGTTCAGCCCCGATGGCAAAACCGGCATCTTCGAATCGAACAGCATCATGCGAGCGGTCGCGCGCCTTGGTGAAAGCCGCTTCCCACTGTACGGCCGTGACGCCTATGAAGCGTCTCGTATAGACAGTTTCCTTGACGCGAGTCTCGGCTTCGCTCGCGACGGGCAGACTTATCTGCTGTCACTAATGAGTGAAACTGTTTCGCCTGAGATCCACTCGAGAGCCAGGGAAGCGTTTGCGACTTATGCTGCTGGAATCAATCAGGCGCTTTCGCCCGACCGCAAATTCCTGGTTGGCGATAACATCACCCTCGCGGACATCTGCTTCGTTGCCGAGTTGTGTCTGTTCTTCAATGAGAGAGTTAGAGTCACGACACTCGAAAAGAGCGGCCTCGCGCCGATTCTGCATGCGAAAATCGACGGAGAATTTCCGCTGACCTTCGCCCACTTCTCCAGACTGTGCCAGCATCCGGCGTTCGCACCCGACGTGGAGCCGTACTTGAAGAAAATCGAAACCTCGAAACATGCCGGCCCCGAACGATCTCGGTCGGCGGCGCGCTGATCGCGGCGCTAGGCGAACGAGCCCTTCGCCGCCGCGATGTTCTTGACGTCGCAGTAGAAGTCGAAGCTCCAGTTGCCGCCCTCGCGCCCGATTCCCGAGTTGCGGCTGCCTCCGAACGGCGCCGCCAGCTCGCGCACGAAGAAGCAATTGACCCACACCGTTCCAGCGACGACCTGCCGCGCGAGGCGCATCGCGCGCTCCTCGTTCTTGCTGAAAATTACCGCCGCAAGTCCATAGTCGGTGCCGTTGGCAAGCTTCATCGCTTCGTCTTCGTCGCGGAAGGTTTGCCAGGTGAGCACCGGGCCGAAGACCTCGCGCTGTACGATTTCCATTTGCTGCGACACGCCATTGAGCAGCGTCGGTTCGAAGTAAAGCTCGCCGGCACTGTGGCGATGCCCGCCCCAAACAGGTTTGACTCCTTCCCGGAACGCGCGTTCCACGAATCCTTCGACGCGCTGATAGTGCTCAGGCGTGATGAGCGGTCCGATCTGGGTGGTTTTTTCGCGCGGATCTCCGACGGTCATCTGTGACACCGCAGCACGCAGCTTCGACTGAAACTCATCTGCGATTTTCGCGTCGACCAGCAGGCGGGTGCCAGCCAGGCATACCTGGCCTGCGTTGAAGTACTGCCCCGCGGCGGTCTGCGCTGCGGCATCGAGGTCGGCGTCCGCGCACACGATGAAGGGCGACTTGCCGCCAAGTTCAAAACTCGTCGCCGTCAGCGAGCGGGACGTCGATGCGCCGATCAGCCGGGCGGTGTCGGTCGAGCCGGTGAAACTGAGCCGATCGATGCCGGGATGCGCTGCGAGCGCAGCGCCCGCCTCCTCACCGATTCCCTGCACGATGTTAAGGACGCCCGGCGGGACGCCGGCTTCGGTCGCGAGGTCAGCCATCATCGAGCAGGTCAGCGGCGCCCACTCGGGCGGTTTGACGACCGCGGTATCGCCGGCCGCGAGACACGGGCCGACTTTCCACGTCGTCAGCATGAACGGGCCGTTCCACGGCGTGATCAGCGCGGCGACGCCCGCGGGATCGAAGCGAACAAGATTGACTACTTCCGGTGAGTCGATCTTTTCGTCATTCAGCTTGAGCGCGCGGTCGGCGAAGAACTGGATATTGAGCGCAGCGCGCGGAACCATCCGCGCGGCATTGCCAATCAACAGCGAGCCGTTGTCTTCGGTTTCGACCGCGGCGATCTCCTTGCCGTGGTCGAGAATCGCCTGCGCAAAGCGCTTCAGAATCGGATGACGACCCTCCGGCCCCAGGGCGGCCCACGTCGGAAACGCGCGCCGCGCGGCGGTCACGGCTGCGTCGATTTCTTCCGCGCCGCCCGCGCTGACGTCCGCCAGATGTTTTCCATTGATCGGCGAGGATACCTGGAACGTCTGCTTCGACTCGACGCGCTTGCCGTCTATGAAATGAGCGGTTGAGACATCTACTCCCGCTACTTTGGAACTTGCCATGGTTGGTAAACCTCCGTAGATTCTCCCGTCGCAGTTGTCGGCGGGTTCATTTAGGCTTCCGACTCTGCGAGACGATACCGCTGCTGCGGAGGTTTATGCCACCTGCATCACGACACTAGCGGCATGTGCCGCGTCGTCGCTCTGCTGCGATTCGGCCCGGGTCACGTCGTCCACTATTTTTCTGAACTGCGCGCAAATGTCAAAATCGGCTTGCCGGCGCAATCGCCGAATGCTCCGCGGATTTTATTAGACGCGAGCCAAAGATCACCATCGTCCAGGAGGAAACTATGAGCACCACACCATCGCAACCCGCTGATCCCAGGGAAAGATTACGTCCGATCGTGCCCAAGCTAATCGATTTGACGGAAAGAGTTCTCTTCGGCGATGTATGGGAGCGCCCCGGTCTTTCCAAACGCGACCGCAGCCTGATCACCGTCGCCGCCCTGGTAGCGCTCTATCGGCCAGAGCAGCTTCGCATCCATCTTGGCCGCGCACTTCAGAACGGCGTGACAAAAGACGAGCTCAGCGAACTCATTACGCATCTGGCGTTTTACTCCGGATGGCCAACCGCGATAACGGCTGCATCGATCGCGAAAGAAGTATTTGAGGACCGTAGATGATTGGATGAAAGTGCTGCATGCCGATTTGTCGCGTCTCACTCGGGCTAACTTAACGAAAATACAGGTGAGACCAGTCCGCCGATCGAATCCGGCGTCTTTCGCCAATTCGTTTGACGACAGCTCGGGTCTTATAGCTTATGATCGTAGTAGTGCGACGTTTAGTGCGTCTGCGCTTTCGTGCGTCTCCGACAATCCCGCGTCGGCAATAGCAACATGACCGGAAACTAACTAAGCGGCTGCGCGTAGTCATAGTAATGAAACGTACATTAGTATTCACAGTCTTGCTTGCTGCGACTGTTGTGTCCGGCTGCAGCGTTCAGCAGACGAATCTGATGCCAGCGGAGGCCCAGACGCCCGCGCATCCGCTGCCATTCAAAGGACGGCTAGCGGAGGGTGATCCGAGCGACATTCCTCCCGCAGTGGCTATGTCTTTATCCAACAGTTCACCGGTAACTTTTTCATATCGTGAGGAACTGACCCACGACGAATACCACATTCCGATGTTGTTCACCGCGCTGGATCCGGTGACTTACGTGGGCGCTCCCCTGGGCGATATCGGCGTTACTGCGTTTGCGTCGTTGTCGATCAGCGACGGCGACACGATCCTTGGCGACTACACGGCGAAAGCGCACGTGGCGAAGTCGTACAGCCTCTACTCGGAGCCGACCCATCGCGAGTTGGAGGACGCCGCGCGGGCCGCAGTGCGAGACCGGATCGATGAGAAACTTTACCGCGACGCTGATCGATTGGCGCAAGCAATCGCGAATCCTGGCAAGACTGTGAGCGGTCCCGCAGGCAAATGAACCGCCGCCTCCCGGAAATAGTGCTGGGTGCCGCGCTCTGCTTTTTTGTCATTGCATGCGCAGTCCAGGGAAGTCCATTCGAGAGAGCACAAGTGCCGCAGGGTAATGCGGTGATCTACGTATACAGACCGTATAGCTATTTCGGATCGCTTTTGCGTCCGTCGGTAACTTGCGGCGAAGAAACCGCGCGCGTCGGTCCGGGTGGCTACCGCGCTTTTGTGGTTCCGGCCGGGCACGTGCTTTGTAATGTGCAGACCGAAACCACCGACGAGGTCGAAATCGACGCGGATCCGCGCGTCTATTACATTAGAGAGCAAATCGGATGGGGCATTTTGACCGGCCATGCTCATCTCGATCCGATTGATACTGATGAGGCGCAGGCCGAGATTCAGAAGTGCTGCGTGCTTGAGCCTTAGGACATTTGGCCCTCGACATCGAGTGAGGGCTATACTTGAATCATGAAGGTAAGTCCTCTGGCCGGGAAACCGGCGCCGGCGTCGATTCTCGCAAACATTCCGAGGCTGGTGACCGCTTACTACAGTGAGCGGCCCGATCCTTCGATTCTCGCGCAACGGGTCGCGTTCGGAACCTCTGGTCATCGCGGCTCCGCGTTCGACGTCGCGTTCAACGAGGCGCACATCCTCGCGATCAGTCAGGCCATTTGTATGTATCGCAGAAGCCAGGGAATTGACGGTCCGCTGTTCCTCGGGATGGACACGCATGCCTTGTCCGAGCCGGCGTTCGCCAGTGCGCTCGAGGTCCTCGCCGCAAACGACGTGGAAGTGATGATCGATCGCGACCATCTCTACACGCCTACTCCGGTGATCTCGCACGCAATACTCACTTACAATCGTGGCCGCAAGACCGGCCTCGCCGATGGAATAGTCATTACGCCTTCTCACAACCCGCCCGAAGACGGAGGCTTCAAATACAATCCGCCAAACGGTGGACCGGCCGACACGCAGGTGACCTCGTGGATCGAGCAGCGAGCCAACGACCTGCTCGGCGACGCTGCGAAGAGCGTGGCGCGCATTCCCTATGAGCGTGCCATGCATGCCGCGCGGACGCATCGCCACGACTACATCGATTCCTACGTAGGTGATCTGGGCGCCGTCGTCGAAATGGGAAAAATCGGCAGCGCGGGGCTTAAGATCGGCGTGGATCCCCTTGGCGGCGCGGGAGTTCACTACTGGGGGCCAGTCGTCGATCGCTACGGCATCTCCGTCACCGTGGTTAACCAGGCGGTCGATCCGACGTTCCGCTTCATGACCGTGGATTGGGACGGCAAGATTCGCATGGACTGCTCGTCGCCGTACGCTATGGAAAGCCTGGTCGGACTGCGCGACCGCTTCGATATCGCATTCGCCAACGATACTGACTACGACCGCCATGGAATCGTTACTCGTTCTTCGGGGCTGATGAATCCGAATCACTATCTCGCGACTGCAATATGGTATCTCTTCAAGCATCGAAGCGGATGGCAGAGCGACGTCGCAGTTGGCAAGACAGTAGTCAGTAGCAGCATGATCGATCGCGTGACGTCGCGGCTCGGACGGCGGCTGTACGAGGTTCCGGTCGGCTTCAAATGGTTTGTCGACGGTCTTATTGATGGCTCGCTGGGATTCACAGGAGAGGAAAGTTCGGGCGGTTCGTTCCTGCGCCTCGACGGCAGCGTGTGGACCACTGACAAGGACGGGATCATCCTTGGGTTGCTCGCCGCAGAGATAACGGCGGAGCTCGGACGCGATCCCGGCGAACTATACGACGAGCTGACCCGCGAGTTCGGCGTGAGTGTCTACGAGCGCATAGACGCGCCCGCTACCGTCGAGCAGAAAGCGATGCTGAGCAAACTTTCGCCTGAACAGGTCGCGGCGAAGGAGCTGGCAGGCGACCAGATCCGCGCGATGCTTACCAGGGCGCCTGGCAATGGCGCTCCGATCGGCGGCCTAAAGGTTGTCACTGACCAGGGATGGTTCGCCGCGCGCCCGTCGGGGACCGAGGAGGTCTATAAGATCTACGCGGAAAGTTTCCGTGGCACTGAGCACCTGCATCGAATCCAGGAAGAAGCGCAGTCGATCGTCTCGGGCGTGTTTCAACAAAAGAAAGGCAAGCAATAGAGGCGAAGCGCTTACACACGGTGATGCGTTGATGTCCGCGGCCTCAGGCAGAAAGAAGCTATTTGTAGCGAAGCGAAGTACCTATTTGGAGCAGTGGCGCAGCCCGTTCCATGACCGGACCCGTCTTGTACGCGCCCACACAACAAACGACGACGCGCGCAGGAATCAAGGCCGTTTTTCATGAGGCAATTGCAGTGACCCTCGATCTACGCTATGTTGCGCCGATGCTACAAGGCGTAGTGGGGCTGCTTCGTCACCAACTTACTTCCGCTTCATCGAGCCGGCACGCGAGTTGCTCTGATACTGCGTCAGCAGAGGGGGCTCATGGATCTCAATACCATCACGGAAATTGCACGACCGCATCACAGGGACGGAGCGATGGAGTGGCGCGACGGAGATGCCTGGCTAGCGGGTGGCACCTGGCTGTTCTCCGAACAGCAACCGAATCTGCATCGCCTAATCGATCTGGAAGGCCTGGGCTGGGAGCCGCTGACGGTCACCGAGCAGGGCCTCGAGATTGCTTCCACCTGCAAAATTGCCAAGCTTGACGCGTTAGTCGCCCCGGCGGACTGGACGGCGGCGACTCTGATTCGCCAGTGCTGCCGCTCCCTACTGGCCTCGTTCAAGATTTGGAATACTGCCACGATCGGCGGAAATATCTGCATGTCGTTGCCGGCTGGCGCGATGATTTCCCTGGCGGTCGCGCTGGAAGGAATTTGCACTATCCAATTGCGTGACGGCAGTGAGCGTCGAATTGCTATTGAGGATTTCGTCACCGGCAATCATCAGAACGTGCTGAAGCCAGGCGATCTGCTGCGGCGAATCGATTTGCCGGCCTCCGCGTTGCGCAAGCGAGTTGCGTTCCGGCGAATGTCGCTGACTCACTTGGGACGATCCGCCGTGCTGCTGGTCGGCACGCTCGACCGCCGCGACGGAGTCTTCATGCTTGCAGTCACCGCGTCGACGCCGCGGCCACTGCGGCTCAAGTTCCCTAAGCTGCCGGATACGGGCGCGTTGCGGGCGCGGCTCGAGAAAGAAATTCCGGATGACATGTGGTTCGATGACGTTCACGGAGCGCCGGATTATCGCAAACATTTGACCCACTACTTCGCCGATGAGATTCGGCGTGAGCTATCGAGCAAGGAATCCGCATGAGCTATCAGGTTAACGGCAGAACGTTTTCTAACGAGCCGCGGCCGGGTCAGTGCCTGCGCACTTTCCTGCGCGAGATGGGATGGTTCGGGGTCAAGAAGGGTTGCGATGCGGGCGACTGCGGCGCGTGTACCGTGTGGCTGGACGGCATCCCGGTTCATAGCTGCCTCATCCCGGCCTTTCGGGCCGACGGCCATCAGGTGACCACCATCGAGGGTCTCGCGGCGAATGGGGAACTGCATCCGATGCAACGCGCATTCGTGGAGGCCGCGGGCTTCCAGTGCGGTTTCTGCTCGGCCGGCATGATCATGACGGCGGCAAGCCTGAACGAGGAGGATCGCAAGGACCTCCCGCGTGTGCTCAAGGGCAATCTCTGTCGATGCACCGGCTATCACGCGATCGAAAATGCGATCCGCGGGGTCAAATCGATCGAGCAAGACCAGCCCGGCAAGGCGCTCGGCGCGGGACTGAGCGCTCCGGCCGCAGAAGCGATAGTAACTGGAAAAGTCCGTTATACACTCGATACGGAAATCGAAGGACTGCTGCATCTGAAACTACTCAGATCGCCGCACGCCCACGCACGCGTCAAAGCGATCCGCAAGGAGCGTGCTCTCGCGGTGCCGGGCGTATATGCAGTTTACACCTGGGAGGACGTGCCGCGCCGACTATACAATACTGCTACTCACGACGACTACCACGCCGATCCAAATGATACTTACATGCTCGACAACGTAGTTCGTTTCGTCGGGCAGCGGGTAGTCGCCGTGTTAGCCGAAACTGAAGGCGCTGCCGAAGAGGGATGCCGCCGGGTCGAGATCGATTACGAGGTGCTCCCGGCGGTTTTCGATCCCGAGGAAGCGATGCGGACCGGCGCGCCGGTGGTTCACGACAAAGCTGCCGAGTCCCGCATCCGGCGTCCCGGGCGGAATATTCTGCTTGAGATCCACGGCGAAGTTGGCAGCGTGGCGGCCGGCTTTGCCGAGGCCGACGCCATCCACGAGGCGGAGTATTCCACGCATCGAGTGCAGCACGTGCATCTCGAGACCCATTGCTCGATCACGTGGCTCGACGCAGGCAGTCGGCTTCACGTCCGCACCAGTAGCCAGACCCCGCACATCACCAAGCAGAAACTTTGCTATCTACTGGATCTCTTTCCGGACAGCGTGCGCGTATTTTGCGAGCGGGTCGGCGGTGGCTTCGGCGGCAAGCAGGAGGTCCTGACCGAAGACCTCTGCGCGTTTGCGACTCTGCAGACCGGTCGGCCGGTGAAGCTCGAGTTTACTCGCGAAGAGGAATTCATTGGCGCAACCGTCCGCCATCCGATGCGCGTGCATATGAAAGTCGGAGCGCGGCGCGACGGCACCCTGACCTCGATTCAGATGCGCGTGGTGTCCAACACCGGCGCATACGGCAATCACGGTGGCGAAACCCTGTTCGCCGCCTGCGGTGAATCAGTTGCGGTATATCGCTGCCCGAACAAAAAGGTCGATGGCTATTCGGTCTATACTAACTCGGTCCCATCCGGCGCGATCCGTGGCTACGGAATGACTCAGACTATATATGCAGTCGAGTGCGCGATGGATGAACTGGCGCGCAATCTGAAAATCGATCCGTTCGAATTCCGCCGCAAGAACGTGGTGCGTCCCGGAGAACAAATGATCGCGGACAGCACCGCAGCCACCGATACTGAGTTTGGCAGCTACGGACTCGACCAGTGCCTCGACCTGGTTCAGGATGCTATGAAGCGAGGCAACGGGGTTAAGCGACCCGCCGGGCCCGATTGGCTCGAGGGACGGGGCATCGCGATCTCGATGCATGGCGCGGTGCCGCCAACTGAGCATCGCTCCGAGGCGCGCCTCGGCCTTGGCAGCGACGGCAATTATCATCTCTCAATAGGTACTGCCGAGTTCGGCAACGGTACCACCACGGTGCACGGACAGATCACCGCGAGCGTGCTCGGCAGCACCGCGTCGCGCGTGCGGATCGTTCAATCC
>DATDGX010000080.1:0-20993 GCA_036521875.1 Binataceae bacterium (SeqCode)
TCTCAGTCCCAGTGTGGCTGACCATCCTCTCAGACCAGCTACCCGTCTTAGCCTTGGTGGGCCGTTACCTCACCAACTAGCTGATAGGACGCGGACCCCTCTTGAAGTGATAGCTTGCAGGAGCAGAGGCCACCTTTTACCCCAGGAAGCGAACTTCCCGTGGTCTTACCCGGTATTAGCCCGTCTTTCGACGAGTTATCCCAATCTCCAAGGCAGGTTGTCCACGTATTACTCACCCGTGCGCCGGTTTACTAGCCGGATTGCTCCGACGTTCTCCCACGACTTGCATGTCTCAGGCACGCCGCCAGCGTTCGTTCTGAGCCAGGATCAAACTCTCCATTATAGCTCAGTGTCACCACCGTTCCCCGCGCGGCTAAGGCGCGATGTGGGAACGGATGGACTGACCGCTAAATCAAAGAAACCGGACGGGCTTCGGATCCATTCCAGATCCCCCGCCGCCCGATTAAAGGCATGCACTACTATTCAGTTTTCAAAGACCAACCCACTTTGGGCGAACGCTCACAATACCGCCGCATGACGCCCGTGTCAACGCCCTTCGATCTTCTCCGGTGAGAATGCCGCAACAACCGTCCACAGGCGCGGGAAGGTCGGCCCTCAAAACAGCGCGCCAGCGCTCAACGGTACACGACGGCAGCTCAATGCGACGGCGATGGGCGGCTATGCAGAGCGATTGCGCCCGACGGCTTGCCGCCGTCCGCCTGCTGCCGCTCCAATGTGAGCATCACCTCCGCGACTGCCTCGCGTGCCGGCGGAAGCGCCGCTGATACCGTTATGTCCTTGCCATCGACGACGGCGAACTCGGCCGCCTTGACGGGCGCGACATGCCGACCCATCCACCACAGCCGGTAGATCTGGCCGCCCCGCGTCGGCTCTAGGCCGCTCGCGGTGAGCATCGCCGCCTTCGCCTGCTCACTCGCGACGAGAACGCCGGTTGCGCCGTCGCTGCGGCCGGGCGCTACCAATTTGAATGTGAGCAGGTCGGGCGCAACCAGCACGCGCTGGAGCGCCTCGTCCGCCGATGCCTGCTGGTTTTCCGAGGCCAATTCGCGTTGTACTTGGCTGGACTTGGAGTCGAGATGATTGAGCGACTTCTTGAGCGTTTTGATCCGATTCTCCAGGACGTTCGTCCGGCGCACGAGTTCTGTCGAGGTCTCGGCGAGCACAATCGCGCATGCGACTCCGAACGCAATCGCCATCCCGGCCCCCGCACGCCAGAGCGCGGCGCGACTCGCTCGCACCGGCCGAGGGCCAGCGTGGCCGGCTTGCGATGCCGTCGCCGAGTCGCCCGCTACGCTATCCGGCCCATCCGGTTTATCCGGTGTCTCCGATTCGGTTGAGTTCATCTTGTCTGGTGGAGTTATCTTGACGATTGCCCGCCGCGGTTGCCGTGCCGATTCACCGTCCGATTTCGAGACTAGCAGGCCGCCACCCAAAACGCAGGCTTGGGTCGCGCGCATCGCGTCCGCGATGCGCGTCCGCCCCGACGGAAGCCATCTTTGTTGCGTGGCTCTATTCGGCTACAAATATTGATTACCTATGCGCAGGATTCAGGACATACACGTCGTCGCCACCGAGGCTCTGGTCGCGCCGCGGCTTCTCAAAGAGGAGTTACCGGTCGACGAGACGATCGCGGCCACCGTCGTCGCAGCGCGCGACGCCGTCCGCGGGATCCTCAACGGCACCGACCCGCGCCTGCTTTGCATCGTGGGGCCTTGCTCGATTCACGATCCGGCCGCCGCAATGGACTACGCAGAGCGCCTCGCCCGGTTGCGCGCCACTGTTTCCAAAAGGCTCTACATCATCATGCGCGTCTACTTCGAAAAGCCGCGTACGACTGTCGGATGGAAGGGGCTCATCAGCGACCCGCACATGGACGACAGTTGCGACATGCGAGAGGGCCTCGCGATTGCGCGCCGCCTCCTCCTCGACATCAACCGGATCGGACTGCCCGCGGGTACCGAAATTCTCGATCCGATCACGCCGCAATACATCGCGGACCTGATCGCGTGGACCGCGATCGGCGCGCGCACCACGGAGTCACAGACGCATCGCGAGATGGCGAGCGGACTTTCGATGCCGGTGGGCTTCAAGAACACTCTCGAAGGCAACCTGCAGCCCGCCGTCAACGCTATCCAGTCTGCGCGGCGTCCGCATTCTTTTCTCGGCATCACCCAGGACGGGATGACTGCGATCGTGCGCACCTCCGGAAACCCGGACACCCATGCGGTGCTGCGCGGCGGTACCGCGCCCAACTACGATGCGCGCTCGATCGCGGAGTGCGTGCGGATGCTGAAAAAAGCCGGGCTCGAACCGCGCGTGATGGTGGATTGCTCGCACGCGCAGACCAACAAAGATTACTCGCGGCAGCCCGGCGTTCTCACCGAGCTGGTCGAGCAGATTCGCGCCGGCAGCCGGGCCATCATGGGTGTGATGCTCGAGTCGAATATCGGCGCCGGCAATCAGCCGCTGCGGTCTGATCGCTCCGCGCTCCAGTATGGGGTCTCAGTCACCGATCCCTGCATCGATTGGCCGACCACCGAGCGCTGCCTCCTCGAAGCGGCGTCTGCTCTCGGCGCCGCGCGCCGCGAGCCCGCTGCGAACCCGTCCGGCTAGCAGGCACGCGCGTGTGGACACGCCTCCTCAAGCCGGTCGCTGGTTTCCTGACCGTACTTGGTGACCGTATTTCGCGCGGCGCTTGCGTTTCGGCGCGCTTCCATATTTCGCGAGGTGCCAAATGAGCGATTCGAATCGTCGGTCAGAAACCATCGCGATCGTCGGCGCGGGAGAGATGGGCGCCGCCGTCGGACAGCGGATGCGCGAGACTGGCGCGCGCGTGCTCACCAGCCTCAAAGGCCGCAGCCCCGCGAGCGTGGAACGGGTCCGCCGCGCGCAACTGGAAGTCATCGACGACGACGACGCGCTGATGCGCGAGGCGGGCTTCATCCTATCGATTGTTCCACCCGGCGAAGCAATCGCGGTCGGCGAGCGTTTTCGCGCTCCGCTTTCTGGAGCGCGGCAAAAACCCGCCTTCGTCGAGTGTAACGCCGTCTCGCCCGCGACCGTTCGCCGCATCGCGGATTCGCTCGCTACGACCGGCGTCCCGTTTATCGACGCCGGAATCATCGGTGGACCGCCGCCTGCGGGACGCGTCGACCGGGGACCGCGCTTCTACGCCTCTGGACCCAACGCCCATCTGTTGAACCACCTCCGCACCTACGGTCTCGATATCGCGATCGTCGATGGTCCTGTCGGCGCCGCCTCGGCGCTCAAGATGTCATACGCAGGACTGACCAAGGGGATGATCGCGGTGGGCGCGGCGATGATCGGCGGCGCGGCGCGCGACGGCCTCGGAGCTGCGCTGCACGCGGAACTTGCGCGCAGCCAGCCCGAGCTGCTCGCGATGTTTGCGCGGCGAATTCCTGCGATGTTTCCGAAGGCTTATCGATGGGTCGCCGAGATGGAGCAAATCGCGGAGTTTCTCGGCGCCCCAGGTGACGGCGCCACGATCTACACGGGAGCGGCACGATTCTACGATCGAGTAGCCGAGGAATGGGAGCATGACGGCGACGCCGGCAGCGCGCATACAGCGCTGAAGTCATTTCTCGGCGCGACCGACAAGCGCTGACGCGTCGCTGACTTCATTTTCTAGCGAACTTCCGTTTTCTAACGGATCAGATAACTCTGTTCGCGATGCCTGATGCGAACCGCCCCATCGACGCGCGCGGCTCGGCGGCGAGTCTGCTTATTTACCTGGCGCTCTCGGTCGGGTTTCTCGGACGCGCACTCTTCGGCCATTTCGACGACTACTTCTTCGGACAAAATACCGATCCCTCCTATTACATGTGGTGCTTCCGATGGTGGCCGTACGCGATCCACCATCATCTGAATCCATTCTTTACCAGGCTGGTGTACGCGCCCGACGGCGTCAGCCTTGCCTGGTCGACGCTGATTCCGCTGCCTTCGTTGATCACGGCGCCGCTCCAGCATTTCGCCGGCCCCTATCCGATCTACAGCGCGCTCTGCCTGATCGAGCCTCCGCTCGCCGCGTTCTCCGCGTACCTGTTGTGCCGGCGGGTCACCGGTTCATTCTGGCCTTCGCTCCTCGGCGGTTTTGTTTTCGGCTTCTCGCCGTACATGCTCGGACAGGTCGTTGCGCACCTGACCGACGCGATCATTTTTCCAGTGCCGCTTGCGGTGCTGCTGGCGCTCGAACTGTTCGACGGCGACATCTCGGCGCGCAAATTCGCGGCGCTGCTCGCGCTTCTGCTGGTCGTCGAGTTCTTGTGCTCGATCGAGATAGCCGCGATAACAACGTTCTTCGGAGCGATCGCGTTCCTGCTCGCGCTCGCATTGTTCCGGGGCGAAGCCCGCGCGCGTCTCCTCGCGATGATCGTACCCGCGGCTGTTTCATTTGCGATCGTGGCAGTGGTCTTGTCGCCTTATCTCTACTACACGCTCGCGCCGAGCGAAGCCGGCCATCTGCTCTGGGAGCCGGTGCGATACTCCGCCGACTTTCTGAACTTGCTCGTGCCGACGCCGGTGAATCAGCTCGGCGCGAATCGATGGGCCGAAGCGATCTCGCGAACGTACACCGCGTACTCGTTCGAAAATGCCGCGTACCTCGGCATCCCGCTGATCGTCGTGGCGGAAGCGTATCGTCGGAACTTCTGGCGCACGCCCGAAGGCAAGCTGCTGCTCGCGATGCTGCTGATACCGTTGCTCTGCGCCCTCGGTCCCGCGCTCCACGTCGGCGGACGCGTCGGACTGGTGATGCCGTGGGCGGCGGCGGCGCATCTGCCGCTGCTCGCGAGCGCGCTGCCGGTGCGTTTTCCGCTCTATGCTTTTCTGCCCCTCGCGATCATGACGGCGATTTGGTTTGCGACCACACGCGCGCGCGTCGCGGTAAAGTACTTCGCGGCGATAGCGATAATCGTGTCGCTGCTGCCGAATTTATCCGCCGCGTTCTGGGTCACGCCGGATCCGCTGCCGCGCTTCTTCGCTGACCGGACTTATCAGCGCCGCATCGCGCCGAACGAAATCATTCTCGCGTTGCCGTTCTCGCAGAAGGGTTACAGCATGCTCTGGCAGTCGAGCACCGACATGTATTTTCGGATGGCGGGCGGATGGACCGGGCCGCTCCCCTTCGACTACGGACGCTTGCCGATCGTGGACTTCTTCATGGGCGGGTATGACGTGCCCGAAGCTGGCGAACAGTTGAAGGCTTTCGTCGCGCACTTCGGCGTCGATGCGGTCGTCGCGGACGCGCGCGATTCGCGCTTGCGCTTCTGGAAGCCGGTGCTCGATTCGATGGACATCGCGCCGGTCGCCGAAGGCGGCGTGATGTTTTACCGGATTCCGCACGGCCGCTTTTCCGCTTATGTAAAGCTGAGCGTACTCGATCTGGAGTCGCGCGCGGCGGCGCTCAGGATGGACGCGCTCGTCGAGGCCGTTAACTCTTACCTCGGCTCCCATGACCCGGCCACGCTCTCGCGCGACGCCCTCGTCGATGCGGGCCTGCTGCCGCGCGACTGGCGCACCAGCCTGGATCCGTGGGCGCTCAATAATTTCGGGATCACTCCCGCGCCGGATCAGAAAGTCGCGATCGTGATGCGCGGATCCTACGACGCGCTGAGCCCGCTGGCCGAGCGCTACCGCAAACTCGCTTCGCGGATCGACTATCCCTATGGAGTCCCGTGGTCCCCGACTCCGTCGGCGAGCGAGCGGTCGGCGATAAAATTCATGGTCTTCGAGTTCACACGCGACCAACTCGAGCGCGCGGCCGAAGAGCTTCGTGCCTCGCCTCCGCCCGAGCGCACCACCACATTGTTTCCGGCCGCCACCGGCTCAGACGCGCCGATACGGTAAGCGCGCTTAGCTCCCCGAGGCGACGGCGCCGCGATCGCGCGCACGCTGTGCGAGCGCCTCGGCCGCGAGCCGCGCGTATCGCGAGTCCTGGCCGGCGGCCATCCGCATCTGCAGATCCTGCATCGCGAGTACCTGCGCGATATTGCTTTGGTCGACGCGCACCGCGGCCTTGCGGACGATCTCGACCACCCGATTGCAGTTTTGAATATCGTCGCTGAGCAGTATCCGCAGCATCAGATTCCCGATCGCGGTCTTGAAGTGCATCACATGCATGAAGAACTCGTCGGTCCTCGACATCTCATCGTAGCCCGAGAAGTCGGTGTACGGGGTCACCGCGGCCACTCTGCGCTTCCAATCCTGGAACGCGTCCCATCGTCCGGCCTGGCGAATCAGCTCGAGCTCATACCGGCTCATCGGCGGAACAAATATCACCATCTCGACGCCGCGCGCGCGCGCCGCATCCACCGTGCGGCGGAACCGTTCCATCGCCTCGGGTGAGAGCTGATACGACGCGTAATCGGGAAGGTCCTGCGCCAGCTCGGTCAGCACTTCTGACGCAGGCGTGACCTGCAGCCCGTGACTGTCGCGCGAGGCGAGGCGCTCGCAGATAAACGGCATCGGCCACGGCACGGGAGCGCGCAGCTGCGGCGCAAGATGGTTCGGTCCACGCATCGCGCGCCGCACCAAACCGTAACCGTCCTCGACCGCGGTAAGGCTCAGCAGCGCGTCGGTGATGCGCTCCGTGCGGCTTCCCGCGAGCCGCAAATCGATGTTCGGATCGGGGCGGTTCCACTTCGAGTCGAACGCGAAAAAATCCACCCCCCACACGATTCGTTTGAGCGCGGGATTTTCCAGCGCCACCGAGACTTCGTCCTCCAGTTGCGGAAGGTTCGCCGCCGCGAGCGCGGCGTTCATCACGCCGTCGCGGATTCCTTGCTCGATTCGCATCCCCATCAGGACCCGCGAGCTGCCGAGCAGGATGGTCGCCGGACGCGCGCTGCGAAGGAGATACGGCGTCACCACTCGCTCCTGGTCGACGTTGCGGTAAAGCGGATTCACCAGCCGCGACGGCCATGCGCCGTATGGATTGACCGCATAATTGAAGGCACCGCCGGCGGCCACGATTGCGGCCGTCAGCGCGAACATCAAGGTCAGCCGGCGAACGAGTTTCACCTCACCTCGCGCAAGCTCAGAACTGGAAATAAATAAACGGCGGCGGATTCGCCATGCTCAAGATGCTCACGGCCGCGAGCACCGCGAACGCTCCCGCGTAGATGTAGTCGTTCTCCCATCGCCACGCCATGATCGCCTGCCGATTCGGAAACAGCAGTACGATAACGAGGCCCGCGAGGAGCTGGCGCGCCTCGTGCGGACCAATCGAGCCGCGCACCGCGTGCCATGCAAAACCGTTGACGCCAAGCATGCTCGCGAACAGCAGCGCGGCGCGGGTAAACGTCTGCGCGCGGAACAGCACCCACGCGGCGGTGACCAGCGTAAAGGTCAGCGCCCACGCCGCGGCCGCGGGCATCCGCCACTTCGCGCGCTCCCACAGATGGTTTATCGAGAGCATCACACCGTGCGCGGCGCCCCACAACAGAAACGTCCAGTTCGCGCCGTGCCACAATCCACCGAGCACCATCGTGATCATCAGGTTGATGTGACGCCGCACTTCGCCGCGGCGATTGCCGCCCAGCGGTATGTATAGATAGTCGCGCAGAAAGTACGACAGCGTGATATGCCAGCGGCGCCAGAACTGGATGATGTCGCGCGCCTGGTACGGCGAGTCGAAATTTTCCGGGAACTTCACGTTGAACATCCGCGCGAGGCCGATCGCCATGTCCGAGTAGCCGGAGAAGTCGAAGTAAATTTGCAGCGCGAAGGCGAGCGCCGCGCCCCACGCGTCGAAGAACGACACCATCGACATCCGGTCGAAGATCGGCCCCACGAAGACGCGGAACGTGTCGGCGAGCATCACCTTCTTGAACAGTCCGATCGCGAAGATCATCAGCCCGGCGGAAAAATTGTCGGCGCTGAAGGTAAAGCGCGTGTTGCGGTTCATCTGCGGATAGATCTCGTAGTAGCGAACTATCGGGCCGGCAATCAGATGCGGAAAAAACGTGATGAACAGGCAGTAGCTCAGGAAGTCGCCGTGGCCCTCTTCGCCCTGGTATGCGCCGACCAGGTACGTGATCTGTTCGAAGGTGAAAAACGAGACCGCCAGCGGCAGCACCAGCGGCGCGAGCGCCCAATGGTGCCCGATAGCGGCGCCAGCCGCTTCGACGGCGAAATTTCGATACTTGAAATAGCCAAGCAATGCGAGATTGACCGCCACGCCGGTGCCGAGCATCACGCGCCGGTGCGCGGCCGTGCGCGGCCCGTCAGAGCCGGGCGCGAGCGGCAGCGACCACCAGTAGTTGAATGCGATCGAGAAGCCGAACAAAAAGAGATAATGCCAGTTCCACCACGAGTAGAAAAAAAACGAGCCGAAGATCAGCAGCGCCGCGCCGGCGCGCCGCAGATCGTACGCCGAGACGATCGCAAAGCCCGCGAGCATCACGGGCAGGAAGCCGAACACGAAGGGATACGAGTTGAACAGCACGATGGTTCAGGCGCATTCGCCGGCGAACTCGGCTCGCGGCGGGAACTGCCTCAGCGGAACCTACATGAATCAGTCCTGCCGCTTCTCGGCGCGGATCGTTTCGCTGATTATCGCCGCGTTCATCGCGGCGGTGGGCCGGACGGGATAGTCGGTCGGCCGGCGCAGCGCTTTGTGACGCTCCTCGAGTGTCGCCAGCCCGCGGAGAAAGCGCTCGCGCGCCTCCGCGAGAGTCGGGCGCGGCGCAACGCGGCGCCCGTCTTCGCATTGGCGCTCGAGCAGCGCGGTCACGGCGGTAGGTGCGGGCCTGAACTCCCGCGTGACCGTGTCGATACTCTCGTCGGTCAGCCCGACCAGGTCCATGGAGATCCGGCCGGCGGGATTGGCCGCGCGAAACACCTGCTTGCGGCCCGGCTGCGAGACTTTGCCGGTGGACGTCTTGATGCGCGCCTCGCCCGCGTACTCGACGAGTTTGTACGTAAAGTCGCCCGCAGGCGCGTCGTCGCTGGTCGCGAGCGCGGTGCCGACGCCGAACGCGTCGATTGGCGCGCCCGAGTCGAGCAGCTCGGCAATTTTGTATTCGTCGAGGTTGCCGCTGGCGAAGATCGCGACGCCGGAGCATCCGGCCTGATCGAGAATGCGGCGCGCGCGGCGGCTCAAGTCGCGCAGGTCGCCGCTGTCCAGCCTGATGCCCTGGATTTTCACGCCCGAGTCGGCGAGCTTCGCCGCGAGCGCCGCCGCGTTTTGAACGCCGCGAATAGTGTCGTAGGTATCGACCAGCAGCGTGCTCAACTGCGGAAAGCTGGCGACGAAATCCGCGAACGCCTGACTCTCGCGCTCGTGCGCCATCACGTAGCTGTGGCTCATCGTGCCGAACACCGGAATCCCGTAGCGCATCCCCGCGAGCACGTTGGCGGTGCCGTGAAAACCGGCAAGGTAGCTCGAGCGCGCCGCGATCAGCGTGGCGTCGACGCCCTGGCCGCGGCGCGGTCCGAAGTCGACCAGCCGCCGCCCGCCAGCGACGCTGAAACATCGCGCGGCCTTGGTCGCGGCGATCGACGCGAAGTTGAGCTGGTTGAGGACCAGCGTCTCGATAAGCTGTGCCTCGATCAGCGGCGCGCGCACTTCCACGATCGGTTCGCCCGCAAAGAAGATGCTCCCCTCGGGCATCGCGCGCACCGCCCCGCTGAAGCGAATCCGCGCGAGCATCTCCAGAAACTCCGGCTTGAAAAGTTTGAGCGAATCGAGATGGGCGAGCGCGGCGTCGCCGAAACGATATTCCTCGAGCGCCTCGAGCAGCCGCTCGACTCCCGCAACCACCATGTAGCCGCGATTCGGCGGCATCCGGCGCATCGCGACCTCGAACGACGCAGTGTCATTGAAGCCGTGCTCGAAGAACGCGGCGCTGACGGTCAGTTCGTAGAGATCGGTGAACAGCGGAAGTTCCGCCGGGTCGAGTCGAAGGTCGAGAGGCATCTTCGCTTTGATTTCTTACGCGCGGTTCGCCGGGGCGGGACGCTTAGCGATTTGGCTCGGGAGGCGCGGGCGGCTTGGGCGCAGGCTTCTCGGTGGGCGGCGATTCGATGACGCGAGTCTCCTGCAGCGGGCGCTGGCGCAGTTGCTCCGCCATTTTTTGCAGCCGCTGATCGACGAGGTAGTTGATGGTGCCGGGCTCGTCGACGCTGCCCGCCCGCGCCCCGGTCAGCAGCTCGATTCCCTGGTCGATGGTGTCGACCGGAATTATGTGGAAGGTGCCGCGCTCGATCGCCGCGAGCGTCTCGGGGTCGAGCATCAGGTTCGCGACGTTGGCGCGCGGCACCATCACGCCCTGCGTCCCAGTGAGGCCGACCGCCTTGCAGACGCGGTAGAAGCCTTCGATCTTTTCGTTGACACCGCCAATCGCCTGCACCGCGCCGCGCTGGTCGACCGAGCCGGTGACTGCGAGGTCCTGCCGAATCGCCACGCCGCTCAGCGCCGAAAGCAGCGCGTAGAGCTCGGTCGAACTCGCGCTGTCGCCGTCGATTCCGGAGTAGGACTGCTCGAAACAGATGCTCGCGGTCATCGCGATCGGATGCGCCTGTGCGAAACGCGCGCGCAGAAACCCGCCCAGGATCATGATTCCCTTGTCGTGCGTCGAGCCCGACAGGCGCGCCTCGCGTTCGATATTGATCACGCCCGCCTGTCCCAGCGCTACGGTTGCGGTCACGCGCGAGGGACGCCCGAAGGCGTAGCCGCCGACGTCGAGCACCGCCAGCCCGTTGATCTGGCCCACGATGGAGCCCTGGATCTGCACCACCAGCGTGCCGCGCGCGATGAGCCGGCGGATTTCCTCTTCGATCCAGTTGAGCCGCAGCACGCGCTCGATGAGCGCGCGTTCGACATGCTCCGCGCTGACATGCGCCGCACTGGCGACGTGCGTCGCGCTCGCGCCGCGCGTCGCATCCGCGCGCGCCGGGCTGAGCTGCGCCGTGCTGGCGCTCCGCGCGAAGTACGCGGACTCGCGCGCGAGATCGTCGATCGGCTCGAGCGTCGCGCTGATCCTGGTGCGATCGCCCGCGATTCTCATCCCGTACTCGACGATCCGCCGGAGCGCGCTCGCGTCGAACTCGCCGAGCTGCTCGCGTCGCGCCAGCGCGCCGACGCGCGCGGCGTAGCTCGCGGCGGCAGCCTGGTCGGCGTCGACCACCGGGCGCGTCTCGGCCTTCACCTTGAACAGGTCGGCAAACTCGGGGTCATAAAAATAGAGCATGTTGTAGAGATACGCGCCGCCAAGGCCGACCACCTTGTTGCGGATCTCGATCGGTTCGGGCTTGAGCCCGCTCACTGAAAAGAACGGGAACGGCTCGAAAGTCTCCAGCGTCATGCGCCCCGCCTTGAGGCTGCGCTTGAGCGTCTTCCACACGCCCGGTTCGACGACCGCGTCTTCCAGGTCGAGGATCAGAAATCCGCCGTGCGCTTTCAGAAACGAGCCGCTGATTATCCGCATGAAGTTGGTGCCCGAGCGGCCGCTCGGGTCGATCCAGCGCTCGATGGTGCCGAACAGATTGCGATAAGTCGGCGCGTCCTCGCTCACCACCGGCGCTCCCTTGGTCTCCGAATTATCCACCAGCAGGTTGACCTGGTACTCGAACCAGCGCCCGCCATTCATAAGGTCGTCAGGCGCGATGCGTGGCGGACCGCCGGGCTGCTCGGCCGGCACCTCGCGGAAGCGCTCGAGATGGCTCAGCATGTGCTCCGCGACGTCGTCGAGATAGCTGGCCACCGCGGAATTGTTAAAGTGTTGCTTTAACTCATCGGCCGACGGCGTGATGAGCCGCGCCGCGAACGATCGCTCGATCGCGCGGATGTCGTCGACCAGCTCGCGCATCATCTCCTGCTGGCGCATCATCAGGTTGCCGAGTTCGTCCTGCAGCTCGGACTGCACCTTCGCCAGGCGCTCGCGCTCGGCCTCCGGCTTCGCCGCCATCGCAGCCGTGAGCGCCTCGGGCGACTCCGGCATCTTGCCGTCGATCAACGGAATGAAAATCACCCCGGCCTGCGTCGACTGGATTGCGAAGCCGCGCTCGCGCGCGCGCGCCTCGAGGTTGCCGAACAGCTCCTGCCCGCGCTTGTTGTACTTGTCGCGCAGCGCGGTCCGCTCCTGATCGAAGTCCTCGCGCCGGAACGCCTTGGGCAATTGCTCGAGCACGAAGTCCACCAGCTCTTTCATCCGCGCCTGCAGCTCGCGGCCCTTGCCCGCTTCCAGATAGATAGCCCTGGGCTCCTCCGGACTCTTGAAGTTGTTGACGTAGATCCAGTCGCCGGGGGTCGGCATGGTCGCCGCTTTCTCGCGAAGCAGACGCAGCACTGATTCGCGCTCGTGGCGGGAACGCAGCCCGCTCACGTACACGTTGTAGCCGGGCGCGTCGATCCCGATCGCGAGGCGCACCGCATCGAGCGCGCGCTGCTGCCCGAGCAGTTCCTGGCTGTCGCCGGTCGCAGATGCGCGCATCAGGTCGTTATCGTCGAGCGGTAGCGCCGGACGCAGCTCCGACGCGGTCAGCTCTGAGCGTGGCGCAGCGGGTTTGAGCGGGACGGCGGCGGGTGGAGTGGCGGGCTTGGCCGCGCTCGCCGCATCGGTTTGCGAATCGGTTTGCGAGTCAGTTCGCGCTTCGGTCCGCGCATCCGTGCGATCCTCGTGCTCAGCCATGAGAGAGTGCCGGCGCGCTCGCGCGCGCGCCTAGCTTTCCTTGAGCGCGATTCGCCGGCTCTTGCGCTTGGGCAGGTTGATGATGAGCGTTTCTTTGAGCCATTGCGCGGTCGCCGCCGCGGCTTCGATCTCATGCGCGAACCTGAACGAACTCTCCATCGTCCCGCGGATTCCGCCCGGCGCGCGCACTGTGAGCCGCTGCCCGGTCACCTCGACGTCGATTTTGCCCGGCTCGATTCCGCGCACCGCGAGGCGCACTTCGTAGCGGTCGTGATGTTCGAGTACTTCGGAGCGCTCGAACTCGTCGCGCCCTTCGCCGCATTGCCATCGGTCGATGAGCAACTCGTCGAAGAACTCGTCGAAAGTCCGCGCGAAGTCGTCGAGCGTTATGCCGCCTCTTTTCTGCGCCACCGGAACCGGTCCCCTATGCGATTGTAGTGCGCCGCGCATGGGGCGGTCGAGACTTGGCGCACTTGTAAAGCGCGCCGCTTGGTCCACTTGCCCCGCGAACCGACGCGGGTTATGGTTCGGTCCATGCCGACATTCACGAAAATTCTCGCCGCCACCGACTTTTCCGAGGACTCCACGCTGGCGCTCGGTTATGCCGAGGAGCTCGCGCGAAAGTTCGGCGCCGAGATAAGCGTCCTGCACGTCGACCAGCCGCTCGCACCCGTGATGGCGAGTCCCGAGCTGGGCCCCGCGATGGATCTCGGCGCCATGACCCAGATTGCCGAAGAACAGCGCGTGCTGGCGCAGCGCGAGCTCGACAAGATCGTCGCGCGGCTTCGCGACAGCGGGCTCAAGGCGCGCTGCCAGCTCAAGGTAGGATCGCCGTTTCTCGAAGTGATCCACACCGCACAAGCCGACGGCGCGGATCTGATCGTGATGGGCACCCACGGGCGCACCGGCCTGGTGCACGTCCTGATGGGCAGCGTGGCCGAGCGCGTGGTTCAGAAGGCGCATTGCCCGGTGCTCACGATTCGGCATCCCGATCGCAAGTTCAAACATCCGCTCGACAAGTAGACCAGCAGCCTGAAGCCGCGTACGCGACTTTTTTGCGGACGCGGAATTCAGCACTCAGCACGCTCCGCTCCTTCGCGCCGAAGCGCCGTGGCCTTACCTGGCGCTTCGGCCCTTTATTTGGCGCCGAAGCGCGGCGCGCGCTTTTCCTGGAACGCGCGAATCCCTTCTTTGAAATCATCCGATTGCGTCATCGTCTGCATCGCCGCGTCGTCCTCGCGGATTGCGGTTGCAAGGTCGGTGAACAGATGCTGATAGACCATCTTCTTCGCGGTAGCAACGCCGAGCGGCGAGCACTTGTGCGCGATCTCCCTGGCGGTCTCGCGCACCGCGTCCATGAGCTGCTCGTGCGGCACTACGCGATTGACCAGGCCCATCTCGAGCGCCTCCTTCGCGTCGACCAGCCGCCCGGTTATCGCGAGCTCGGCCGCGCGCGCGACGCCGATGATTCGCGGCAGCATCCAACTCGAGCCGTGCTCGATCGCGAGGCCGCGTTGCGTGAAAATCAGCCCCATGCGCGCGCGATCGGACGCGATCCGGATATCCTGGTAGAGACAGGTCGTGAAGCCGAGCCCCACGCACGCGCCGTTAATCGCGCCGATCACCGGCTTGCCCAGTCCGAGCAGCCACGAATATTGCGTGCGGTAGTCGGCGCGCAGCGCGGCGGTCCATTCGTCCTCCTTGGCCGCTCCGCCCCTGGCCGGTCCGCCCGCCGCGGCGCGTCCGGCCGCGATGTCGTTCAAGTTGCCCATGTCCGCGCCCGCGCAATACGCGCGGCCCGCGCCGGTCAGGATGATCGCGCCGATCTTCGGGTCGTGCTCCGCGTCCATTACCGCGGTGCGCATCTCGGCGCCCATTTTGGGCGTCCACGCGTTGAGCTTCTCGGGCCGGTTCATGGTGACGGTCGCGACCCGGTCCGACTTTTCGTAAATGATTTCGGCAAAGTCCATGTCAGTCCTCCGCTATGCTGCAACGCGCCGATCAAAGCACTTCGCACCCGCGAAATCTAACCGCGCCAAATCCACTAAATCTGTAGCGTCCGGATACTTTCCTCGACACTCTGCGGCTGTTACTACACCCTGATGCGATCGGCACTCGTCACCAGCTGGCGCGATGCGCGCACGCGTCTCGCCGCCTGCGCCTTGATTATTATTCTCGTCGCCTCGATCCCGGCTGCGAATTCGGCCCCGGCAGAATCGCCCGACGTGTCCGCAGTGGCGCAGCGCGCGATGGTGGTATCGGAAAGCGAGCAGGCCACCGCCGCCGGAGTGGAAATTTTGCGCCGCGGCGGCAACGCCGTCGATGCGGCGTGCGCGACCGCGCTGGCCCTCGGGATCACCAATCCCGCCGCGTCAGGAATCGGCGGCGGCGGCTTCATGCTCATCTATATGGCCGCGACCAAGCAGGTGTACGCGCTCGACTATCGCGAGCGCGCGCCGCTCAAAGCGAGCCCGACGATGTTCGTGCGCGACGGCCATCCGAATGAAGCGCTCGCGCAGAATGGAATTCTCGCGGTCGCGACACCCGGCGAGATTGCCGGGATCGACGCGGCGCTGAGACGATTTGGCGTCATGAAGTTTCAGACCGTCGCCGCGCCGGCGATCAAGCTCGCCCGCGATGGCTTCCCGGCAAGTCCGCACCTGGCGGGCGAGATTGCGCACTTCGCGCCCAAGCTCGCCGCCGATCCGGGGCTGCGCGAAGTTTTTCTGAAACCCGACGGAACGGCTCCCAAAGCCGGCGACACCATCGTCGCGAAAAATCTAGCCGTGACGCTCGAGAGCCTCGGCAACGATCCGGCCGCGAACTTCTACCGCGGCCCCATCGCCGCCACGATAGCCGCGTTCATGACCGCGCAAGGCGGAATCCTGAGCACCACCGACCTAGCGGAGTTCCGCCCCAACTGGCGCGACCCGCTCCATCGCGGCTACGAGAGCTACCAGGTTTACACCATGCCGCCGCCGTCGTCGGGCGGGGTGCTGCTCGAGATGCTCGGGATGCTCGAGGGCGGAGAGCTCGGCGCACTGGGCGTCGACTCGCCGCCGTATCTGGCGCGGCTGATCGAGGTGATGCGCCAGGGGTTCGAAGACCGCGCGCTGTACGGTGACCCGTCATACGTCAACGTACCGCTCTATAAGCTGCTTTCGCCCGAGCACGTCAATGAACTTCACGAACGCGCGCTCCATCGGAAATCGCCCAGCGCCACGCCCGCCGCCCACGACCACGGCACCTCGAACCTGCTGGTCGTCGACAACCTTGGCAACCTGGTCGCCCTCACCACGACCATCAACACGCCGTTCGGCGCGAAGGTCACGGTCCCCAAGCTGGGAATTCTGCTCAACGATGAGATGGACGATTTTGCGGTCGCGCAGGGCGTCGAGAATGCGTACCGGCTCGAGGGTGAGGCCGCCAATTTGATCGCGCCGGGCAAGCGTCCGCTCTCGAGCATGACTCCGATCATCGTGATGAAGGACGGCAAGCCGATTATGACTGCGGGCGGCTCGGGCGGCCCCACGATTCTCTCCGGCGTCTTGCAGGTCACACTCAACATTCTAGATTCGCACTTGAGTGCGGCGCGCGCCGTCGCAGAGCCGCGGATTCACGAGCAGGCTTCGCCGGATGTCGTGATCGTCGAGCAGTCGATGCCGGCGGCGACGCAGAAAGAGCTCGCGCAGATGGGCTACAAGCTCCGCGTGGTGCCGAACCTGGGCGCGGTCAGTGCGATCACGATCGAACCGGGAAATATTCGCGGCGCATACGATCCGCGCAAAGGTGGCGCCGCCGCCGGTTATTGATACCGCGCCTCCTGGCGCTGCATCATTCGAAGGAGGAAATCGAAATGAAAATCGAGGGCCGGTGCCATTGCGGACAGATCACTTATGAGGCGCAGGTCGACCCGGACACCGTCAGCATCTGCCACTGCACCGATTGCCAGACGCTTACCGGTTCAGCCTATCGCGCCGTCGTGCGGGCGCCCGCCGAGAGTTTCGTGCTGCGCACCGGGCAGCCCAAGATTTACATCAAGACCGCCGAGAGCGGGACCAAGCGCGCCCACGCCTTCTGCCCCGATTGCGGCACGCCGATCTATGCCGCCGCGATCGTCAAGGATCCGCCAACCTATTCGTTGCGCCTCGGCACAATCAAGCAGCGCGCCGAGCTGCATCCGAAACGGCAAATCTGGTGCCGCTCCGCCCTGCCCTGGGCCATGGACATTCGGGGCGTCGAGCAGTTCAGCCGGCAGTAAACTCAGCGCGAAACCCGAGTCGAGTTTCGCTGTCTTGCATACGCGGCGGCAGTGATGTTTCCGGTTGCGGAGCGCTTTTTGGGGCGGGCGCCGACGGTTAGACTCATCCTTCGTGTCGGAAGCCGCGCATAGCACCGAATCCTCCGCGGGCGGCCCGCCCCAAGCAGACGGCCGCGCCGCCGCCGCGCGTATCGCAGGACTGCCCGCGCTCGAGCTCGGCGCCCTACTCGCGTTGGCCGCCCTGATCTTCTTCTTCCACCTCGGACGCTATGGCCTATGGGAGCCGGACGAGGCGCGCTATGCCGAGATCGCGCGCGAGATGCTCGCCATGCGCGACTTCGTCGTCCCGCATCTCAACTACATCGCGTACGTCGAGAAGCCCCCGCTGCTCTACTGGCTGACCGCGTTCTCATTCAGCGCCCTCGGCCCAACCGAGTTTGCCGCGCGCATCTGGGTCGCGATCGCGGCGCTGCTGGGCGTGCTCGCGACCTATGTCTTCACGCTCCGCACGTTCGGACGCGGACATGCGCTGCTCGCGGGCGCGATCCTCGCGACCGCGCCGCTGTACTCCGTGATGGCGCAGGTGCTGACCACCGACATGCTGCTCACCGCGCTGGTGACGGTCGCGATGTTCTCGTTCTACCTTCATTGGAGCGAAGGCGGCCGCTGGTGCTGGCTGTTTTATGCCGCGATGGGACTCGCGATCCTCGCCAAGGGGCCAGTCGGCGCGGTGCTGCCAATTATCTCGGCGATGGTATTTCTCGCGTGGCAGAAAAATCTCGGCGCCGTTCGCCGCTTCCATCTAATTCCCGGCCTCGCGCTGACGCTCGCGATCGCAGCGCCATGGTTCATCGTGATAACGATTCGCGAGCCCGGCTTCTTCGATTTTTATTTCATCGGGGAGCATTTCCGCCGCGCACTCGAGCCTGACTACAGTCATGGCGGCCCGTTCTGGTACTACCTACCGGTCGTGTTCGTCGGGCTGCTGCCCTACTCGATGCTGGTGCCGTTCCTCACCTGGCGCGCGCTGCCGCCGAATCCTGCGCGGCGCTTCTGCGTGGCCACCGCGGTGGTGATATTCGCGCTGTTCTCGTTCGCGGGCGCCAAGCTGGTTCCGTACATCCTGCCCGCGATGCCGCCGCTGGCCGTGCTGATCGCTGATGGAATCATGTCGTGCGCATATCCGGAGAGGACCGTGCGCGGCCCTTTGCGTTCGCCCGACTCGCGAATCCTGATGGAGGCGGGACCGCTGCTCGGCCTGCTCGGCGCCGCCGCGTTTATCGCCGGTGTCGCGGCGCCTTCGATGCGCACTCATTACGCGATGCTCGCGCAGCCCGCGATTTTCGCGGCGGGTGCCACGCTGACCTTGGGCGGCATCGTGGTCGCTGCCGCCTTTTATTCGCGGCGAACCAACGCCGGACTTGCCGCGCTGGTGCTCGCGGTCGCATCGACACTGCTCGTATTCAGCTATGCGCGAATTCTGGTCGAGCCGGAGCGATCGTACGCGAGTCTGAGCCGAGTGGTTGCGCAGCGGGCGCCCGACGCGACCCTGATTTGTTACCATCGCTACGTCCAGGCGCTGCCGTTCTACACGCGCCGGCGCGTGATTGTCGTCGGCGGTCTCACTGAGCTGCGCTTCGGCGCGCAACGCACGCCCGACCGGCACGACTGGTTCTTCACCACCGACGCCGAGCTGATGCGCCTGTGGCAGCGGCCCGGCAACGCGGTACTGGTTATCGACGCGGCCGACTTGTTGCGGCTCCAGGAACGACTCGAACCGTTCACCGTGATTGCGGCGGAAGGCCGCAAGCGCGCGATCCTCAAAACTCGTGAGCCGATCGCGAGCAACTGAGCCGCAGGCGTCTACGCCGTCCAGCGCCGCGCCGGCCGCGACCTCCGGCTCGGGCGCGAAACGCTCCCGCGCCTTCGCGCTTCGCGCCGCGCTCGGCATTGCGATCGTCGCGATCCTGCTGTGGCACTACGATGCGCGTCCGGTGCTGCGCACTCTTGCCCGCGAGCATCTGGTCTACTTCGCGATAGCGGTCGCGCTGTATCTTGCGGGACAGGTGATGTCGGCGTACCGATGGCGCCTGCTGGCCGCGATGGTGAATCTGCGCGGTCCGTTCGCCGAGTTTCTCACCTATTACTTCATCGGGATGTTCACCAACCTGTTCGTGCCCGGATTGGTCGGCGGCGATGCCGCGCGAGCGGTTTATCTCGGCCGCCGGCACCAGCGGATTGGCGACGCGTTCGCGTCGGTGGTCGCGGACCGCGGCATCGGCCTGGTTGCGATATTCTGGCTGGCCGCGTTCGCCGCGATATTTTTGAACGGCTCGGCGCTGCCGCCGGCGGTGACGCGCCCGGCGATCGCGGTGGGCGCGATCGCGCTGTTGGGATTTCTCACCGCGCCGATTTTCGCGCGCCTGCTTTATCTTGCGCCCGCGATAATTCGGCGCTCGGCAGGTTTGGCCGCGCCGTATCTGCATCGTCCCGCCGCGACGATTCCCGCATTGATCCTGTCGCTGGTCCTTCAGGTGTCGCTCGCCGTCGCGCAATGGATCCTTGCGCGCGGCCTCGGCCTCGACGCGCCGCTTGCGCTGTTCATTTTGTGCGTGCCGATCGCGAACCTCTTCACCGCCTTGCCGATCACTCTGAACGGACTCGGCATCAGGGAGACCGCTTACGTCGCGCTGTTCGGAATGGCCGGGATGGGCAAGAACGACGCTATCGCGATCGGGCTTTTGTGGTTCGCCGCGACGATGCTCGGCGGCCTCACCGGACTTTACCCCTTCGTTACCACGTCGTTACCGCCGATCATTTCGACCGAGGCGTAAAAGTTGTCAACCCTGAACCAGTTCAGGGTTATGATTGTTTATGTCATCAGGAGATAGTTACGGCGTGAAGAAAAAAAGAGTGCGGCCAATCGCGATCGCTGTCGTCGCGAACGGCGACCGCATGCTGGTCGCGGAAGGTCACGACGAGGATACGCGCGAGACCTTCTATCGGCCGTTCGGCGGCAAAATCGAGTTCGGCGAGCAGGGCGCGGAGACGATCGTGCGCGAGCTGCGGGAAGAGCTTGGCATCGCGCTGGTCAATCCACGCTACCTCGGTACGCTCGAAAGCATCTTCGATTTCAACGGGAAGCCGCACCACGAAATCGTGCTCGTGTACGCCGTCGATCTCGCCGACCGGTCGCTCTATCGCCAGGAGAAAATCGACCATCGCGACCACGATGGCATCCGGTTCCGAGGTATGTGGAAGCCACTGAGCGACTTCGGCGCCGGATCGATCCTGTATCCAAAGGGGCTCCTGGAGCTTCTGCGCGGCGCGGTGCCAGTGAAAAACCCAGCAGATCAGCAATAAATTCTACATCCTTGCGCTCACTCTGGGCCGTTTATATAGTCTGGGACTAACCAAGCGGACAGGCCCGGAGTTTCGCCCTTATGGATGTGATGAAGACCCTCTTCCTGAACCCACCCTCCTACGATGATTTCGATGGCGGCGCGGGTAGCCGCTACCAGGCGACGCGCGAGGTCTGGTCGTTCTGGTATCCGACCTGGCTCGCGTATCCGGCGGGGATGATTCCCGGCGCGCGCCTGCTCGATGCGCCGCCGCACAACTACACGGTCGAGATGACGGTCGACGAGGCGAAGAACTACGACTTGATCGTGCTTCATACCTCGACGCCGTCGCTGCGGATGGATCTCCGGACGGCGGAGGCGATCAAGGCCGCGAACCCCGACTGCATCATCGCGTTCGTCGGCGGGCATCCCACTGCGCGTCCCGAGGAAGTCCTCAAGTTGTCGACCGCGGTCGACATCGCGGCGCGCAAGGAATTCGACCACTCGATGCTCGAGGTTGCCGAGGGGCGCGAGTGGAGCACGATCGGCGGAATCAGCTATCGGAAGAACGACGCTATCCATCACAATCCCGATCGCGCGGCGCTCACCGACGAGGAGCTCGACAAGCTGCCGTTCGTCACCGAGGTCTACGAGAAAAATCTCGACTACCTGAGGTACAACAGTCCGTACTGCCAGTACCCGTACGTCTCGCTGTACACG
>DATDGX010000081.1:0-12213 GCA_036521875.1 Binataceae bacterium (SeqCode)
TTAACCAGTCAGCAGTGGAATCTGTGCAGGAGGCCCTGGCGTCCGCTGAAGTTGGCGCTGGCGTCCTCGCGCGACCCGAGGCTGTTAGGAGCCGGCGTTGACTGCAAAGGTTATCCCGCTTGCGGGCGCGGGCTCGGGGAGAAACCCAAGCGGATTTCGCGCGACGTTGTCGCGGCGCACCTCAAAGTGCAGGTTGGCGCCACTGGTGCGGCCGCTGCGGCCGATCTCGGCGATAGTCTGGCCGCGCGCGACGTGGTCGCCCTCGTGGACCAGGTTGACATAGTTGTGACCGTATACCGTCGCGTAATGATCGTCGTGGCGGATAATAACCGTGTTGCCATAGCCGTGCAGCGAGCCCGCGAAAATCACCGCGCCGCTGTCCACCGCGTGCACCGGAGTCCCCGCCGGCGCCGCGATGTCGACACCCTCATGCATCGCGCCGTTGCGAATTCCGAATCCGGACGAAACGACTCCCTGGTACACCGGCCACATGAATTGCCGTGACTCGCGCTCCCCGCTGTACGGATAGCGAAGCGTCGTATCGGAGCCGGCCAGCGACGCCGATTGATACTGACCCGGTATGATTAGGCGCTGTCCGACGTAAAGCTCGCGCGGGTCGCCGAGCCCGTTCGCGGTCATCAGCCGTCCCACGCTCACGCCGTATAGCTGAGCGATATGATAGACCGTCTCGCCCGCGACGACGGTGTGCGTGCGTTGCGCCGACGGCGCGGCTTGAGGACTGGTAGCGCTGGCGCCGCCGCATCCGGAGAGTGCGAGCGCGACGCAGAGCAGAGCGATCGCTGTCGCCGCCGATGCGCACGCCGCTTCTTGCCACCACCTCCGCATCACAACCGCCCCGAGTGACCGTCGCGATAACTATTTCCGGCTAATCATGAAAGCCGTGCTTGCCGGTCATCTTAACGAAGCGGCACTCGCCGAAATATTCTTCCTGCCAGCTCCCGTTCTTGCGGCCCACTCGCACCAGGGTTTGCAAGTCATCTTCGCCGATCGGCGCGACGAGGCGGCCTTCGGGCGCGAGTTGGTGCATCAGCGGCATCGGCAGACCCGGCATCGCGGCGGTCACGATGATGACGTCGAAGGGCGCTTCCTCGGGCCATCCCTCGGAGCCGTCGGCGCATCGCAGGAAAACGTTTGCGAGCCCCATCGCGTTCAGGATGATCCGCGCGCGATCGTGCAGATGCGCGATCGACTCGACCGTGTAAACGGCGCGCGCCAGATTTGCGGCGACCGCGGCCTGATAGCCGGAGCCGGTGCCGACTTCGAGCACCTTCTCGGTGCCGGTCAGTTCCGCGACTTCGCAAATCAGCGCCACCATGTAGGGCTGCGAGATGGTTTGCGACTCGCCGATCGGGAGCGGGCCGTCGTCGTAGGCGTGCTCGGCGAACTCGGGCGGCAGGAAGCGATGGCGCGCGACCGAGCGCATCGCGCGCAGCACGCGGCGGTCTTTGATTCCGCGGCGCTCGAGCTGTTCGACGACCATCCGCTCGCGCGCCTGTTCGAGGTCAATCGCCATCTGAACCGTACCGTACTGCTATTATACCAATCGCCACGCGTTGAATTAACCAGGTGCTTCGAAGAGGTTTCAAATGCCGAACAGAGCTCCTCGCGAATCCAGCGCATTTCTGCGCGGGCGCAATCAGACGTGGGCGGCGGTTCCGTACAGGTTGGTTTGTAAAACCGCCCCGCGCTGTGTTACCCGATTTTATAGAGGCTGCGGCGGGTGAGGCGCGACGATCAAATGGCCAATTGGCCCGACGCCGGCGGGCACGACGGGCTCTGAGAGGGCGGCGCATCGATGGCTGAGAATTCCAATAGTCAATGGCGTGAAGAGACCGTCAAGGTCGACGGCACCGACCTGCTGGTCGTCAAGGGCGGCGCGGGCAAACCGATTCTGGTGCTGCACGAAGAGCTGGGCCATCCGGGCTGGCTCAAGTGGCACTCGGCGTTGGCGAAGACTCGCACCGTTCTGATTCCGCTGCATCCGGGGTTCGGGCGCACCGAGCGCGCCGAGTGGATGCTCACGATACGCGATCTGGCAGGCTTCTACGCGCGCTATCTAAAGGAGCAGGGACTGGCGCCGCTCGACGTGATCGGTTTTTCGCTGGGCGGATGGATCGCAGCCGAGATGGCGGCGTCGAATCCGCATCAGTTCCGCAAGATGGTGCTGGTCGCGCCGGTCGGAATACGCCCGCCGCGCGGCGACATCCTCGACGTGTTCCAGATGATGGCGCCGCAGCAGTTGCTCGCGACCGTGCTCGACCCCGCGAACACGCCCGAGTTCCCTGAGCTGTACGGCGGCGCGGCAAACCCCGAGCAGTTCGAGGCGTTCGAAGAGGCGCGCGCGCAGAACGCGCGGCTGGCGTGGACGCCATACATGCACAACCAGACGCTCGCGCATCATCTGTCGGTCGCGTCCGCGCTGCCGACCCTGCTGCTATGGGGAAATCAGGACGCGGTGGTGCCGCCGAGCGCGGGCGAGGCGTATCGCGATGCGATTCCCGGCGCGCGCCTGGTCACGTTCGAAAAATGCGGCCATCGGCCCGAAATCGAAAAGAGCGCCGACTTCATCCGCGAAGTCGAAGCGTTTCTGGGATAACAAGTTCAAAGTCAGGAGCGAGATACCATGCACGTAATGTATTTCACCGAACGCCCTTATCGGTATTGTCCCAACGACGAGATCATCAAGCACGGGTTTTTCGGGATCCCCAACAAGCATTTCGATCCGGTCAAGGGATCGCAGTTGCTCAATGAGTATCTCGACGAAAAGATAATGGCCGAGGAGCTCGGCTTCGACGGGGTGATGCTCAACGAGCATCACGACACCGCGTTCTGCATGGGCTCGGTGATGGACGTGGAGGCGGCGATTCTCGCGCGCATCACCAAGAAAGTAAAAATCGTGCTGCTGGGCAATCCGCTCCCGGTGGTGGGCAACCCGCTGCGGTTGGCGGAGGAGCTCGCGATGATCGACATGATCTCGCACGGGCGGCTGGTGGCGGGATGGGTGCGTGGCGCGGGCTCAGAGCAATTCGCGACCAACGCGAATCCCGGTTACAACCGCGAGTATTTCGAGGAGGCGCACGACTTCGTGGTGCGCGCGTGGACGCAGCCGGGGCCGTGGCGCTACGAGGGCAAGCATTTCAACTACCGCTTCGTCGATCCGTGGGTGCTGCCGATTCAGAAACCGCATCCCCCGATCTGGATTCCGGGCCTGCTGAGTCCCGAGACGGTGGTGTGGTGCGCGAAGCATCGCTATCCGTACGTTGCGCTCGCGACCTTCCTCGAGCCGACCGTCGAGCTGTGGAACATTTATCGCGACGCCGCCGCAAAAGAGGGCTACCAGGTCGGGCCGGAGAATTTTGGCTATCTGCAGAAAGTCTACGTGGCGGAGACCGACGAGAAGGCGCGCGAGATCGCGAAGTACGACATGTTCGGCGGCGCCGGGATTGGATACAGCCTGTTCGGGCAGCCGCAGTGGATGTTCCCGCCCGGATATAACTCCCGCGAGGCGACCCGCCGCGTCGCGCGCCAGTTCTCGGACCCCAACGCGGCCAAGGGAACTCCGTTCGCGGGCGCGCAACAGAGCAGCGCCGAGGAGCGGCTCGCGCAGGCGCAAATCGAAACGCGCGCCGGTGCGTGGAAGGAAAATCAGGTCGACATCGCGGCGACGCGCAAGCAGATCTTCGACGCGTTCCCGCAGGTAGAGCGCGCGATGCAGGTAATCTGCGGCACGCCGAAGACAGTCATCCCGAAGATCCGCAAGGTGCTCGAGGTGCTGCGCCCGGGAATCTTCGCCTTCTGGCAGAACGACGGTCCGATCTCCACCGAAGATCGCGTGAACAACATCAAGCTGATCTCGACCGAGGTGATGCCGGCGGTGCGCGAGATGGGCAAGGAACTGGAACTGGTCTCGCCCTTCGAGGTGAAGCCAGGATCGCGGCCTTTGCCGGCCTCGGGAGTGCCCGAGTCGGTCGGCTCGATCGCGGCACTCGCCTCTTAGAAGCAGAGTTCCGGAGTACGGGCCGGCGATGGGCCTCGACAACCGTCCGACGGAGAGCTCGAAGCCTGGGCGATCAAGCCGTCAATCGTCGTTCGGTACTGCGGCCTGCCGGACCGAGTTAAGAACGAATACGAAATGCTGATAGGACGATACGTGTTCAAGCAAGCTCACCTGCCTTAGGAGCCTGAACTCGGCAGGGGTTACCTGGAGACGTCTGAGAAGCGCGCGATTGGAGGAAAACCGCTTCCACGAATCGCCTGGCTTCGTTGCGCCAGGCCGATCAAGGCTACCGACCAAATCTTTCGACTCCGGATGAGACAGGAAGAGCAATTCGCGCCGATCCAGTCCTAGTGCGTTGGCAATCCGCTTGATCAGCGGCAGTGAGGGTCTCCGCTTGCCACCCTCGAGATACGCGATATGGCTGGCCTTCACGCCGACCTGCCTGGCTAGTTCACGCTGGGTGAGACTGAGCTCGTAGCGCGCTTGTCTCAGTACTCCGCCTAGCGTTTTCTTCCTCATATGCCGTACTCGCGGAGCAGGGTAACCCGGAATTTGGCGACATGAATCATGGCCGCCAGGATGCGTAAGTTTTCGGGTACGGACAGTCCGGTTGGAAACTCGAAGCCTGAAACGGTACGCAGATACTCTCTCGCCCTGGAGACAAGGAGGGGAGTATCGCATCTTGCGCACTCGCCTTCAGTCCCGAACAAGCGCTCAGCGACCGTCTTTGGGTAGCCGCCGAGGACCATGACCGCATCAGCGACTATTTCGTCCGGATTGCTCAAATGATCCTGATAGCCAGCAGCCAGAGACAGATTGAGCTGATGGGTATGCCCACCAAATATTTCGCGGCTTAGATGATGTCCCATTTCGTGCCAGAAGGCAGAGGCCGTCCCGACCCGGTGACAGGCCGTATTCACGCATACAAGAGGTCGTCTCAGCATGGTGCGGTCGTTGACGTAAAACCCGCGCAGCGTGAGGCCCTTTGGATCCGCGAAGGGCTTGGCCTGTAGAACCGCCCCGAACCGCGACGCTACTTTCGCTAATCGGGCAAGATTGGTTTCGCTGAATACTTCTCGATTGAGCGCCGGCAGCATCCGACGCAATTCCGAAATAACCTCTCGAAGCTGGCGGCGGTCGAATTGTTTCGACAGTGCCGCCGCATAGTCCGCCTGCGAGAGGGAAGAAACATACTGGCTGGCCGCGTCGGAGCTCAGCTTCGCGGCGGAGTCGTGCGAGGCATCCAGGATCTCGCGGATCACTCCTCCGAGCGCTTCTCGTTCGATGCTAACTGACATGGTACGCGCGCGTGTCCTGACCGGCGCCATGCTAGTCACGTAAACGGCTGGTTATCAAGGGGCGCGCGGCGCCTTGCGCTTCAATTCGCGACCAATCGCTCTTCGGAAGCGCGTGATAGGCAGCTCCTTCTTTTCACCGATTCTCCTTGCGAAACATCTGCCGATGGCTTCGGTAGCCGCCGTGCGATTCCAGCGCGTCTCATAGTTAGCAATTAGTGACAGGTAGTAGTGGGCAGAGGCCTCATGGTAGCTGAGAGTGTTGTGATATTCACAAAAAGTGCATCACATGACCGCCGCGTTCGCCGCACCTCCCAGCGGGCGCAGCATAAGTGCATCTAATTCCCTCGCGCCTCCAATTCCGCCGAATTCGGCTTCCGAAATCACCTCCACCCCATTCCTGCGGGTGAGCTTCGTCCCTTCTTTCCATCGGACCGCGGCTACCGCACAGCGCGCGCCTCCATTGCGCCGCCGAGCTGGGAAAGAGCGGTTCGAAAACAACAATCCGCATTAGAAAAAGAGGAGTACTTCAATGGAACTGCGTCAACTGACATCAGATTGCGAGCGACAGATCTTCGGCGAGTGTCTCGCGAAAGCGCGAGCCTTGGGCGGGGTTGGAATGAGGGAGACGGCTCAATCCCAGGTTGGGAGGACTCACCTCATGTTCGGAAATGTCTACGCAATTTTCGAGAACGAAGGGGAGCCACCCGAGCGGATGGTCGGAGGCTTCATAGTGCACGATCTGGCGACACTGCCGCCGAGTTTCCCGAAGCCCGACGTGAGTCATCTCGCTCCCAAGTCGGTTATCGAAGGCGGCGAACTATGGTCGCTCTCCAGAGGCGCAGCCGGCATCGCGAAGCGAGTTGCGCCCGCCGTCGCGGGTCTCCTCCAGGCAAAGGCGATCCTTCTGTATCCCGTCCTTAAGCCGATCGATTTAACCGGGCCTCACGCCCAACTCAACTTCGTTCCCGCATCAGAACCATTCCGCAACCCCTATGGGGAAACCCTCGAAGGAGGCGAGGTCTGGATTCAACCTATGATCCTGGAGGGTCAGAAACTCGAGGAGTACATCCGCAAGGGCTTCGACTTCCTGTTTCAGTCCGACGGCAATCGTCGGGTGCTGCGGTTCAATGCGTCCCTCCCGGCGCGGGCACCGCGGTTGGAAATCTCGACGTCGCCCGGAAGAGAGGAGCCAGCCCTTTTCGTGAACCCACTCAACCGGCCTCAGCCTGAGCACAATGGAACGACCCATGAGAAGTGAATCAGCACCGCGAAGAGCCGGAGCGGAAGCAACAACCCGGAGCGAACCTTCATGGGAGCTCGGGTCCTCGAGTCAGATTAACCCGTCCCTAACTGTTCCGCGATCGATACCCGGAACCAGAGGATCTGCAATGAACACAGGCAACACTTGTGCGGACGAAGTTGGAGAGAGTTCCCGCCTCGAGGCCCTCTACCGGACGGTCCCATTTTGGCGAGACCTCTTAGCGGCCGTGAGAGCCGGCCAGGCCGAATTCACCGGCACGCTGGCTGAAGCGGGGCTCTTCAATCAGTTCGGTCCGTCGACCAGCGCGGTTCACTCCTACCATGAGGTCGAGGTCCATACGTTCATCTTGGGAATAGTGTCTGCTGGCCGATGGCACGAGGTGCAGACCAAGTCGTACCTGACTTATGCGGCGCACTGGATCGACGATTTTTTTGATGCCCCGGCGATGGTCGCGAATCCGGCGCAACTGCTCGCGGATCGGTGCGATATTCGACTCGCATTGGCCAACATGGGGCCAGTCGGTACGGTCGGATTCGCGATGGCGAATCGCGTCCGTCATCCGGAGGCGGTGTATAAAGCGCTGCATCGGATGCTCTACGGAGGCCTGGTCCAGCGATGCACCGAGTACGCGGGCAGACACAGACTGGTCGAGGAGTATCCGGCGGTCGCGACGCGATTCGTGGATCGCGCATTGGTCAGGGAAATCTGGCGCTTGCAGCCGGAGGCGTACTGGACCACCAACAAGACGGTTCTCGAGCTGCTCGACGCCGCCGAGAAGAGCATCAATTTCAATACTGCGGAGTTGTGGAACCTGGTTTATGCTCCGGCCATTTACTACCAGGACGCCGACGAAGAGCGTCGGCGTGGCGAGCTGAATTTCGAGGAGGAGGAAGCTCCGCGCCTAAGCGAAATGCTGAAAATGATCCGGCTCGGAGCGCGGTACCTCGAGAGGATGTACCGGGGGGACAGTCTCCAGTTTCAGCAACTCAGGTTTGCCGCACTCGCGCTTCCTAATCTGCCGGATCAGGTCGCGAGCGAGTACCGGTCGCTGTGGGAGGGGGCGGGCGCCGCGTTCGCGCGCGAGTGACAGTGGATTGGTAGCTTGGAACAGGCGTGATTAGAGACCATCGGGTCTCTGCAGATTGCGTACGATCAAGGCGGATGCCGGCGCGGCTCCTCGGTTGGCAGTGTCGACCGACGATGCCGCGCCGGCCAGCGAAGTTACGCTCGCCATCGACATCGATGGCAGAACTGTTGTACAGAGACGCGAACTCCTGACCAGGAGCCCCCCTCATATGGCATTAGAACTCGTCGGCGCGGGATTTGGACGAACGGGCACGCTCTCACTCAAGAGCGCGCTTGAAAAACTAGGCTTCGGGCCCTGCTATCACATGATAGAGGTTTTTCCGCGCCCGGATCATGTGGCGATGTGGCATCGGCTGGCATTCGGGCATTCGGTTGACTGGGAGCTGATTTTTCACGACTTCCGCGCGACGGTCGATTGGCCGGCATCGCGATGGTGGCGCGAGATTGCCGCCCACTTCCCGGATGCAAAGGTGCTGCTGTCGGTGCGCGATCCGGAAGCCTGGTACAAGAGCATGTGCGACACCATCTACCAGCCTATGACAGCGCCGGTGCCCGATGACGCGCCCGAAGTTCTCAGGCTCCAAAACGAGATGGTCAGGAAGGGAATTCTAGCCGACACATTCGATAACCGCTTCGAGGACAAGGCGCACGCGATCGAGGTCTTCAAGCGGCACAGTCAAGAGGTCCGCGATACGATCGATCCCGCGCGCCTGCTCGTGTTCGACGTGCGTGAAGGATGGCCGCCGCTGTGCCGGTTCCTCGAAGTGCCCGTCCCCGGCGAGCCGTTTCCGCGGCTCAACGACACCGCGTCTACGCAGGCGATGATCCGGCTCATACGCGAATCGAGCCGAAA
Organism: Binataceae bacterium (SeqCode); assembly: GCA_036521875.1. Classification (GTDB taxonomy): domain Bacteria; phylum Desulfobacterota; class Binatia; order Binatales; family Binataceae; genus DATDGX01. The sequence goes on from DATDGX010000081.1 coordinate 8,517, forward strand.
AACCTCTCAGATCTGACTCGCGAAACGTCACGGATGTTGATGCCTCGGGTTGGCGCGCTGCGCACCAGGAACTTTCCGCGCGGTCCCGCGCTTCCGGCGAGCGACATCATTGGTCGGGGTGGCCGGATTTGAACCGGCGACCACACGCACCCCAAGCGTGTGCGCTACCAGGCTGCGCCACACCCCGACCGTATCCGCGGCTCCGTCGAGTGTGTCGCCAGTATAATTTCGTCCCGCCGGCAAGACCACACCTATCGGCTGACGCCCGACCCGCGGCAGGTCCGATTTAAGCGAACGGATTTGCGGGAGTAGGCCGGGCGGAAGCCGGGCCATTTGGCATCACGGTTTCGTGGTCACGGGTTTGGTTTTTTGGCAGCGACGCGCGGACGCCATTGCGCAAACGCTCGCAGGTCGACCTGGAATGTCCATGCGCCTTTCGGCTGATTGATCAGATGCACGATCTCGTCGCAGATCGCCGAAGGCGGAACGAAGTGCGACGGATCAACCTCGGGCATCGACTCGCGCACGCGCGGACTGTCGACCGCGCCGTCGACGTCGAGCGCCGCGGCATGAACGCCCAGATGCATGAACTCGTAAGCTACCGACTCCGCGATCGCGCGCTGCGCAAGCTTCGAGGCGGTATAGGCGGAGTATTGCGCCGGCCCGCCGCGTGTCTCCGATCCGAGCACGAAGATGATCGTGCCGTTTCCGCGCTCGACCATTTTTCCCACCACCGCCTGGGTGCAGAAGAACGGCCCGTACGCGTTTACCTTGAGCTGGAAGTCAAAGTCCTCTTCGGTGATCTCGGTGAAGCGCTTGCGGAGATAGGCGCCAGCGTTGTTGACCAGCACCGAAATCGGGCCGAGCTCGCGATCGACCGCAGCGACCGCGGCGAGTACCTGCTCTCGTTTGGAGACGTCGGTCGGCGTAACGAGTGCCGAACCGCCCGAGTTTCGAATCAGCTCGGCAGTCTCTTCGAGCTGCGACTTGGTGCGCGCGATGAGTCCGACCGCGTATCCCTCGCGCGAGAGGCGCTGTGCGATATCGCGGCCGATTCCACGGCCGGCGCCAGTGACCAGTGCGACTTTTTTATCCGGCATAGCGCGCGGGATTCTATCGTCTCGGGAAGAGCGTGGAAACCGTTGACCGTTGGCGTAAATGTGGAGAACTGTCGGGAGAGCTGCATTTGAAATTCGAACTTGGCCCCCCACCAGCCTTGGTGCTAGCCTTGGTCGCACTATCGCCACGCCAATACGCTTGAGCTTAAATCACTTGGGCATCGTAACTTCATGGTCGAGGATTTTCGCCATCGGTCTCGTTGCCGGAGCGCTGGCATGGTGGCCGCTAGTGGCGCACGCTGCCGACGATAGCGCGCCGGACCGCGATTCCCCTGCCGACTGGGAGCGGCTCAACCAAGTCCTCGAAATTCCCCAAGCGTGCGCCAAGAAGGGCGTTGTCGTGCCATGCAAAGACTTCAGCCAGAAGTCGAAGCGTAATCCCGAGGCCTCCGGTGTGGAAGATGACGATGACGCCGATGCGGGCAGTTCCGCGAGCGCCGACGGCGGTCAAGGCGCCAACGCCAATCCGGCTACTATCGACGCCGACGACGGCGACGGTATCAATTCGGCATGGGGTACTCTGGACGACTACGAGAGGGAGGCGGAAACGGTAGGACCGGCGTACCCGATCTATGGCCCGGCGCTGGCACCGTCCGCGTACGTGCTCCGTCCTGGCCCGTCCACGTTGCGCGCTCCGATTCTCTCTCCCACTGCGCCGCCGACTAACTTCAGGCCCGGGGGACCATGGATGCTTCCGCCCATGACCTACGCACGGCCGGCTGGCGCGCCGATGGCGATGCCGGCATTTCCTATCCGCTGAGACATGACGCTATGATCCCCGAGCTCGCGGTAGCCGCTTCGCGGAGCGCCCCCGGAGTGATGTCATGCTGATCGCGATCGACGTCGGCAATAGCCACACGGTGATTGGAATCTACGAGGGCGATCGTCTGCTTCACCATTGGCGTATCTCCACCTCCGCCGAGCGCACCACCGACGAGCACGGCGCAGTCCTGAACACCTTGCTCGCGGCGAAGGGGATCGAGTTCGGATCGAAACCGGAGGGCGTGGCGATAGCCTGCGTAGTCCCGCCGCTCAACCAGGTGATGGAGCAGCTCGCGGAGCGATACTTCGGATGCAGTCCGCTGATGGTCGGGCCGGGCGTCAAAACCGGGATGCCGATCTTGTATGAGAATCCGAAAGAGGTTGGGGCGGATCGGATCGTAAATTCGCTGGCTGCTTACGAACATGCCGCGAGCGCCTGTATCGTAGTCGACTTTGGCACCGCTACCACCTTCGACTATATCACCGGACGCGGCGAGTACGCGGGCGGCGCAATCGCACCCGGCCTCGGCGTCTCCATGAACGCATTGATCGAGCATGCCGCCAAGCTTTATCGCGTCGAGCTGGTGCGGCCGCGCGAAGCGATCGGGAGGACCACCGTCGGCGCGATTCAATCGGGGCTGATTTTCGGCTACACGGCGCTGGTCGACGGCCTGGTACATCGGATTCTCAAGGAACGCGGCGAGAAGACGCGGGTGATCGCGACCGGCGGGTTCGCCGAATTGATCGCGCCGGAAAGCGAGACCATAGAAGAGGTAGACGAGTTTCTGACCCTGAAAGGACTGCGACTGATTTTTGAGCGCAACCGCCGCTAGCGGAGGAAAGCAAGCGCGATGGGAAAGCCCGCGCGGATCGTTACCGATTCGATGATCGGAATGAAGCTGCCGGACTACGCGCGTCATTCGAAGCGCGTCGCGACCGTGCTCGGGCACAATCCGAGCGCGTTCACCGGTCCGGGAACCAACACTTACATCGTCGGCTCGGGGCGCCGCCCGCTCCTGCTCGACACCGGGCAGGGCGTCGCCATCTGGGCAGAGTTGCTGGTCGCCGCGCTCAAAGAGCTCGCGGACTCCTCGGCCCTCGACAAGATCGTGCTGACCCACGCGCACGTGGACCATATCGGCGGCGTGCGGCAGGCGCACGAAAAGTTCGGCGCGCTGGAAGTTCTGAAAATGCCGTGGCCGGGACACGACGAGTCCGCCGGCGCGGCAATCACTGCGATCGGCGATGGCGACGTGGTCACCGTCGAAGGAGCGACCCTGCGCGCAGTTCATACGCCTGGTCACGCCCCCGACCATTTGTGCTATTACCTCGGAGAGGAGCGCGCGCTGTTCACCGGCGACGTGGTCCTGGGGGCGGGCACTACGGTGATTCCCGACGATACCGGTGACTTGGGCGAGTACATGGACTCGCTGAGACGGCTGCTGGAGCTGGACTTGGAGACGATCTACCCGGCTCATGGTCCGGTCATCCGCAAACCCAAAGAGAAGATCCGCGAATATATTGCCCATCGCGAACTTCGCGAGCGCCAGGTGCTGGACGCGCTCGCCGACGGGCCGCTGGAAGTGATGGCGATGGTCAAGAAGATCTATTTCGACGTTCCTGAGTTCCTGCATCAGGCCGCCGCAAGCTCGATGCGCTCGCATCTGAAGAAGCTCCGCAAAGAAGGCCGTGTCGCAGAGAATGAGAAGCGCTGGAGCCTCAACTAGCCGCGCGCTATCGATACGGCTTGCGGCGCTGATGGTCGCGCCGCTGATGGTCGCGGCATTGTGCGCCGACGCTGCAGCGGCCTCGCCCGC
>DATDGX010000082.1:0-13330 GCA_036521875.1 Binataceae bacterium (SeqCode)
GTAGATAAACGGGCGAGGGTCCATCTCATCATCCTGAGCGAAGGCTGCCGGAGTCGAAGGATCGCTACGTACTTATGGTTTGAATACTCAGCGATGGTCGTCCACGCGCCGCTGATCGCCTTGCTGTTGCATCGATGCCTGGCCGTCCGCATGGCTACGCAGCACTGCCGTGCACGAGCTGCTTGATTTTCAAATGCCACGATGGTGAAGCCGATGAGGTCCGAATAGTTGACTACCACTAGGAGAGTTTCGATGAAGAATGAATTTGGACCAGTAACCCCCGGCGAGATGCTGAAAGAGGAATTTCTGGCCGAATATCGCCTCTCGCAAAATCAGCTCGCGAAGGCGATCGGTATTTCTCCGAACCGGATCGCTGAGATCGTAAACAACCGTCGTCGGATCACCGCTGATACCGCGCTCCGCTTAGGCTTGTATTTCGGTAACAGTCCGGAGTTTTGGCTGAATCTGCAGACGCACTACGATCTCAAGATGGCGCGCAAGAATCTCAGGCCCGAGGCCGTCAGGCGGATCAAGGCGCGGCGCGCAGCCTGAAGGACCTTCGCGACGACAGAAGGCGCCGATTGCGCAGCCAATGAATCCCTCGTCCGAGCCGCGGCAGCATCTGGAAACAATTTTTCGCGCCGCAGTCGCGGCCGTCGATCCCGCGCGCCTTGTCGCGCGCGCGCTCGAAGGGAAAATCCGCGGCGCTGAAGCTATCCCATCGATCGTCGCCGATGCGCCGCGCATCTTTCTGCTCGCGGTCGGGAAGGCATCAATCGCGATGGCTTCTGAAGTCGAGCTGCGCGTCGGCGACCGGCTCTCCGACGCGCTCGCAGTGGTCCCCGCCGGCGTCACGCCGCGTGCCAAATTGTCGCGAATAACGGTGCTGCCGGGCGGTCATCCACTCCCCGACGCGAGCTCCGAGGCCGCCGCGCGCGCGTCGCTCGCGATGCTCGCGGGCGCATCCTCCGGTGACCTCGTAGTCGTCGCGCTGAGCGGCGGTGCGTCCGCGATGTTCGCAGCGCCCGCAGAGGGCATCACGCTCGACGACAAGATCGCGATGACCTCCGCGATGCTCCGCGCCAGCGCCTCGATCCGCGAGTTCAACACCGTTCGCAAACATCTCTCCGCCGTGAAAGGCGGGCGCCTGCTCCTCGTGACCGGCGGCGCGCGCGTGCTCGGCTTTGTACTTTCCGATGTTCCCGGCAACGACCTCGCGACGATCGGATCCGGGCTTACCGCCGCCGATCCAACCAGCTTCGCCGACGCGGTCGCGGTGCTGAAGCGCCGCTCCCTCTGGGGCCGCGCGCCCGAGCGGGTGCGCGACTTGCTCGAGCGCGGCGTCGCCGGCGAAGTCGTCGAAACGGTGAAGGACGGAGACCCGATCCTCGCGCGCGTGCGCAACGTTATCATTGGTGACAACCGCACCGCGCTGGACGCTGCGGCGCGCGTCGCGGCGGAGCTCGGCTACGCGGTTGACCGATGGCGCGAGTTGCACGGCGAGGCCGACGACGTTGGCCGCGCGCTCGCCGCGCATCTCGCCGCCATTAGCGCTGAGCGCATCTGTGTTATCGCGGGAGGCGAGCCTGTCGTCACCGTGCGCGGACGCGGGCGCGGCGGGCGCGCGCAGCAATGCGCGCTGTCGCTCGCGATCGAGCTCGGGCGTATCGCACCAGGAGGCAAGATCGCGGCGATGTTCGCCGGCACCGACGGAATCGACGGACCCACTGACGCGGCCGGCGCTGTCGCATCGCCTGACACCTGCGACCGCGCGGTGGCTGCCGGCTTCGACGCCGCCGCTTCGCTGCGCCGCAACGATGCGTACCCGCTGTTCGCGGCGCTCGGCGATCTCCTGATTACCGGGCCGACTGGCACCAACGTTGGTGATACCTTTATCGGGCTCGCGAACTACTGACGCGACTGCCCGAACTACCGAATGACGCCGAAATCATCGAAGCACCCGCACCCGAACGCCGCGCGCTTCGACGGGCGCCATAGCCAGAACGGAGCGCATCAGGCCGTCACGCTGATTCCCGGCGACGGCGTGGGCCCGGAAGTTATCGGCGCTGCGGCCGCGGTTATCGAGGCCACCGGTGTTAAGCTCGAATGGGATCGCCAGGCCGCCGGCGCCGGCGCGCTCAAACGCTACGGCACTCCGGTCCCCGACGCGCTCATCGAATCGCTCAAGCGCACCCGGGTCGCGCTCAAGGGGCCGCTCGAGACGCGCGTCGGCGAGGGCTACCGCTCGATCAACGTCTACTTGCGCCGTACTTTCGATCTTTACGCGAACCTCCGCCCCACCATGAGCTTCGCCGGCGTGCCGACGCCGTTTCGCGACGTGAACCTGATCGTGGTGCGTGAGAATACCGAGGACCTCTACTCCGGAATCGAGCATCAGGTCGCGCCCGGCGTGGTGGAGAGCGTCAAGGTGATTACCGCGCGTGCGTCGCGGCGCATCGCGCGTTTCGCGTTCGAATACGCGCGCCGCAATCGGCGCAAATCGATCACCGCGATTCACAAGGCCAACATCATGAAGCTCTCCGATGGCCTGTTCCTGAAATGCGCGCGCGCGGTCGCCGCCAATTACCCGCGGATCACTTACCAGGAACAAATCGTCGACGCGGCCTGCATGAGACTCGTCACTCACCCGGGTTCGTTCGACGTTCTGCTGCTGGAAAATCTCTATGGCGATATCGTCTCCGACCTGTGCGCGGGCCTGGTCGGCGGACTCGGGCTGGTGCCGGGCGCGAACTATGGCGACAAGGGCGCGATCTTCGAGGCCGTCCACGGCACCGCGCCGGATCTCGCGGGCAAGAACCTCGCAAACCCGGTGGCTGCGATTCTCTCCGGCGCGATGATGCTCGACTACCTTGGCCATCACCAGGCCGCCGCAAAGATCCGTGATGCGACCGCCGCCGTGCTGCGCTCGCGCCGCGCGCTCACTCGAGATCTCGGCGGCAAGGCCAGCACCTCGCAGATGACCGACGCGGTGGTGCGCGCGATCACACGAGGGTAAGGCGCCGCCCTTCCACCAGATCATCGCCTTCGATATTAAAGTAACCGTATGAAAAAGCCGCTCACGGCCGAAGAACTGCGCACCCGCGTCCCGCCCGGCCAATATCTCACCGACAAATTCCCGGTCCTGAGCTTCGGAGCCACCCCGCGCTTCAACCCGGCGAAATGGGATTTCCTGGTCTTCGGCCTGGTCGAGGAGCCGCTCACGTTCAGCTACGAGCAGTTTCGCGCGCTGCCGCAATCGGCAGAGATGGCGGACTTTCATTGCGTCACCACCTGGTCGCAGCTCGACAATCGCTGGGAAGGTGTCAAGGTTCGCGATCTGATGAAGCTGGTGAAGCTGAAGCCCGAGGCGCGCTACGTGATCATTCATTGCGACGGCGGCTACACGACCAATCTTCCGCTCAGCGATTTTCTCGACGACGACGTGATGCTGGCGCATCGCCACGACGGCGCCGACCTTCACCCCGATCATGGATTTCCGCTGCGCCTGGTCGTGCCGAAGCTCTACGGATGGAAGAGTGCGAAGTGGGTGCGCGCCATCGAGTTCACCGATGTCGACCGGCGCGGCTTCTGGGAAGTGCGTGGCTATCACAACCATGCGGACCCCTGGACCGAGGAACGCTACTCGTTTCAGGAGGATGCGGAAGATTAGGAAATCGTCCTGGATCGCGCGCGCAATCTCGCCCGCTTGCATGACGAGGTTTTCGACCTTCTGGTCATCGGCGGAGGTATCAACGGCGCGGCAGTCGCGCGCGACGCTGCGATGCGCGGGCTCAAGGTCGCGCTCGTCGATCGCGGCGACTTCGCCGGCCAGACCTCGTCACGATCCTCCAAGCTCATCCACGGCGGCTTCCGCTATTTGCCGCAGGGCCAGCTAAGGCTCGTATACTCAGCGCTCCGCGAGCGCGAGCGGCTGCGCCATCTCACCGCACCGCATCTGGTGCGCCCAATTCGCTTCCTGCTTCCGGTCTATCGCGATCGCGGCTTCGGCCGCTTCACGATGGCGCTCGGACTTTCTCTGTACGATATGTTCGCGCGCATCCCTACCGCCGAATGGCATCGCAACCTCGGTGCCGCGGCGGTCCGCGAGCTCGAGCCCGCACTGAGCCGCGACCGCCTGACCGGCGGCGTGCTTTACTACGACGCGTGGACCGACGACGCGCGCCTGACTTTCGAGAACGCGCTGGATGCCGACCTGCACGGCGCCGCAGTCGCCAACTACGTCGCGGTCGAAGGATTCACGCGCGACAGCGCCGGCCGGGTCGCGGCCGCGCACGCGCGCGATATGTTCGCAGACGCGGCCTTCGAGATTCGCGCATCCGTGTTCGTAAACGCCGCCGGCCCGTGGGTCGACGACATCCGCCAACTGGACGACCCGTCAGCCGCGCCGAGTGTGCGCCTCACCAAGGGCGTGCATCTGGTCTTCGCGCGCGCCGATCTTCCGGTGCGCGAGTCGCTGGTGCTTGCCGACGAAGCGGGCCGCATCGTGTTCGTGATGCCGCACGATCGTTACGTGCTGGTTGGCACCACCGACACTGACTACGGCGGCGACCGCGCGGCCGTCAGCGCCGAGGTAGCCGACGTAGCCTACCTGCTCTCGGTGTTATCCGAGAGCCTGCCCGGAATTCGTCTCGCCCATTCCGACGTGCTCTCGAGTTTCGCCGGCCTGCGCGCGCTCGTCGATCAGGGCGGAGCGGCGCCGTCGTCGGTGTCGCGCGAGGAGGAAATTCTCATGAGTGGATCGGGATTGATCACGGTCGCCGGCGGCAAGCTGACGACTCATCGCGAGATCGCCCAGAAGCTGACCGATCGTGTAATGCGATCGCTCGCGCGACCTGGCGGCCGCTGTCCGACGCTCGATACGCCGCTGCCCGGTGCGCGCCCGCTGGTCGGCGATGACGGCGCGGAGGTGAGCGGCGCCGCGGGCGCGGCCGTGCTGAAAAGTCTCGGCGCGCGGGCCAGCGAGATTCTCGTGGCGCGCTACGGAACCCGCGCCGCGATTGTCGCGCTAATCGCGGCGTCGCGTCCCGAGCTCGCGGAGCCGCTCGCGCCTGGATGTCCCGCTCTCGGCGCCGAAGTCGTCCACGCGGTCCGTAATGAGATGGTGTACAGCATCCAGGATTTTCTGGTCCGGCGCACCGCGCTCACCTGGCGGTCGCCAACGGAAGCCGCGACTGCCGCGCCCGCGGTCGCGAGGCTGATGGCGTCCGAGCTCAACTGGGACCGCGCGCGTGAGGATGCCGAGCTGGCCGGCTTCGCCCGCGATCTGCAAAGCCGCCGCGCCGCAGCGTAACAAAGGCGAAAATGGCCTCCCGCGAGACTCAAGCCAAAGTCAAGAAACGCGCCGCGCGCGTCGCAGCGAAACTTGCGCGAATCTATCCCGAGGCACGCATCAGCCTCGACTTCACCACTCCGTGGCAATGCCTCGCCGCGACGATCCTGTCCGCGCAATGCACCGACGAGCGCGTCAACCTGGTCACCCCAGCGCTGTTTCGGGAATATCCCGATCCGCACGCGATGGCCGCGGCGAACCCGGAGCGCGTGCGCGAGCTAATCGTGACGACCGGATTCTTCCGGCAGAAAACAAAGTCGCTGATGAACACCGCGCGCGCGCTGGTCGAAGGTTTCGGCGGCGAGGTTCCATCCGAGATGGAACAGTTGGTGAAGCTCCGCGGGGTCGGCCGCAAAACCGCCAACGTGATCCTCGGGCATGTTTACGGCAAGCCCGGTTTCGTCGTGGACACCCACGTGCGCCGCCTCACGCGCCGCCTGGGGTTCACCCGCGATGACGACCCCGTAAAGATCGAGCACGAGGTCGGCGCGCTGCTTTCGCCCAAAGATTGGACGCCGTTCACGATGCGGCTGATCCTGCACGGACGGCGCGTATGCCATGCGCGCGCCCCGCGATGCGACGTCTGCGCGCTCGCTCCGGATTGCCCCAAAATCGGCGTCAAGACAAGCGTCAGGTCGAGCTCAAAGTGATCGTGAAATCGCGTGCGCTGAACCTTCTCGCGTCCTCGGCAATCGTTCTTCGTATTTGCAATCTTCGTGTTTGAACGATTTCTCACAAATGTAATAATAGGTTTCCATTCAATTGCGGGATTCACGTCTGTGAAACTACGACTCGAGGACATAACCGGCGAGGCGAAGGAAAGCTCGTTCGCCGAGCCCGAAGCGGAAATAAACCGCGTACTGTCCGAGGGGCCGGTGCGCGAATTCCGCCTCGAAGGCCCTGTGGCCGTGACGATTTCCTACTATCGCGCCGGAACCCAGCTCTTCTTCTCGGGCCAGCTCGCCGCGCGGACCGCCGCCGCGTGCGCGCGATGTGCGGAGGAGTTCGACGCCTCGCGCGATCGCCCGTTTCGCTTCGTGCTCGCGCCGCGCGTCGTCGGTTACGAGTCTGAACACAGCCTTCGCGACGAGGATCTCGAATTTTCCCTCTACGACGGCGAGGAAATCGATCTCAGTCCATTGATTCGCGAGCAAGTGATCCTGGCACTGCCGACGCGCGCGCTATGCCAGGATGATTGCCGCGGCCTCTGCCCGCGATGCGGCGCAAATCTGAACCGTGGCGATTGCGGATGCCGAATTGAACCCGTCGAAACGGCCGATCTGCGCCTTGCGGCGCTGCACTCGCTTAAGCTCCCCCGCTCCTGATATCCTGTTTGTTCGAATTGCGCAGGAAGTATTCGTCATGCAAGCACCTAAACGCCGCACCTCTCATTCCAAAAAGAACCAGCGCCGCTCTCACGACGCGCTCCGCGCCGTGAATCCCGGCGTCTGCAAAAGCTGCGGTGAGCCGGTGATGCCGCATCGTGTCTGCCGCCATTGCGGCTCCTACCGCGGACGCCAGCTCGCCGAAGCCCAGGAATAGGATCGGCGGAGTAACGCCGTGAAAATCGCGCTCGACGCGATGGGGGGCGATCTCGCTCCCAAAGCCGCTGTTGAAGGCGGCGTGCTCGCCGCACGTGACTTCAATATCGAAGTCGTGATGGTCGGTGATCGCGATATCCTGCAGCGCGAGCTTTCCGAACACGACAGTGGCGGCCTGCCGATTCGAATCGAGCACGCCTCTGAAGTGATCCTGATGGACGACTCGCCGCTCGAGTCGGTCCTCGAAAAACCCGATTCGTCGATTCACGTCGGCCTCGAACTCGTCAAGCGTGGCGATGCTGACGGCTTTATCAGTGCCGGCAATTCCGGCACCGTGATGACCGCTGCGATGGCGATCCTCGGCACGCTGCCGACGGTCGATCGCCCCGCGATCGCATCGGTGGTGCCGACCAGCCAGGGGATGGCGCTGCTGATCGACGCCGGCGCCAACACCGAAGTCAAGCCCATCAATCTCGTCCAGTTCGCCGTGATGGGCTCGGTCTATTGGCGCCGCGTGCGCAACGTTTCGCGCCCGCGCGTCGGGATTCTCTCCAACGGCGAGGAAAGCTCGAAGGGCACCGAGTTGACGCGCGCAGCGGCGCAGATGCTCGGCCAGATGCCGACCTACGTCAACTACGTCGGCTACGTCGAGGGCCGCGATATCAACCGCGGCAAGACCGACGTGATCGTGACCGACGGCTTCACCGGCAACGTCGCGCTCAAGACCATGGAAGGCTTCTCGACGTTCATGTCGGGAAACATCCGCGACCTGTTCGGCGGCTCGTGGCCGGGGCGGCTCGCGTTCTTCATGGTGCGCAAGCGGATCGGCGCGATGCGCGAGCGGCTCGACCCCCACGAGTATGGTGGCGCGCCACTGCTCGGCGTCGGGGGCGTGGCGATAATCGCCCACGGCTCGTCAAACCCGCGCGCGATCCGAAATGCGATCCGCTCCGCCGCCAACGAGGCGCTGGTGCGCCACGTCAATTCCGAAATCGTCGAGATCCTCACCAAGAGCCAACCCGGGGTTGCGCTCAAGCCCGCCGGCAAGGGCATCCGCGCGTTGTTCAGCAAGATGCGCGAGCGGCTCCATCGGCATCCGAAGGATCAAATCAGGACCGGCACCGGATCGCTGGAGCCGATTCGCGAGAGCGGTCCGCTGGGCGAACATCCGCAAGAGCATCCGAATGAGCATCCAAGTGAACATCCGCCGGAGCGTTCCGCAGAACACCATTCGACGACTGTGATCGCCGCCGAGGGTACCCGCATGATCGACAGCGCGCCCGCGTTGACGATGACTAGCAATGGCAACACGCCCGCAACAATTGCCACGCCGGCTCCCGCGCCCGAGAAGCCGTCGTCTTCAGAGCATCCTTCCGATCCGCCGAAAGGCGATCGCTGATTTCTGAAAATCCAGGAGTGGGATTCCGAAGAGTGACCAGGCTCCGATGAAACTTGCCTATCTCTTTCCGGGACAGGGCTCGCAGCGCGTCGGGATGGGCGCTGAGCTCGCGAGCAACTTCGCGGTCGCGCGCGCCACCTTCGACGAAGCCGATCAGGCGCTCGGCTTTCCGCTCGCCAAGCTTTGCTTCGAAGGCCCGGAGGAAGAACTCCGTCTCACCACCAATACGCAGCCTGCGATCGTGGCCGCGTCGATCGCCGCGTTGCGGGTTTTCGAATCCGAGTGCGGCGCGTCTCCCGAAGTCGCGGCTATTGAAGTAGCGGCGGGTCACAGCCTCGGCGAATACAGCGCGCTGGTCGCTGCGGGAGCGCTCAGGTTCGCCGATGCGGTGCGCGCGGTTCGCGAGCGTGGCCGGCTGATGCAGGCAGCGTGTCCGCCGGGGCAGGGCGCGATGGCGGCGATTATCGGTCTCGACTTCGCTACCGTCGAAAAGATCTGCGCCGAGGTCTCGACTGGCGGCGAACTCGCGGTGCCCGCGAACCTCAACGCGCCCGGGCAAGTTGCTATCGCGGGACATGCCGGTCCGGTGCGGCGCGCGCTCGAGCTCGCGAAGGAGCGCGGCGGGCCGGCCTCGGTCGAGCTCAAAGTCAGCGCCCCCTTCCATTGCCCTCTGATGCAGCCCGCGCGCGACGGCATGGCGACTGTCCTCGGCGGACTCGAAATCGCGCCGCTTAAGTTCGGCGTCATCGCCAATGTCACCGCCCAGGTGAATCGCGATCCTGCCAGGGTCGTTCCGCTGCTCCTCGAGCAAATCACCTCGCCGGTTCGCTGGGAGGAGTCGATGGCCGCGATGGCAAAGAGCGGCGTCACCGACGCCATCGAGTTTGGATGCGGCCGCGTGCTGATGGGCCTGATGCGCCGGATCGATCGCAACGTGAAGGTGCGCCCGCTCGAGGACCTCGCATCGTTGAAGACCGTCGCCGACGCGCTCGCGAGCGCGAAAGGCTGAGCGTCCGTCACGACGCGCGATCAGGCGGCCCGCAGCGGGCCCGATCGCTGCTTCGGACAACTTGCCTGCATTCGGATAAGCCCTTATGCTGCGCAGGTACTTGACCCGGACGCCGCGCGCGCGCCCTCCACAAACTTGGCTACCATAAGTAGCGCGCAAAATTTCGTGGCGTCGAGTATGATTCGGAGAGGCGGCACTTAAGGCCGCATTGCCAGGAGGAACTAGAGCACGATGGCTCAAGATATCGAAACCAAGGTTCGCGAGAAGATCAGCGAGCAGCTCGGTGTGGCCGCCGACGAAGTCACTCCAGAGGCGTCGTTTATCGAAGACCTTGGCGCCGACTCACTGGATATTGTCGAGTTGGTAATGGCGCTTGAGGAAGAATTCAACATCGAAATCTCCGACGAAGACGCCGAGAAGATTCGCACCGTCAAGGACGTCGTCACCTATATCGAGGGTCACAAGAGCTGAACCTGCCCGCTTCATTCCGGCGAGTGAAAATTTCTGAGCAAGGACCGGCCGCGGTCACCGCGCCGGTTTTTGTGTTATTGGCGTCCGCGGCATCTGCCGCGTCTACTCCATCAGCGAGAAAGAGGCGGCGACGCCCAGGGATGTGCGCGCCCGCGCCCGCCCGCTAAACTCTGAACATGCGATGCCCGTTCTGCCGCCATCGCGGTAACCGCGTCGTCGATTCCCGCCTCTCCAGCGGCGGCGAGATGATCCGGCGGCGGCGGATGTGCACGTCGTGCAAGCGGCGCTTCACGACCTACGAGCGCGTCGAGGAATCGACGCCGATGGTGGTGAAGAAGGACGGACGGCGCGAACCCTTCGATCGCGCCAAGATAGTCGCGGGACTGAAACGCGCGTGCGAGAAGCGCCCTGTCTCGATGGAGACCATCGAGTTGCTGGCTGATCAGATCGAGGCGTCGGCGACCGAGCAGGGCGGCCGCGAAGTGCCGAGTTCTTTTATCGGTACCGCCGTGATGGACGAGTTGCACAAGATCGATCAGGTCGCCTACGTCCGCTTCGCCTCCGTCTATCGCTCCTTCAAGGATATCGACGAGTTCATGCATGAGCTCGAAGACATGATCAGCCGCCGCAAGGAGAGTCCGCCCGCCGAGCCGCGTCCCGCCGACAAGAAGGACGGTTCCTGACGCGCGCATGCGGCCGGATCGCGCGACCGATTCCCGCTTCATGCGCGAGGCACTAGCGCTGGCCGAGCGCATGCTCGGCCTTACCACCCCGAACCCCGCGGTCGGATGCGTGCTGGTTCGGGGCGGCCGGGTCGTCGGCCGCGGCGCCACCGCGCCAGGCGGCCGGCCGCACGCCGAGACGGTTGCGATCCGACGCGCAGGCACCGGTGCCCGCGGCGCGACGGCGTATGTGACGTTCGAGCCATGCGCGCATCGCGGGCAGACGCCGCCCTGCGCGGAGGCGCTGGTGCGCGCGGGCGTCGCGCGGGTCGTGGTGGGCTGTCTCGATCCGTATCCGCCGGTGCGCGGACGCGGCATCGCGATTCTCCGCCGCGCCGGAATCAAAGTCAGCGTCGGCATCCTCGAGGACGAGTGCCGCCGCCTCAACGAGGGCTTCATCACGCGCGTCACCCGCCGGCGGCCGTTCGTCCTCCTGAAACTCGCGATGTCGCTCGATGGGCGAATCGCGACCGCCGGCGGCGACTCGAAATGGATCAGCTCGGAGCCGGCGCGCCAGATGGTGCATCGATGGCGCCGCGAGTGTGACGCGGTGATGGTCGGCGCTGGCACGGTCCTGGCCGACGATCCGCGGCTGACCTGCCGGATGCGTGGCGGGCGCGACCCGGTGCGCGTGATTATCGACGCCGCCCTGCGCACGCCGTTTGACGCTCGCGTGTTCAGCGAACGCTCGACCGCCGGCGCGATCCTGGTGACCACCGCCGCGAATCTCGCGCGCGATCCGCTCCCGCCGCTCATCAGCGCGCTCCAGAACGTTCCGCAGCTCTATCCCGGCGCTTCGATCGAAGTGCTTACGGCGCCGGTCTTGCGCGATCGCGAGATCGATCTCGCCGCGCTGATGCGCGAGTTCGGGCGCCGCGGATGGTGCAAAGTCATGATCGAGGGCGGCGCGCATCTCGCTGCGTCCGCACTCAGCGCCGGTATCGTCGACCGGGTCGCGTTTTTCGTCGCGCCTAAGATTATTGGTTCCGGATTGCCGGCGGTCGAGGCTTTGAGTTCCGCCGGTCTCGGCTTTGCCAAAGTGCGCGACGCGATCACGCTCTCCGATTTCGCTGCGGAGCGCGTGGGCGACGACTGGTTGCTCCACGCGCGTCCGATCGTCCGTCGCGTGCGTGCGGCGCGGAATTGAGCGGTGCGCGGCGTTCGAGCTCGCCTGGAGCGGACTGGTTAGGTTTTCAAGCCGGTGCTAGGATTCGGCTTGTCAGGTAAGGGCCAATGCCTCAGACGCCACTGGAAGAAGTTTTCGGCAGACTCCGCGACGGAAAGATGGTCGTGATGATTGCCGAGGAGCGCGAGGACGCGGAAGGCGACCTCGTGATGGCGGCTGAGAAGGTCACGCCCGACCACGTGAACTTCATGGCGCGCGAGGCGCGCGGCGTAGTGTCGGTGGCGATTACCGATCGCCGGATGCGCGAGCTGGGTATCCCGCTGGCGCCGTCCACAGACAACGGCGAAGCGATCGAGCAGGCCGGCGCGCTGGTCGAAGCGCGCGAAGGCGTCACCACCGGAATTTCGGCGGCCGATCGCGCTCGTACTATCCAAGTGATCGCCGCGGAAAAATCCGGTCCCGAAGACATCGTGATGCCGGGACACGTGCTGCCGCTGATGGCGCTGAGCGGCGGCGTCATGATGCGGATTGGGCGCGCCGAGGGCGCGGTCGACCTCGCGCGATGCTCCGCGATGCGCCCGTGCGCGGCGCTTTGCACTATCCTGCGCGAAGACGGGGAGGCGGCGCGGCTGTCTGAGTTGCGCGCGTTCGCCGAAAAAAATTCGCTGCCCGTCGTGTTCGTAAAGGATCTCGTTTCCTACCGGCTCACCAACGAAGTGCTCGTGCAGCGCGTGTCGGAAGTGCCGTTCCGGATCGCGGACGGCGAGCTGCAGGCGGTAATCTTCCGCAATATCGTCGACGGCCGCGAGCATCTCGCGTTGATCAAAGGCGTCGTAGGCGGCGGACGGCCGGCGCTGGTGCGGCTCCATTCGGAATGCCTGACCGGCGACGTGTTCGGATCCGCGCGCTGCGATTGTGGCGAGCAGCTCAAAGAGTCGCTCAACCGGATCATGGAATCGGACGGCGGTGTGGTCATCTATCTGCATCAGGAGGGCCGCGGAATCGGCCTCGGCAACAAGATCCGGGCCTATGCGCTGCAGGACACCGGGCTAGACACGGTCGAGGCGAATCTGGAGCTTGGCTTCGACGACGATTTGCGCGACTACGGAATCGGCGCGCAAATCCTGCGCGACCTGGGCGTCGGCGAGGTCCAGCTGCTCACCAACAACCCGCACAAGATCGACAGCCTGCGCCGCTACGGAGTGCAGGTGAAACGCGTCGCGCTCGAAGTCACACCGCACAAGAACAACATCGGTTACCTCAGGACCAAGAAAGAAAAACTCGGTCACCTTTTTTCGGAGCTGAAACTTATCACCTGAAGCGGCGCTGCCTCGGCGGCTTCGCCTCATCGCGGACCTTATATCGTATGGGACTTCGACACGTGGGGCGCGAGTTCGCGCTCAAGGCGCTGTACCGAATCGACATCTGCGGCGGCGCCACCAACGAGGAGCTCGTGCTGTTCTTCGAGAGCTTCCCCGCCGACCAGCGCGCGCGCGAGTTCACCATGCAGCTCCTCGACGGCGTCCGCCGCGAGCAGGCGACCCTCGACAAGCATCTGGCCGACGCTCTCGAGCATTGGTCGGTGCGCCGCCTTTCGCGCGTCGATCACAACATCCTGCGCATCGCGATTTTCGAGCTGCTCGCGATGGACGACATCCCGGCTCGGGTCACGTTCGACGAGGCTATCGAGCTTGCCAAATGCTACGGCGACC
>DATDGX010000083.1:0-27791 GCA_036521875.1 Binataceae bacterium (SeqCode)
CTGGCGGAGAGGGAGGGATTCGAACCCTCGGTACCGGTTACCCAGTACGCCAGATTAGCAATCTGGTGCCTTCGACCACTCGGCCACCTCTCCGCTCAATGAAATCAAGTACTTACGCGGTATTCGCCTTCGGAGCAACCTCCAAAGTGTCCAAAAAGTGTCCAAGATTTTTGGAGCCTGTCGTCAGACTCTTCGCCAGCTTGTCCACCGAATCGGTCTCGACGTTCTTGAACCAATGCGAATAGACCTTCAGCGTGACTGCCGGACTGGAGTGTCCAAGCAGGCTCTGAACCTCGGTCACCGGTGCTCCCGCCATGATCAGCGCCGACGCAAACGAGTGGCGGAGCGAGTGCATGTTGACCCTCCGCAATCCGGCGCGGCTGAGCGCCGGCCACAAGCCGTAACGCAGCGCCGTACTGCGGTGCATCGGCTGTCCGTCTGGCATCGGGAAGACCATATCGTGCTCACTCTGCGGACATTGGAGCTTCCAGCGGCGGAGCGCTCCCGCGAGTTCCATCGGAATCGGCAACGTGCGAACGCCCGCCTTCGTTTTGGGCGGAAAAAAGCGCGGACGAACCGGACCGTCGTCCTTCTTCACGCGAGCCCACGAGAGCGAGCGGCGAACCAAAATTCGTCCGCGTGAGGATTCCTTGCCGGTCTCCGCATCGATTCCTTTAAGCTCGATGTCCGACCATCGCAGCGCAAACAGTTCGCCGCTTCTCATGCCCGTCAAATACGCGGTCAGGAAGAGCGTCCGGTAATATCCGGGCTCAGCCTTTTCCAGCACCTTGCGGATCTCGTTCGGATCCAAAACTTCCTCTGGTCTGAGTGGCTGAACGCCGTCTCCGCGCTGCTCCTTCGTTGCCTCGTCCTTGAGTTCAGTTGCGCCCATGAAGGCACGCTCGGCGTCCGAGGCGGGATTTCCAGTTGCAAGCTTACGCCGAACCGCCAGCTTGAAGATTGCCGCAGCCGTGGTCAACACAGCGTTCACGCTTTTGGCGCTCAATTTTGCGCGAAGTGCGTCGCGCAGCTTTTCGATCAGTACGACGTCGATCCGATCGAGGCGAAGATCTCCCAATTTCGGATTCAGGTGGAGATCGATCTGAGCGCGCCAGTTGCCGACCGTTCCCGGCCGACGATCGCCCTTTGAACGGAACCAGTCTTCCGCGAGTTCGCGAAAATGTGGCAGAAGCTTCGAAGCGACATACTCGCCCTTTCCGATTCGCGATTTGATGTCCGTCAGCGCGTTGTCGGCTTCCTTCTTCGTGTCGAAGGTCGCGCGATGCCGCCTGCCTTGGCCGTCGCGATAGTCGATTTGCCAGCGTGCACCAACCGTCTTCTGAATATGCCCGCCCATTTTAATTCCCTCGCCTGGCGATTTTACGTTCCTCGGCGAGCTTCTCCAACAGTCTCGCGGCCGGCTCGGAGATAGCCATCTCGCCGCGCTCCCAGCGCGCCACGGTATTCGACGTTACACCGACTGCTTCCGCAAGTGCAGCTTGCGTAAGCGCCAACTTCTGTCTGATGGAATGGAGTTCTCGCCCAGTCATGACTATACGTATCGTATAATCGATGATTTAGAAAGTCAAGCGGCTTGGCTGGCGCGCTGGGCGAGAAAGCGTTCGACTTCTTCAATTCTGAAGCGAACGTAGTGACCGAGTTTGAACGATGGGAGAATGCCGAGGCGAGCCTGTTCTCTGACCCACGATTCTGGAACGCCGAAGAGCTCGGCGAGTTCGCGTGCGCCCAACAATTTACTCGCGGCGTGGCCGAGGCCTTTCGTCGCGATGCGCTCGCTCAGCAGTAACGAAAGCAGCCCACCTTCTAGAGTCTTGAGCGCCGCAACGCGCAACGCGACCTGGCTCAAGAGTTCTGGGACCGACTCGGGAACCAAGCCCCTTGTGCGCGATGGATCGGCGAGAAGTTCTTCGATGGTTGCGGGCGACAGTGTCGCCCGCGGCGTAACTTGGTGCGGCGCTTGATGCGACATAAACACTCCCAACATCGCAAGCACCCCACAACCACACACTCATCCGAGGAGTCATTGAGCAACTGCAGTGCCGCTTTTGGATTCTATGCGCGAGACCCGGCCCCCATGTTGAGGCTGTCCTGATTCACGCTGTGGCGCGGGCCGATTCGGCGATCAAACGGCCAAAAGACAAGTGTGCATGTGCAAACTTTGCACACACCGTCGTAAGTGTCCGACACGATTTGAAAATTCGCGCCGGTCGCGAGATTTGCGTGCAAACATTGCACACGACGCGCGTCGTGCGGCGGTAGAAATTGGGTTCGCGCAAAGGCTAGAAGCTCCCGCGAAGTCACGCTGCGGCCAACGTCTATTTTCACGCTGTGGCGATCGTGGCTGCACAAAGTCAGCTTTATTCGGAACTGGAACAGGAAAGGTCGGCGTCGCCAAGAGTAGCTAAAACTACTATTAAGGTTCTGTTAACAGCATGTTCTAACCAAAGAGCGACCTGTTGACAGGTTATCCACAGTCCGACTATTTTCGGCGAACGTGCCGGTGGTGTGGTTGTGATTTTCAAGATCTCGCGAGCGAACATTGGTTGGTCAGTCGCTAGCGATACGCCGGGCCATACGCCTGATCGAAGAAGCCGCTCCTACGAGCGCGCCTGTGATCATCACCGGCGAGAGCGGTACGGGGAAAGAGCTGGCCGCACGTGCGATCCACGACAGATCGCCGCGGCAAAACCGACCGTACGTCGCAATCAATTGCGCCGCTGTCCCTGAAAGCCTGATCGAAAGCGAACTGTTCGGCCACGAGCGCGGGGCCTTTACGGGCGCTGATCGCCGCCGCGAGGGATGCTTCGAGCGGGCGAACGGCGGCAGCCTTCTGCTCGACGAGATCACGGAGATGCGGCCGGAGATGCAGGCCAAACTGCTCCGTGTTCTCGAAGAGAAAAGAATTCTCCGTCTCGGCGCAAGCAAAGAGCTGCCGATCGACGTGCGCGTCTTCGCCGCATCCAATCGTTCGCTGCATCAATCGATCCGCCAGGGGCGATTGCGCGAGGATGTCAAGGCCGGAGAGAAAGTACATCAGTGGCCGGAGCGAAAATGCATCAGTTGGAGGGGCAGAGGGAATCGTGGTTGGGCTTTTGGCAGGGGGAGCGCGAGGGGGATCACCCCAGGGATCACCCCCTCGCTATTGCAGCGAATAACTAATGTGGTCGAGCAGCGAGCGGAGCAGTCTTATCCGGGGTCTCGCGGCGGTTGATCGTCACTGATGCGGCGCTTGCTGTGTTTGAGCCTGAAGCTGTCGCCGTTGAGCTCGAGGATGTGAACGTGGTGGGTAAGGCGATCGAGCAGCGCGCCAGTTAGCCGTTCAGAGGCGAACACGCCGGTCCACTCGTCGAAGGGCAGGTTGCTGGTGACGATGATCGAGCCGCGCTCGTAGCGCTGGCTGAAGGTCTCGAACAGTAGCTCGGCGCCGGTCGGCGAGAGCGGGACGTAGCCGAGCTCGTCGACGATCAGCAGCTTGTAACCGGCGAGCTGACGTTGCAGGCGCAGCAGACGCTTTTCGTCGCGCGCCTCGTGTAGCTCGTTGACCAGGGCGGCGGCGGTGGTGAAGCCGACCGGGAGACCCTTTTGGCATGCAGCCAGCCCGAGCGCCAGCGCGATGTGAGTTTTGCCGGTGCCGCTGTTACCGAGCGCGATAACGTTCTCGCGGCGGGCGACGTACTCCGAGCGGGCCAGCTCCAGCACCAGGGTCTTGTTGAGCGAGGGGATGGCGGTAAAGTCGAAGCTGTCGAGGCTCTTGACCGCCGGGAACCTGGCCTCCTTGATCCGGCGCTCGACGGTCCGCCGTTCCCGCTCGATCATCTCCAGTTCGGCCAGACGCAGCAGATAGCGGGAGTGGTCGACTCCTTCGGCGGCGCACTGGCGGGCGAGCTTGTCGTACTCGCGCAGGAAGGTCGGCAGCCTCAGCGCCTTCAAGTGATGGGCGAGCAGCACCTGCGGCGTGTCGGTCATGACGATGCTCCTCCCGCCAGCAGGCTCAGATAGGCCTTGGCCAAGGTAGTCGCCACCGTGGTCTGCGGCAGGTAGGGATAGATCTTGAGGTCCAGCCGCGGCGGGCGGCGCTCGATCCGGCACAGCACCAGATGCTTGACCGCATCGAAGCCGATCACTCCGCGGGCCATCGCTTCTCTGACTCCGGCCAGCACATCATCGGGGCGGAACACCTCCAGCAAGCGCAGGACCTGGACGAACTCGCGCTTGCCCGGCTTGCCGAGACGGGCCTCGAGCAGACGGCGCAGGGTCGCGAACTCTTCAGGCAAGGCCCAGCCGGCCAGCGGCGCGGCCTGGTCGAGCGCGCCGATCTTTCGCTCCAGCAGTTCCAGGTAGTGCAGCGGGTTGAACACGAAGTCTTCGCGTTCGTAAGACCGCGGATGACGAGCGATCTCCTCGGCGCCGCAGGCGATTGCCACCTCGTGGATATAGCCGCGGACCAGCACCTCGCGGTGGCCGTAGGCAGTCGGCACCGAGTAGTCGTTGCCCCGATAGCGCACCAGGGACAACGAGCTGACCCGGGCAGCCTTCTTCTCGCAGGCTTCATAGGGAGTCGCCGGGAGCGGCAGCAAGGCGGCCCGGTCCCGCACTAGCCGCTCGCCGATGGTCTCAGCATGACCACGCAGCCGGTCGTTCAATCGACGCCGGCAGCACTCCAGCAACTGCGCGTTGAGCTCCGCGAAGCTGGCCGCCCGTGGGATCGGCACCATGAAGTTGCGCCGCGCGTAGCCGACCAACCCTTCAACCTTGCCCTTGTCGTTGCCTTTGCCCGGCCGCCCGAAGCGGTCGGCGAATAGATAGTGGGACTGCAGTTCGCTGAAGACTTTGGTCGGCAGCCGCCGGCCGTCTCCCAGGATGCTCGCCACTGCCAGCTTGGTGTTGTCGTATAGGATCGAGCATGGCACCCCGCCGAAGAACTCGAAGCTGACGTTGTGCCCTTCGCAGAAGGCTTCGCTGCTCTCCGCCCGGATAGGCCTGCACCAGGCAGCCGTCGCTGTGCGGCAGGTCCATCGCAAAGAAGTGGATCTTCCGCTCCACCCCGCCGATCACCGCCAGCGCTTCGCCGAAGTCGACTTGTGCGTGCCCCGGATCGTGGCGTAACGGCACGAACATCTCACGCAGCCGCTGCCGCCGCTCGTGCGCGTAGTCCTTTACGACCGTGATTCCGCCGCTATATCCGTGCTCGTCGCGCAGCCGCTCGAAGATCCGCTTCGCGGTATGCTGCTGCTTGGCCGGCCGCCCCTTATCCTCTTCCAGGATCCGCTCAATGATCCCGATGAACGGATCCAGCTTCGGCCGCAACGGCGGCCGGCTCCGCCGGTATCCCGGCGGCACCGAGAACGCCAGCATCTTCGCCACCGTCCGCGGGTCGATACCGAACCGCCGCGCCGCCTCCCGTCGGCTCAGCCCCTCCACGAACACCGCTCGTCGAACCTGCCCGTATAGCTCCACGCCTTTCATCCCCCGCCCTCTGCCCTCCAGGCAAAAGGCTATTGCTGCCGGATTTTTACTCCGGCGCAACCGGTCTATCCGGCCGCTTCAATGAGGGATTTTCTCTCCGGCGCTCTCACGGGTCTGCGCGCGTGCCGAAAATGCTCGAAATGCGGCCTTGGAACGACCCGCTCCGAGGCGATTTTCGCGGTACTGTACAGTTGGCCGACAAGGATGCTCTCAAGTGGGGGAAAGGGCGTGAGAATGTTGGAGAAAGGACCGGATCTGCGGCACTGCACCGCAGATGCTTTATCTTGCTCTACGAACGAACGACCTTTCCCCCATTTCTCCGCCCCTCCGAACGAACCATTCAGACCCCTCCGTCTCTCCACTCGAAATCTCTGTACTTCGATCATAGATCGCACTCCATTCAGAATTCCGAACCGCATCGCTTCACGCTTCTCCCCGCCCATCGACTGCCCCTCCGGGAAGCATCCGATCTGAATGCGTGAGTCCATTCACTTTCGCGCGCTTTCGAGAACCGTCTGTACCCGCCGCCTTTCCATCTAGTGCGTCCATCTCGTCACGCATCTGTCGTGTCAGCCTGATGATCGATTCGCAGATGGTCGCGTTCAGATCGAAACCCGCCTCGCCGGCGCGCTCGCGCAACCGTTCGATCTCCGCTTTGACCGAAGCCGGAATGCGCAACGTCAGCGTCCCGGTCGCCTCTTCCCTGCGTTTCAGCACTCCCATCGTCGCTCTCCTTGAATCGGTTTTGTGTACGTTTCGTGCACAATCACGCATGCACTCCGTGTACGATTTGTGTACGTTCAGCCTTTGTAGGCCGCCGGAAACACAAGATCCTCTGTGACCATCACGTTGAACTGGTAGCCGGGCCGGATTTCGATGGTGGGCGGACGGTTCATTCCGTTGCCGATCATCTGCTGACCCACAGCGCCGAACTGTCCCGACGCAGCTGATCCGGCCGTCTGACTCGCCATCGCCCATTGGTTCGGCTGTGAGTAGCCGTAGGGTCCGTAGGTCCCGCCGCCGCCGAACGTCGCCATCTGTCCGACCATCTGGCCGGCGCTGATAAGACTCATCAGCGCCGCGGTGCCGAACGTTCTCATGTAATGGTTGTTCACTTCGTCCGTGAAACCGGCGTAGCCGCCCTGATCGGCGCCCGGCATCTGCGGGAGATTCATGCTCGAGGTGTTCGGGAAAATGAGCCGCTGCCATGCGATCTCGACGCGTTGCTGACCATAGGCGGAGGCGTTCTGGTAGACACCGATGAGTCTGCTGCCCTGCGGCACGAGCAGACATTTTCCGGTGGCGCTGTCGAAGACGTTCTGACTGACCTGGGCGAGGATCGGCCCCGGCAAGTCCGAGTTGATCCCGCTCACGAGTACGGCTGGAATCACGCTTCCCGCCATCACCGAGAACGCCGATGCGGGCGGGTGGAGCGTCACCGCTGGATCGGTGGAGTTACCGGCATTGAAGCTCGTGCTCTGTTGCCCATTTGCGTGGGCGATTTCTAGCGTCCCACCATCGTGGAACGCGGAGACCATCTGCGGCGATTCAAGCGCCTTCATGTACTTCTCTTCCGCCCACTGCGCGTAACGGCTGGGCGGTTGCGGCGGTGCGTTTTGGATCGGCGCTTGCACGCTCGCGACCACAACGGGAGGCGGTTCGAAAGTCGGTGCCGCGAGTGGCTTGCCGCCGTGCGCGGCGAGGTCTGCGATCTCCCCGCTGTTGCGCGCAGACGCTCCGGGATCTTCACTCCCTTTCTGTAGAGCGCTCTGGCCGATACCGGATGACTCCACGCCCAGCGCCACCACCACTCCACTCACGATCGCGACGGCGGCGAACGTAATCAGTATCAGCCGGTTGAAGCGGCCACCTCCTGGGTGCTCCTGCTCCAAGAGCTCTTCCGGTTCGGCTCGAAGGTCTCCTTGACCGTCCAGTCTGATATCCTCGGTCGCCATGGCTCTCACCTCATTGATACGCAGCTCGCAGACTCGCCTGCTCGCTCCGCCGTCGGCGCCGCTAGCGGTTCGCTCCCGCGTATCTGATCGTCACGCGGTCCTGATCGCGTCCAACTCCGGAAACGAGAATTGCGTCGGTGAGCAGGCGGTCGACGACGTAGTAGTTGTCCTTGACCCGGTAGTTCACCATCTGGGTTCCGCTGCCTGCGCTCACAAGCAGCGCCGGCGCTTCGCTCGACTTCATTGCCGGCGGCATCTGGATGTAGACGTGCGAACCGTCATCGAAGGCGCGAATCGGTTTCCACGGAACGTTCGCTCCGGCGACCGTGTATGCGAAGTTAAGATGAGCCAGATCGACGTTGGCGACCTGCACGACAGTGCCGGCGTCATCTCCCCGCGGATCAGCCGCGCTTCCCGGTTGTGCCTTGGCCGGTGAGTCGGCATCTTTCATCGCCGTCATCAGCTCATCGGGGTAGTAGAACTCGACCTCCTGCATCGCGTGGCTGCCGCGCGAGCGGAGCAGCAGGTGGTAGATATGCTTCGTCGTGTAGATCGTGAGGTTGGTCTCGATGCCCGCAGCCTGCGGCTTCATCGCGAGATGTGGGACGGGGTTGCGCGGGTCGCCTGACGACGCGGGCGTCGCCATCCAGCGCTCGCTGTCGCCCAGCGCAACGTCCGTGATGGTCTCACCCGGCTGGAGCTGAATGTCGGTGGTCCGCAGCGGCGCGCAATCGACCACTGGCCGAGGGGCTTGGCTGTACGGATAGAGCGTGTAGGCCGGTGTCCGGTAGATGGGCCAATCGCCGCTCTCGTCGTGCTTCTTGACCGCCGCCTGAACCTCGGGCGGCTGTTCGGCAAGGATCTGCTTCGGCGTTGGCGACGCTGGTGCTGTAGATTCCGTCTCCGTGACCAGTTTGAGCGGCGGCGATGCCGGCTGTTGCGTCGCACAGGCTGCCAAGGTCAGCGCCAGGGTGAATGCTCCTGCGATGGCGGTCCGTCTCATCGCTCTGCCTCCTGCGGGTTTTGTTGCCGGCCTAGTCTTGCTGTTGGGTCCAGCTGATCTGCGTCACGTAAAAGCCCAGCGGATTGCTCACGATCGCGTCGTTGGAACTCGGTGGTGCGACCTCGGTCTGCAGCACCGCCTCCCAATGTGACGGCGTGCCGACAGCGACGCCGTTCAGATCGCGTTGCTCCTCGGTCCATCGCACCTGGTAACTGCGCGGTGACAGCTGGAGGATCGAATCCACCTGCACCGCGACGGTCTTCTTCTCGGCGATGGTGAACGGGTTATGGGCGAAGTTGTCGGAGTGGTAATACTCGTCGAGAAAGCGGTCCGCCGCGCCGCGCGTATGTGCGAGCAGTGCGTTGAGATTCTGATGCTCAACCTGCGGATCGCTGGTGACCGAGCGAGCGTCGTGGATGAAGGCCGCCACCTCGTAGCGCTCCATGCGCGCGGTTACGTCCGGCAGCGCCACCGGCGTCAGGGGCTGCGGGACCGTCAGGGCATATCCGAGCTTGTCGACTTCGACGACGTACGGGATGTAGCGGCTGCGACTGGCGAGCCACACGATTCCGCTCGCGAGAATCAGACTCAGTACCAGGAGGCCACCAGCGGCAATCTGCCAGTTACGCTTGCCGAGAACCAGGTCAGCGTATCGTTCGTCCCATTCGCGACGTGCTTCGAGATATGGGTTGCTCTCCATGCCAACGCCTCACGGTGAAAATCTGGAACTCGCACATCAAAGTGCGGCTCGCTGGATTTTATGGTTGAGCAAGTTCCTTGCCACTAGAGGGCTATGAGGACGAGCGAGAGAAACAGATGCGGAAGGAATTAGTGCCGTGTGGGAAAGTTCAGCAGGTGATCTGGTCCGGTGCAGTTCGATGGTAACTGCGTGCGACGCGTGGTCTGGCTGGTCGGTGCGGCTCGTTCACGGAGTTCGCTATTCGCTTGCGTCCGAAATGAACTGTCGGGCGACACACGGAGCGTTCGCGAAGAGCACCATCTCCGCGGCGAGAATGGAGTTCGACAATTTGCATGCGACGGCAGTATTCAGAAGCTCTATATAATCGGTGTACCCGACGGGTCGCCTCGGCTCAGGAACATCGTTCAATACGCGCCGCGCACCGTTGATAGTCTGATTTTGTCCAAGCGGCATGTAGAACTGGCGGCTGTCTCCCAAGTTTCGGAGTGCGCAATTAAGTGCGACCGATGTCCGAGCATCGTAAATGGCGTCGTTTTCGGGGTTGGCGAAGGCGAGCAGCTTACTCCAGGACGATATCCGCCTGGTACCACTATTGGCGATGTACGCTTTGATGTTCACCTCGTTAAAATCGCCGAATGCTTCCATCCATTCCGGTATCGCTTGAAGTCCTCTCTTGATGCCGCCCCAGTCTCTGATGATCCAATGAGCTAGTGGCAAAGAACGTTGATCACCCGCCTTAAGGTGTGGTGCCAACTCTTCGCGCAAAGGTCTGTTCAGTTGTTCTGGCTGTCGCCGGAAGAAATCGACAGAAAGTGCTGGCAAGATATCGCGCAATCGTTCTTGGGCCATCGGGCCAGTGGGAAAGTCGTATCGTTCTCCTCGATCAACCCGCTCCCACAATTTCTTCACGAATTGGCGATCCCACGCTGCCATCTTCTGTGAACCCCCGTGCTCCCGGACTTGGACGAGCAATTGTGCATTCCGAAAAGATCCCGCACAAGCCGCTGTTCCTTTCGCTCGCGTTGCTGACCGGAACGACTACGTGCACGGCGCTTGGACCCGAGCCGAAAATCGCGATCTTCGTGGTGCCGAAAAGTGTCCAAAAGTGTCCAACATGATCTCGCGTGAGCTGATCTGGCAGGAGGTCAGAAGCGAGAAAGCCCTTGATTTACAAGGGTTCTACGGTGTGACCTGATCTGGCAAAACCGGCTGTACAGAATTAGCAATCTGGTGCCTTCGACCACTCGGCCACCTCTCCGCATCGAGAGACAGCGATTGTTCAACATCGATCGATGCCGCGCAAGCGAGACGATCGACCGCTCTCTGGCCGGCGTAACCGGCCTTGATCGCGAGCTTAAGAGCCGGTGAATAGCTGTGCGCGAGGCTGTCCTTTCGCCAGCGGAGGCGGTTCGGAAGGTTCGCTGAAGTCAGCCGTCCAGTGCCAGTTCCGAATTTCCGGCATGTCTTCGAAATGCTGCCGGATGTACGCGCTGTGGTCGTAAAGTCTCCGACTGAAGAAATCGATCGTGTCGGATACCTTTGAGCGCAATCGCGGCACATGCTTCAGTGCATCGATGACCAGGTGGAACCGGCTCATCTTGTTGAGCACCACCATGTCGAATGGAGTGGTAGTGGTGCCGTAGTCATTATATCCGCGCACATGGAACCGGCTTTCATTGGCGCGACCATGCACCATGCTGTGGACGACCCATCGATAGCCGTGAAACGCGAAGATCACCGGGACGTCCGTCGTGAAAAGTTCGTTGAATGAAATGTTGTCCATCCCATGTGGATAGTCGTCGGGACTCATAAGTGTCCCGATATCTACGACGTTAACGACGCGTACCTTGATACCCGGAACATGCTTCTGCAGTAGCCAGGAAGTTGCGCACACTTCCACGGTAGGCACATCGCCCGCGCAGGCGAGGACGATGTCAGGCTCGGTGCCCAAGTCGTTGCTGGCGAATTGCCAGGTCGATGCTCCCTTGGAGCAGTGCGCGAGAGCCTCCTCGAAGGTAAGCCATTGTAACTCTGGTTGCTTTCCGCAGGTTACGACGTTGACGTAGTTGCGACTGCGAAGGCAGTGGTCAAAGACGCTGAGAAGACAATTCGCATCCGGTGGATAGTAGACCCGGATCACCTCGCTGCGCCGCTGCAATGCGTTGTCGACAAAGCCCGGTGCCTGATGACTAAAACCGTTGTGGTCATTTCGCCACGCGTGACTCGTCAGCAGGACATTCAGAGAAGCCAGCGGCCGGCGCCACGAAAGCTCGCGGCACTCTTCCAGCCACTTGGCGTGCTGCGTGACCATCGAATCAGTCACCTGCGCAAATGCTTCATAGGATGCCCACATGCCATGCCTGCCGGTCAGGAGATAACCTTCCAGCCACCCTTCACAAAGATGCTCGCTGAGTACTTCCATCACGCGTCCGCCAGGAGACACATGATCATCGATAGATACCGTCTCTTCCATACTGCAACGATCGGTCTCGTCGAACACTGCGTTAAGGCGATTGGAGTTAGTCTCATCGGGACAGAAGAGACGAAAATTCGTCGGATTGAGTTGTATGATATCGCGCAGATATTCTCCCAGTTTGCGGGGTGCTTCCGCGACCACCTCGCCAGGGCCGGGCACCGCCAATGCGTACTTGGCAAAGTCGGGTAGGTCGAGCGTCTTCAGCACTCGCCCGCCGTTGATGTGCGGACTTGCACCCATGCGGAGGCTATTCTTGGGAGTAAGCTCCGCAAGCTCAGCCATGAGCCGTCCTTCTCGATCGAATAACTCCTCGGGCCGATAGCTCCGCATCCAGGCCTCCAGCAGCTTCAGGTGCTCGGGGTTTTCCCGAACATTAGCTAGCGGGACTTGATGCGCACGGAAGGTGCCTTCGATAGGTACGCCATCCACCTCTTTAGGACCCGTCCAGCCCTTGGGCGTTCGCAGGAGAATCATCGGCCACGACGGGCGAGCGTTAGATCCCCTGGCGCGCGCATCGTTTTGGATGGTTCGTATATGCGCGTAGCACCGATCGAGAGCATCAGCAAAGAGTTGGTGCATAACCTCGGGGTCGTCTCCCGCGACGCAATGAGGAGCGTAGCCGTGGCCCTTATAGAGCGCGATCAGTTCTTCGTCACTCGTGCGACCCGTGACCGTCGGGCCGGAGATCTTGTAGCCATTCAGATGCAGGATAGGTAGCACTGCGCCGTCTCTGGATGGATTCAGGAACTTGACGCCTTTCCAGCTTCCTTCGAGTGGGCACGTCTCGGCCTCGCCATCGCCGACGACGCAAGCCACTAGCAACTCGGGATTGTCGAAAGCCGCTCCAAAAGCGTGCGCCAGGGAGTAGCCCAGTTCTCCACCTTCATGCATAGAATTGGGCGTATGAGGTCCGCAGTGACTTGGTATGCCTCCCGGCGTCGAGAACGATCGGAACAGGAGCCGCATACCGGCTATGTCCTGGGTAATCTCAGGATGGACATCGGTATAGGTCCCTTCGAGGTAAGCACCCGCGTTGAGCGCCGGACCTCCATGGCCTGGGCCCGAAATGTAAATGATGTTGGCGCCGGTTTGGCTGATCAGCCGATTCAGATGCGTGTAAATGAAGGTCTGCCCTGCAGAGGTACCCCAATGCCCTAGCAGCCGCGGCTTGATGTGTTGTTTTGCTAAGGGTTCTTGCAGCAGCGGGTTATCGAGTAGGTAGATTTGGCCGACCACCAGATAGTTTGCCGCGAGCCAATAGCGATGCATCTTACTTAGAAGATCTGGCGATAGCGGCCCGGTCGGTTTCACTGGGGCAAGCCTGGGCGTTCCGCTGCTCTCGACGACAGTGGACAGGGTGGCGTTGAATTCAAGCATCTCGGCTCCTGCGGGTACTAAAGGTTGAATACTTCAATCAAGAGTGTTCGTGACGGCCTCTCCAAGGTGTTGGAGAAGCCTACAATTCTCAGGGAATCAAGCGCTGCGCTCATAAATTCTAGCAGATATCGATACCTGACTCATCGTGCGAGCGGGGCGGCGTGTTACCAGATAATTAACTGCTTCCTCTGTCGCTGAGCCATATCGACACCGCGGGGCCGCTGGTATTCGAGAACCGGCGCGCTAGAATCGGCCCGCTCGCGCGCGTCGCAGTTCCATCGGCAGCCGTCCGGCCAGAGGTGACAAGGTCAAGAGGTGACATGGTGACGATGTCCAAATATCAGCGCGGCTATCGCCGCATGCTCCTCGATATGCATATCCCGGATTGGGATCCAGCATTCCTTGCGAAGTACGATCCGGCTGCGATGGCCCGGCTGTACCAGCAGGCGCAGCTCAGCTCGGTCATGATCTATTGCAAGTCGCATGCGGGCCTCTGCTACTGGCCGAGCAAAGCCGGGAAGATACATGCGAATCTCGGCGGCCGCGACGTAGTCGGCGAGATGGTTCGCGAGCTCCGCGCGCGCGACATCGCGGTGTGCGCCTATTACAGCATCGTGTTCGACAACTGGGCGGTCGAGACCAATCCTGATTGGCGCGAGCGCACGATGGCGGGACTCGATATGCAGAACGTGATCCGCTACGGCGTCTGCTGCCAGAACCATCCCGACTACCGCGCGTATGAGATGGCGCAGCTCGGCGATCTGCTCTCCGCCTATCAATTCGACGCGCTGTTTCTCGACATGATTTTCTGGCCGTTGATTTGCGTGTGCGATCATTGCCGCGAGCGGTTCCGCGCGGAGACCGGCAAGGAAATCCCTTCCGTGGTTGACTGGACCTCGGCCGACTGGTGCGAGTTCCAGGCGGCGCGCGAGCGATGGTCGTCCGGGTTCGCTGCCGAGCTGTTCACGCGAGCGCAGTCGATCGCTCCCGGCATCGCGGTCACGCACAACCTGGCTCCGGCGCTGGCCAACTGGGTGCTGGCGCAGCCGCTCGCCGCGGCGGCTCACGACACTTTCGTCGCCGGCGACCTTTATGGCGATCACACCGAGCAGCTCGTCGTCTCCAGGCTGATGCTGCATCTTTCCGAGACGCGCCCCGCCGAGTTCATGACCAGCACCTGCGTGAATCTCGCGGATCATGCTCGCCTCAAGGGCTTCGAGCAGATGCGCGCGCAGGCGATGGCGGCGACCGCGATGTCGTCCGCGTTCCTGTTCATCGACGCGATCGATCCCGCGGGCACGGTCAACCCGCGTCTCTACGATCGGGTCGGAAAAATCTTTTCCGAGACGCGGCCCTATGAGCCTTTTCTCGGCGGCGAGCCGATCGAGGACGTCGCCGTGTACTTCTCCGGCCACTCCCAGATGGACTTCGCCGAGAATGGCACCGAGGTGACCAGTGTCGGAGCATCGAACCGCAACTATCCGCACCTCAATGCGGTGCGCGGCGCGTGCCGAGCTTTGCAGCGCGCGCACATTCCGTTCGGCGTCATCACTCGCCGCCAGCTCGCCGAGCTGCGCCGCTTCCGCGCCATCGTGCTGCCCAACGTTTTGCGCATGGACGCCGAGGAGGCCGCTGCGTTCCGCGATTACGTGCGCGCGGGCGGCCGCCTCTACGCGAGCCGCTATACTTCGCTGGTCGAGGACACCGGCACCCGGCATCCCGACTTCATGCTGGCCGACGTGTTCGGCGCGAGCTACGACGCGGAGGAGCAGGGCGCATTCGTATACCTGAAACCGGTCGACGCGCCGACTGCCGAGTGGATCGCGCCGCAATCGTTCGTAAGCGTGCCGGTCACGCGCGAGGCGATCGCGCGGCCGCTATGCGGACTTCCGCGCATCAAGGCGGGCGGCGGACACGCCCTCGCGACGCTGACGGTGCCGTATGGCTATCCGTTGCGCGGCACGGTCGCCGATCATCGATGGGCGAGCATCCATTCGTCGCCGCCGTGGCAGGACCTCGACGTGCCCGCGATCGTTCGCAACGGCTTTGGCGCCGGCCGCGCGATTTATTCCGCCGCGTCGATCGAGTCGGTTGACGCCGCGGCCGACAGCGCGCTGTTTCTCGGCCTGGTTAGTTCGCTGCTCGACGGCGGGTTCTCATTCCGCGCCGATGCGCATCAGGCGCTGTGGATGTCCGCGTTCGATCAACCGGAGCAGCGCCGCGTGATGGCGAGCTTTCTGAATTTCCAGGCGGAGCTGCCGGCGGTGCCGGTGCCGGTTCGTTTTTCAATCCGGCCGCCCGCGGGAAAAAAGTTCAAGAGCCTGCGCATCGCTCCTGGCGGGCAACCGCTCAAGTTCACTCCCGGCGCCGGCGGAGCGATCGAGGCTCAGCTCGATTCGGTCGCGCTTCTGGCGATGGTGCTCGCGGAGTACGAATAGACTTTGGGATGAATGATTTCTCCGAGAATTATTTTTCGAACTCGAACTCACGGATGCGTTTTCGGTGCCGGCGATGACGGCGGACTCGACACCGGATTGTTAGCTGAGCCAATGCGCTGGCATTGGTCCTGGGCATCCATATCGCCGTAAAAGTCCTTCAATTTCTGCATGAAACCGGGCTCGTAGGCCGAACAGTTACTTGCATCGGGTCCGTGGCCCGTCTCGAGGGTCTGAAAATGGTTCATCCACCAGATGTGCAGTAGTTCATGGTAAATGGCCGTCGCCATCTCGGACGCACCGCTCGAGAAGTAGTAGCCAATACATGCCGCGGAAGCTTCTCCCGGCCAGAAATGGGGAGGAGGAGCGATTGAATCCCTTTGTTGGGTTATCGTCACACCGTAAAAGAACTTTTGCCAGGCCGCCGGGTCTTCTGATTTGGGGTTGAAGGGATTTGGGAAATACTGATCCTCGGCTACGTGTCCGCCTTCGCCGTAGCCGGCCGCGCCAAAGCTAATTCGGATTCTGGGCCAACAGCTCTTGTCCGGATGCGAGCAGAACATTTGCTGGAGCTGTTCTTCGAGCTGCACACCCTCTGGACTTTCCAGAAACCGATCGATCGCCTGCTGGTCGGCCGCCGAGTTCGCTCCTGAAACCTGGACCATTTTATTCCAGGAATTCAGCGCGTCCGGACTGGGTTTGCCGGAAAATGGTTTACACGCATTGCAGGCATTCAGGAGCTCCGGGCATAGCTTCCCGTTGTCGCGCGACTTCACCGCCGCTTCGTACTTCTTGCATTGTGCCGGCCGTTGACTCTCCGGAGCCTGGTTCACGAATCCGATACAGTCAGTTGGACCATTGCGCGCAAAACCCGCCCCTTCCGGAAAGTGAATCCAGGCTCCGCAGCAGCTGGTGTCCCACGCGAAAGCGCCGGGGCTCACGGCGCTCGAGACCACAGTCAACAGAACCACCACGATCGATATCAGCACGCTGCGGGTTCCACGGTTCTTATCTGAGCTGTCCATACCTCCTCCAGCGGCTTGCCAATCAGTAATTCTTTTGTACCAGTGGTAAGTTAGTCCAGGCCGTATTTGCAAGCGCGATCGCCTCATGGGTTGCTGGCATCGGAACTCGGCCGTCCGCTGGTCACCTCCGCGAGCTTCGCAGCAGCAGCGCCCGGCGCCGAACTGGAAAGCCTCGGCATGCACAAGCTACGCGGAGTCGCAGAGCCGCAGGAAATTTTCGCACCCCCGGCCAACTCCGCGAGCTGATCGCAAACAAAATCCGCGATGCACCTAATCGCAGCATCCGACCGCGCCGCAGGCGAGAGAATACGCGCGCTGTTTCTGCAGCACGCCGCATCGCTCCCGCGCTCGCGCTCGTGGGCTGGTATTGATGGCTTCGAAGCCCGAGAATCCTGGTGGGTCAGGAGGGAATCGGCATGACTGGACAATGTTTCTGTGGAAGCGTCGCGTTCGAGTTTGACGGTCCGACCACCGATATCGAGTTCTGCCATTGTTCACGATGTCAACGCGCCACCGGCTCCCCGCTCGCTGCGGAATTCAAGGTGCGTGCGGAGAAGTTTCGCTGGCTCCGAGGCGCGGATCTAATCTCATTCTGTGACGCACCGATACTTCGCGATCCTCCCTCTTATCGCAGGTCCTTCTGCAAAATTTGCGGCTCGCAGGTGCCGACGTTATTTGCCGACAACCCGGCCGCAAATATCCCCACCGGACTAGTCGATGGAGACCTATCCGCACGCGCGGTAGACCACATCTGGGTGAGCAAGAAGGCAAATTGGCTGAATCTCCGCGAGATCGGCACGCTACCGCAATACGAAGGGGAACCGGAGTCCAACAACCTGATCGAACCGCTGAAACTCAAGTAGAGCGGAAAACAGGCTACGCGCGCTCAAATTAGATCAGTACTGAAAATAGGCCACTCGTGCTTTCAAATTCAGACACTCAAGGGCGAATTAAGACAGTACCGAAACGCTCCCGGGTTTTCTTTGGAACGCGCGCCTGCTACAGAGGGCGCATGAAGTTACGCCACGCAGCCGCATTCGCGCTTGTGGGCTGGTATCTGATGCTGCCGCCCGCAGCGAAATGGATGGCTCAGCTTCTGGAGACCGGCAAGCCACTATCGGAATGGGACGCGCAGGAAAGTTTCGATACCGCCCAAGAATGTAAGGCAGCGCAACGTAAGATCGAGAACTTTCTGGAATCGGAACTTTCGAAACAGCACGAAGAAGCAGAATCCGACCAAAGCTATCTCGATGATCCGATAGTGCAAAGCCTGTTTGGGGTACAGGCTAGGATCAGAACCTCAAGATGCATTGCGAGCGACGATCCACGTCTCAAAGCAAAATAAGACAGTCGCGATTTCAAATTCAGACATTCAAGCCCGAATTAAGCCAGTACCAGCCGCCCTGGGGTGTTGACACAAAAAAAATTCTCAGCCGATCGGCAGCGGAACAAAAAGAACCTTAAAGCAAGATCAGAATCGTCCAACTCTGCGTTGCAGTTGGCTCGTCCTGCCTGTTAGCGATCTGGCGTCCCCGTGAAATCAGAACGCTGGAGGTACGCGCATGGCGAGCCCGTTTTCTGCCGATCCATATCTGTCCAAAGGCTTTGCGCCGATTCGGATGGAATGCGACTACGCGCACTTAACCATCGAGGGCGAAGTCCCCCAG
This sequence comes from Binataceae bacterium (SeqCode), assembly GCA_036521875.1. Classification (GTDB taxonomy): domain Bacteria; phylum Desulfobacterota; class Binatia; order Binatales; family Binataceae; genus DATDGX01. Next base: position 18,126 of record DATDGX010000083.1, read on the forward strand.
GACCTCAACGGGACCTTCTATCGTATCGGACCTAATCCACAGTTTGCGCCGCGCGAGACCTACAACCCGCTCAATGGAGACGGAATGGTGCACGCATTCCAGGTGCACAAGGGCAAGGTCTCCTACCGCAACCGATGGGTGCGAACCCGGAATTGGACTCTCGAACACGCCGCCGGTCGAGCGCTGTTCGGCACCTCGGGCATGCCCTCGGATTCGGATCCGAGCGTCGCCGGCATGCCGACGGACAGCGTCGCGAACACCAACCTCGTCTGGCACGGGAACAAGCTGTTGGCCCTGGAAGAAGGGCATGGGCCGATCGAAATCGACCCGGTTACTCTGGAGACGATCGGCCGCTGGTCCTTCAACCAGAAGCTGCCACGCAACATGACGGCGCATCCGAAGATCGATCCGGATTCGGGTGAGATGCTGTTTTTCGCGAACTTTCCGGCCGGCCGCGTGACCAGCGATATCGAGTTCTATGTCGCGAACCCGGCCGGCGAGCTGGTTCGATCGCAATTGGTCAGCGGGCCGTTTCCGGTATTGGTCCATGATTTCGCGGTGACGCGGGATTTTGTCGTCCTGGTGATGTGTCCGGTGACGGTGTCGATCAAACGGGCGATGGCCGGCGCGCCGCTGATCGCATGGGAACCGGAGAAGGGCACCCACGTCGGTATTATGCCGAGGAACGGCGGCGCGGAGGACATCCGATGGTTCAATTGTGCGGCGTGCATGGTGTGGCATTCCATGAATGCGTTCAACGACGGAGACCGAATTGTGGTTGACGTCTGCCAGCAGGAAGTTCCGCTGTTTCCGCTGGCGGATGGTTCGCCAACCGACCATCGCCGCGCTACTCAATTGCTGACCCGCTGGGAGATCGCTTGGAGCAAGCCAGGGAGTTTCGCCGTGGAAAGACTGAGTGACGAGCGCTGTGAGTACCCGCGCATCGACGAGCGGCGCACCGGACTGAGTTACTGGCACGGCTATGTCGCCTGTCTCGGCGGGCCGGGCAGCGACGACATCTTTCATCGCGGCATCGGGCGTTTCGATCACACTGCCGGAAAGATGCGCGTCTACGCGGCCGGCCCGCGATCTGCTGTGGCCGAACCCGTCTTCGTGCCCAGGAATGCCGGCGCGGAGGGCGAAGGCTATCTGCTGACCAACATCTTCGATGAAGATCGTAACGCGAGCCATCTGGCGATATTTGACGCGGAGCAAATTGAGCAGGGACCTGTCGCGCGGGCGCATCTCGACCATCGCGTGCCGGTAGGATTCCATGGCAATTGGAAGTCTGGCGACGTTACCTGATAGCGCGCCGCTTCCGTCCCTCAAGTCCGCGCACTAATCAAAATCGCGATGGAACATCATCGAAGCAGACGTGCGCGTTGTGGAGGCTCTCGGAAAGGCTGGTTACCGCTCCGCATGCAAGTCGCTATCAACAGGATGGGTTCAATTAAATCGGGGGTATATGTTTTACGCACCTAGCGTAGCGGGCGGTTTTCCGTGTGCTCCAATCGCGGCCAAGCAAATGTCCCACGCAGGCCGTTGATCAAAATGTCGGTATAAATCGCCCAACAAATGAGTGCCTCCCATTTGTCGTAAGCGGTTGGATGCTTAGCTATGAAATAAATGCTTTCCACGACGGGGGATACTAGAACCAGAAACGCCGCAGCTCGCGACAACCGAAATACGAACAGTCCCAAAACGATTAGAATTAGCGAATAGGCATAAATCCCCACGTGAACATGAGGTGGGTTGTTCATAACGGTTTGAACGTTTAGGTTCGCGATGATTGCGCCCACTATGCGCGATACGCCAATAACCATAGCGAACAATCCAGCCAAATGTGCCGTCTCTTTCGCCGTTTGAGCATTGTCCAACCTCGGCCAGAAAGCTCGCCGGAATCCTTCGACAACCTTTGACATTTGCAGAATAACCCGGGGCTGGAATCCCAGTGACGCTACGTACGGTTGCTCCTAACTTTTTTTGGTCTCAATTGCGTAAAGTATATACTTCCGAATTAAATGGATAATCCAACGATCGTATTTGACCGGCCGCGCAGCGCGGTAATCGAACCGCGGGAGCGGCCGCGCCCGGCGGCGGGGGAAGTGCTGATCGAAACCGCGCTGACGCTTATCAGCACCGGCACCGAGCTCACCATCTATTCGGGCGATTTTCCCGAGCGTTCAGTTTGGGCGCAGTACGGGCGCTTTCCCTTCGTCGCCGGATATTCCAACGTGGGCCGCGTCGCCGAAGCCGGGGCGGGCGTCGATCCCGCCTGGCTTGGGCGGCGCGTCGCGAGCCGAGGCCCGCACGCGGCGTGGGTGACGGCGCGCCCCGCGGCACTCGCGCCAATTCCCGACGAGGTTCCCGACCAGGAGGCGGCGCTGTTCGCGCTCGCCGCGATCGTGATGAATTCGATCCGGCGCGCGCACGTGACCTGGGGTGAGACGATCGTAGTCAACGGATGCGGCCTGTTGGGGCAACTCGCGGTGCGCCTTGCCGTGATCGCGGGCGCGAGCCGCGTAGTCGCCGCCGACGTCTCCGAGTATCGCCTGGCGCTCCTGCCGAAGTCGCCGGCCGTGCTCGCGCTCAATCCGCGCCGCGACGACGTGCGCGCTCGCGTGCGCGAGGCGAACCGCGGGCGCCTGGCCGACGTGGTGTTCGAAGTCACCGGCGATCCGGCGCTGATCGAGGGCGAGCTGGCGAGCCTTCGCCGGCAGGGACGTTTCATCGTGCTTTCGAGTCCGCGCGGCGCAAGCTCTTTCGACTTTCACGACCTCTGCAACGCACCGAGCTTCACCATCATCGGGACTCACGAGACGTCGCATCCGGCGGCCGCGACGCCCGACAATCCGTGGACCCATGTCCGCCACAATGAACTGTTCTTCGATTACCTTGCCGGCAAAAGGATCGAGGTCGGCTCGTTGCTGAGTCATCGCTTCGCGTACGCCAAGGCGCCGGAGGTCTATGCGCAACTGATCGCCGATCGCTCGGCATACATGGGCGTGATCCTGGACTGGCGCGAGCGGGCTTCGCAGTAGTCAGAACGGATTGCGGTTCATGAAGCCGCGGGCGCGGGCGCTTCCATGAACGCGATCGCGACGCCGTCGAGCGGGGCGACGATGCGCGCGATGCGGCCGCCCTGAATCGCGGCCTTGGGCTCGGTCGCTTCAAGGCCTGCGCTTCGAGCCGTCGCGACTGCCTTCGCGATGTCGGTGCACATGAACGCGACGCCCCAGCATCCGGGACGGTCGGGAGCCGGGCCCACGACTTCGATCACCGTCTGCTCGAGCTTGAAGAAGGCCTGCCGCATGCCGCGTCCCGCGTCGCGGATGCGCTTGCATGGAACGCCGAGCGCTTCGTTGGCGGCGATGGCGTCTTCGAGCACGGGAGTCATGACGACGATATGCTCGAGGTAGTCGACGGTGTTGGCGTTGGCGCCGCATAGCGCAGCAAGGCGTGCGTAACGTTGCGGTAAATCGTCGACGGTAGCCGTCAGGGTGAGGACGTTTGTCAACCTGGTCGCTCTCAGGGCTGCGTCGGCGTCGGGCGACTCGATCGGTCCGCGGACGCCCCAGGTCCATCCGACGATTCCGCCGCCGCGCGCGGCGGTCGCGCGTACTTGCGCCTCGAGCGAGCCGGCTCGAGATTCGCGCACCGACGTGTCGACGCTGCAGAGATCGATCGCGACTGCGCCCGCGGCGAGACGAGCGACGCGAATCCGCTCGTCGCGATATTCGCTCGGCGCGATCGCGAATCCGGCGCGGCGCCATCGATCGCGCGCGTCGTCCACGTCCGCGACCGCGATCATCACCCGCTCGATGCAGACTATCTCCAAGCGCCGCAACCTCGGACCGAGCCTATCCCGGCAATTTCCACGACGCCATCGCAGACGCTCGCGACACGATCGGTTCCCTCGTACGGTCGTTCGCGTGATAGTTTCGCTGACGCGGTTCATCAACCGGCCCGCGCGAAGGAACCAACTGATGAGAACGTCGTGGGAGAGTGTTCAGAACGAGGCGGTCGAGAGCCTGCGAGCTTTGGTGCGGCTCGACACCACCAACCCGCCCGGCAACGAGCGAATCGCCACCGACTATCTTGCCGAGGCGCTGACGCGCCACGGGATCGATCACGTGATCCGTGAAAGCGCTCCGACGCGAGCCAGCCTGGTCGCGCGAATTCGCGGCGGCAATTCGGCCGAGGCGCCGCTGCTGCTCTCGTCGCATACCGACGTGGTGCCGGTCGAACGCGCAGGATGGAGTCGCGAGCCGTTCAGCGCCGAACTGGCCGACGGATGCATCTGGGGCCGCGGCTCGATCGACATGAAGTCGAAGTCGGCGATGGACCTGGTGATCATGGCGGCTGTGAAGCGCGCCGGCGCGGTGCCGAACCGCGATCTGATCATGGCCGCGGTCGCGGACGAGGAGGCGGGCTCGGACCTTGGCGCCAAGTTTCTCGTCGAGCGGCATCCCGACCTGGTCCGTGCGGGTTACGTGTTGAACGAGGTCGGCGGCTTCACGGTGTATCTGGGCAGCCGCCGCTTCTATCCGATTCAAATCGCGGAAAAGGGATTCGTCACGATCAAGATGAAAGTGACGGCGCCGCCGGGGCACGGGTCGATGCCGCGCCGCGACACCGCTATCTCGCGGATGGCGGAACTGGTGACGAAAATCGTGAACACGCCGATGCGCCGGCGCGTGTCGCCGCTGATGCGCAAGACCCTCGACACCATGGGCGTGCCGATCGATTCGCCGGGCCCCATGTTTGCGCCGATGCTCGCGAACACCGTGTCGCCGACTATCCTGCGCGCCGGCTACAAGGACAACGTCATTCCAGGCGAGGCGTCGCTGGTGCTCGACGGCCGCACGCTGCCCGGCCAGGATCCCGAATCGTTCATGGCCGAGTTACGCGCGATCGTCGGGCCTGAGCCGACCTTCGAGTTGCTCAAGACCGCGCCGCCGGTCGAGACCAGCGCCGACACTCCGCTCTTCGACTTGATGCGCCGGCGGATCGAGGCGGCTGACCCCGGCGCGCGCGCGATCGCATGGATGATCCCCGGCGCCACCGACAATAAGTTTTATTCGCGGCTCGGCGCGGCGTGCTACGGCTTTGCGCCCGTGAAGCTCGATCCGCACATGCCGTTCGGCTCGCTATATCACGGCAACGACGAGCGCCTGCCGGTCAACGGTTTTTTGTGGGGCCTGAAAGTTTATGCGGAGGTGGTGCTGGAGTTCGCCGGAATAAAGTTCGACCAGGTATTCAGCTGAGATTCTTGAGCGGAGTTTTTTCGCCGACTGTGCCGCCGTCAATTCGGCTCGCGATTGCCCAATCGTCAGAAAGTCGTATTGACGCTTGAACCCATCGCCTGGTTCTGGCTTGACGGCGTGAACGTCACCAGCAGGCGCGGCGGGCCGTCCAGAGGCACCACCGCGAAGTTGGTCACCGGCACGGTGTTGACGGTGACGGTGGTTCCTTGCGAGCTGCTCTGTACGTCGCAGTCCTTGAAGATCGAGCGGTCGAAAACCAAATGGTGCCCGAGGCCGACGTCAGGCCTGACGCCCTTGAGCAGTACGACTGCAGTCGAGAAACCGGGGCCGCTCTCGAGATGCTTGTCGAACTGAACCGGGCCGGTGAGATCGAAGATTACCGACATCGGCGGATTTGCTGACGAGAGTCTGATGGTCTTGAGCATCTGCGCTCCGGACGGCGCCGGCTCGGCGGCGGCGGGCGGTCCTGGCGCGGCACTCGATTTGGGCGCGTCGAGATTCGGCAGACCGTCGGGACCGTAAGCCGGCGCCGCCGAGACCAGGGGGAAATCGCCGGTGCTGTCGGAGCGCTGGCGGACGACGACGTGATTTTGCGCGTCGGCGTCGGGATTGGCGCCGTAGCCCGTCTCCGCGAGGACCAGCGGCAGCGGATCTTCTTCGGTGTCGACCTGCTGATGCAGTTTCTTCAGCTCGGCTTTCGCTTTGGGGGTGTAGGGCGTGTCGGGGAAGTGCCTCAGCTCCGCGGCAAACGCCTGCGCCGCCGAGTACTTTTTGCCCTGCTTCTCGAGCGCCTGCCCGAGTTCGAACAGCGCGTCCGGCGCGATCGGCGTGTCGGGATACTTCTGCATGACCTCGGCGAGCCGCGACTCCGCCGCTTTGAAGTTGGCGCGATTGTAATAGAAGTTGCTCACGATCAGTTCGTGGCGCGCGAGCATCTCGCGGCACACACTGACATGCTCCTGTGCGAGCGCTGCGAAGTTGCCTTCAGGGAAGCGCTGCTCGATTTCCTCGAAGCGTTTGAGCGCCGCCGCGGTCTTGGTCTGATCCTGATCCTCGCGGCCAATCTGATCGTAGTAGCTCATCGCGATGTAGTAATCGACGAGGTCAAGGTTCTTGCTGGTCGGATGCATCCGCTGGAAGTCGTCGAGCGCTCCGACCGCTTCCGCATAGTCCTTCATCTGATAATGCGCGAGGCCGATCTTCATCTCGGCGTCCTCGGCATACGGGCTGAAGGGGTACTGATCGATGAGCCGCTGGTAGTTCTCGATCGCGGGGCTGTACTCGTGATCGGTAAAGTTGCGCTGGCCCTGGGCATAGAAGTCCTCGCCGGTCGGGGGCTTCCGCAGGCTACACGCAAACATGGGCAGCAGACTGAGCGCCACCACTGTCACAAGCGCACGCCGCATATTGGGAACTGGTGACAGGTTAAACAAGGGGTTCGGGCATTGCAAACCACGTTCCTATGCGTGATTTCAGCAGGCCAACCATATCATGCCGCAGCATGCTATTGCGCGGGTCATGCGGATGCGGTTTGGGCGGCGGCGGGCGCGCGCGTGAAGGCCGCCGAATACACCGGCTTGCCCGCTGCGAGGTACTTGCGCGCGAAGCCGGAGCAGCGCCCGCCCGGCGCCTCGTCGGAGCCGCGCGCGAACCCGCCAGCCGCGAGCATCGCGAAAATCAAGTCGGCGTAGTCAGCCACGTCGGTTGCGACGAAAAGGCTGCCTTCGGGATCGAGGGTGCGGGCGAGGCTATGCACGAGATAGGGCGTGAACAGGCGATGCTTCACGTGGCGTTCCTTGGGCCACGGGTCGGGAAAATATATGTGATATGCGGCGATGCTTGCGTCTGGGAGCATCAGGTTCACCAGCGTGCGCGCGTCCATTCGCGCGACCCGCAGATTGGGCAGATTTGCGCCGCCGCATCGCGTCGCGAGGAGCCGCGCGATGATGCTGGAGAGCTCGACCGCGAGGAAATCGTGCGCGGGATTCTGCGCCGCGCGCGCGATGATGAACTCGCCCTTGCCAGCGCCGATTTCAATTTCGAGCGGCGCGCGGCGACCGAAAATCGCGAGCGGATCAATCGTGAAATACACTCCATCGTCGCGCACCAGCGCATGCTGAGCCGCCGCGCGTGATTCGGGCTTCCACAGCCGGGCTGATTTTCGTAGTCGCGCCATTTGACCGATAGCGGAGACGATAGCCGTCGACACGGGTCAGCGAAAGGCGACGGCGCCGTAGCAATTAAATTCAATCCGGCGCGGATTCGAGCGCGGCAATCACCTTGATCGCATCGCGAAGCTGGCGCGCGTCGTGGGTGCGAATAAAATCCGCGCCGCTCAGCGCGGCGTGGATTTCCGCGGCGAGCGTGGCGGCTCCGCGTTCAGCAACGTCGCGCCCCGTGATCGCGCCGAGAAACGATTTTCGCGAGACCGAGACCAGGATCGGCAAGCCGAATCTCGCGCGTAACTCGGCGAGGCCGCTCAGCGCCAGGATCGACGGCTCCGGGCTGGAGCCGAGAAAGTAACCCATGCCGGGATCGAGAATCAGCCGCTCGCGGGCGACGCCGGCGCCGGTGAGCGCGCCGATGCGCTCCTCGAAAAACTGGTACATCGCGGCTATCACCGCAGGAGCGTCGCTGGCGACGCGCGTCGCTCGCTCGCTGCGCTGGATCGAATGCATCACGACGAGCCGGCAGCGAGCCCTCGCGAGGTCGGTGTAAATGCTCGGGTCGGGGAAGCCGCGGATGTCGTTCAGATATGCAATGTCGCGCGCGGCTGCCCAGCGCTGCACTTCAGGCTTGAACGTGTCGATCGAGATTTCCGTCGCGTGCGAGGCTTCCGTTCCGTGTGCCGCGATCGCGTCGACCACCGGCTCGAGGCGGAGGATCTCGTCGGCGGGAGCCACCTTCTTCGCGTCGGGATTGCTCGACGCGGCGCCGAGATCGAGGATATCGGCGCCGTCGCGCACCAACTCGAGGCATCGCGCGATCGCGGCGTCGGTCTGCAGGTACAGCCCACCGTCCGAGAATGAATCCTCGGTGAGGTTGACGATCCCGACAATTTTCGGCGCGCGAAAACTCATGCGCGGGACTCGAATGAAGCGGCGCTCAGTCGGAGCGGGCGAGGAACGCCTTGACTCGCTCGACGAGAGGTTTCAGGTCCGTGTTGTCGACCAGCGCACTCGCCATCCGCACCGGGTCGCCGAAAAAAAAACGCTCGTAGAGAACCTGCCTTCCGCCGAACGCGCTGCATGCCACGTCCCACGCCAGCCGGTACAGCGCGACGCGGTCGCGCGCGCCGGCGTCGGCGGCGCCGAAGTAGCGCTCGATGTCCGCGACTTCCTCGGGATTCTTGAAGTCGCGTTCCGACGGCGTCGCCATCAGCGAGCTCGAGCTGTTGAGCTGGATGATTTCGACCAGCCGCGGATAGAGCCGCGGAAATAAGTTGCGCGCCGTGTCGAGCGGTGCCCTGGCCGGCACCGTGATGCCCCACTTGTCGGGCGCCGCATCAGCCTCCGACGCGCGCAAGCACGCGCGCATGGTCTCGGTGGTCGTGATCATTTCGGCGAGGCGCTCGCGCACGTGCTGCAGCGGCATCGCGTCGGAGGCCTCTGCGATCCGCGCGGCAAGCCCGAGCAGGAACTCGCTCTTCGCGACATTCTTGACGACCACTTGTTGCATCATGTGGACGACGGCGCTGGTCGCGGCGAACAGCGCATTGCAGCGCGCCACGTCACCGCACAGGAACACGCGCTCCCACGGCACCGTGACCTGGTTGAAGATGACGACCGCGTCCATCTCCTCGAAACGTGAGGCAAGCGGATGGTCGAAGCGCGACCGGCCAATGTCGTAGGGGTCGCGGCAGATGAACTTGAGTCCTTTGGCGTTGTTGGGAATCGCGAAGGCGAGCGCGAACGGCTCGGCGGCGGGCTCGGCTTTGAGCACCGTCGAGGGGAAGACCAGCAGCTCCTCGGAGAGCGGCGCGAGCGTCGCGAGCATCCGGCATCCGCTGACAACGATTCCGGCGCTGCCGCGATCGACGACCTTGAGCGCGAGCTCGGCGTCGGTATGACCCGCCCATCCGGCCGCGCGGCTGGCGCGCGGATTGACCAGGGTATGCGTCGCGCACCAGTCGTGATTGCGCGCCTCGAGATAATAGTTCGCGATGTTGTCGCCGAAGCGTTTGTCGCTCTCCGCGAAGAATTCGCGCGCCGCCGCCATCGCGGCGATGCCGACGTTCAGGTAGTCGGGCGTGCGTCCGAGCATCCCGCATCCCCAATCCGCCCACGCCTTCATCATCCGGTTGCGCTTGCGAATGTCGTCGCCGCTTTTCGGCTGGATGAACGACAGACCGGCGCGGCCGCCGTCGTCGGTGCGAAAGGTCATCGCCTCCGGATGCTCC